>CAMJHP010000053.1 GCA_946405575.1 uncultured Bacteroidales bacterium | reverse complement strand
GTGCACAGTTAATGCTACTGCCAACAGCGGTTATACCTTCACCAACTGGACGGAGGACGGCAATGTGGTCTCTTCGCAAGCCTGCTACACCTTTTCCGTGAACAACAACCGCAATTTGGTAGCCAACTTCACGGCACAGTCACAACAATACACCATCAATGTTTCAGCTAACCCGAACAATGGAGGAACCGTTTCGGGAGGTGGAACTTACCAGCAAGGACAGCAATGTACCGTTCATGCCACGGCAAACACTGGTTTCACATTCACTAACTGGACGGAGAACGGCAATGTGGTTTCAACCCAAGCCAACTACACTTTCACCGTGAACAGCAACCGCACCTTGGTGGCCAACTTCCAAGCCCAGCCGCAAAACTACACCATCAGTGTTTCAGCCAACCCGAGCAACGGAGGCACTATTTCTGGTGGCGGCACGTATCAACAAGGACAATCTTGCACCGTACATGCCACGGCAAACACTGGTTTCACATTCACTAACTGGACGGAGAACGGCAATGTGGTTTCAACCCAAGCCAACTACACTTTCACCGTGAACAGCAACCGCACTTTGGTGGCCAACTTCACAGCACAAACCTACACCATCAATGCTGTAGCCAGTCCGAACTATGGCGGCACTGTTAGCGGCGGCGGCAACTTCAATTACGGACAAAGTTGCACGTTGACAGCTACGCCTGCTGCCAACTATACCTTCGTCAACTGGACGAAGCAGGGGCAAGTGGTCAGCACCAACGCCACCTATACTTTCACTGTGACTGAATCGGCAACCTATCAAGCGCACTTCGAGTTGCAGAGCTTCACCATAACCGTCGAAAGTGCCAATCCCGATTGGGGTAGCGTCAGTGGCGGCGGCACTTTCTTCTACGGCGAAACCACCGAAATTTCAGCCACGCCAAACATCGGCTATGTGTTCTTGACATGGGACGATGGAAATATCGACAATCCCCGTAGCATCGTCGTGACAGAAAACCGCACATACGTTTGTAGCTTTGCTGTGCAGCAATGTTACATCACTGCTGAAGTGGACCCAGAAGAGGCCGGAACAGCATTCGGCGGAGGGCTTTGGTATTATGGCGACACAATCTCCTTGACCGTCAACCGCAACGAAGACTGGGCTTTCCTGAACTGGACTGAAAACGACGATGTGGTTTCAGAAGAGATGACTTATACCTTCATCGCCACCGAAAACCGCAACCTGGTAGCCAACTTCCTCTACACAGAAGGCATCGGCGAGAATAGCTTTGCCGCCAAGGTCTATCCCAACCCGACCAAGGGCGAAGTCGTGGTTGAAAGCGAAGGCTTGAGCCACATCCGCATCGTGAACGCCTACGGCCAAACGGTTTACAATGCCGACCTCGAAGGCGATCAAGCCCGCATCGAACTGTCTCAGATGGGCAAGGGCATCTACATGATGCACATCGAGGCCAACGGTGGCCATGCCGTCAGGAAGATTGTGGTGGAATAAGCCGCATTGTTTCAAACAAAAATCCCAAAGTGAGGTGACAAAATCTTGCCACCTCACTTTTTTTATCTATCTTTGAAGCCAAATTTAACGAAGTTGAATCTAACGATTTCATGCCTATGAAAATCAAATTCATCGGTGCAGCCCAGGAAGTGACGGGCAGCAAGCACCTCATCACCACTGACCATGGCAAGAAAATCCTGTTGGACTGCGGCATGTTCCAAGGCAAAGGCCTCGAAACCGATGCGGCCAACCGCAACATCATGGTCGACCCCAAAGAAATCGACGTTATCATCCTCACCCACGCCCATATCGACCACTGCGGCCTCATCCCCTATTTCTACAAACTGGGCTTCCGAGGTCAGGTCGTCTGCACCAAAGCCACTGAAGACCTATGCAGTATCATGCTCCCCGACAGCGGTTTCATCCAGGAGAATGATATGGAATGGTTCAATAAGAAACGCCGCAAACAAGGGCTTCCTGCCTTGCAGCCCATTTATACCGAAAAAGATGCCCGCGCCAGCATGGAGTTGTTCGTCAGCGTGGCCTACAACCGCTACTTTTACATCGACAATAATATCAAGGTGAAATTCAACAACACGGGGCACCTACTTGGCAGCGGTTGCGCCGTCATTGAAATCGACGAAGGTGGAAAGATGACCCGCATCGGATACACAGGCGACATCGGGCGCGAATACAACTACCTGCTGCGCTCGCCCGAGCCTTTCCCGCACTGCGACTACCTCATCACCGAGGCCACCTACGGTAACCGTCTCCACAGCGACCGCACCAATGCCGAACAGCAACTGTTAGAAATCATCTATCATACCTGTGTGGAGAAACGCGGCAAACTCATCATCCCATCGTTCGCTGTCAGTCGCACACAAGAGATTGTATATCTGCTGAATAACTTCTACAACGAAGGCAAACTACCCGAAAAGATACCCGTATTCGTCGATAGTCCTTTGGCCGTCAATGCCACTGAAATCTTCCGAATGCACGTCGACCTCTTCAATGACGACGTAAAAGACGTGATCGAATACGACCCCGACCCCTTTGGCTTCAACAGTCTGACCTTTGTGCGCGACATCAACCAATCGAAAGCCTTGAATGCCCGCAAAGAGCCTTGCATCATCATTTCCGCCTCGGGCATGATGGAGGCCGGCCGCGTGAAACACCATATCGCCAACAGCATCGAGAACCCCAACAACAGCATCCTTGCCATCGGCTATTGTTCACCTACCACATTGGGTGCCAAACTGTTGGAAAAACCTGCACCTGCCAGCGTTTCCATCTTCGGCATGGAGCATACGGTCAATGCCGAAATCTTCGAAATCGATGCCTTCAGCGGCCACGGCGACTATAAGGAAATGATTCACTACCTGAGTTGCCAGGACCCGAGCAAGGTGAAGAAAACTTTCATCGTGCATGGTGACATTGAGGCACAACAATATTATAAGCGACAACTGCGCAAGGAAGGTTGGGACAACATCGTCATTCCTGAGGCGGGCGAAGAATTTGAATTGAAATAATTCGTACTTTTGCAAAAAATTTCAAAAATGGCACAAAAACCCAGCATTCCCAAAGGCACCCGCGACTTCCTGCCCGAAGTTATGGTGCGCCGCAATTATATTTTCGACACGATTAAGACCGTATTCAAACGCTTTGGTTTCCAACCGATTGAGACTCCATCGATGGAAAATCTCAGCACCCTTTTAGGTAAATATGGCGAAGAAGGCGACAAACTCCTCTTCCGTGTGCTCAACTCCGGTGACTTCATGAGTGGCGTGGAGCAAAACGGCGAGCCGCTTGAGTCATTGAAGTTGGCTAGCAAAATCACGGAGAAAGGCCTGCGCTATGACCTTACAGTTCCTTTCGCCCGTTTCGTCACTATGTACCGCGACCAAATCGCATTCCCCTTCAAGCGCTACCAAATCCAACCCGTTTGGCGCGCCGACCGTCCGCAAAAAGGCCGTTACCGTGAGTTCTGCCAATGCGACGTCGACATTATCGGCAGCGACTCTTTGCTGAACGAGGCCGAATTGGTGCAAATCGTCGATGAGGTCTTCAACGCCTTGAAAATCAGAGTTACACTGAAGATCAACAACCGTAAGGTGTTGGCTGGCATCGCTGAATACATCGGCAAGTCGGACGCTTTGGTTGATATCACCGTGGCCATCGACAAGTTAGACAAAATCGGCATCGATGCCGTCAACGCGGAACTTGCCGAGAAGGGTTTGGAACAAGCCGCCATCGACAAGCTACAGCCCATTCTCTTCATGAAAGGTAACACACGCGAGAAGCTGGCTCAGCTGAAGCCGCTGTTGGACAACGAAGTCAGTCAAAAAGGCATCGAAGAACTCGAGACCCTGTTCGACTATATCGACAATATGGAACTCGGCATCGACACCGAACTTGATTTGACTTTGGCTCGTGGCTTAAACTACTACACCGGTGCCATCTTCGAGGTGAAAGCCAAGGATTTCGCCATCGGAAGCATCTCGGGTGGCGGTCGCTACGACAACCTCACAGGCATCTTCGGCCTACCCAACGTCTCGGGTGTAGGCATCAGCTTCGGTGCCGACCGCATCTACGACGTGTTGGAAGGCCTCAACCTCTTCCCCGAGACCATGTCGGAAAGCACCAAGGTCATCTTCCTCAACTTCGGCAAGAACGAAGAGAAATACTGCCTGAAATACCTCAACCAAGTACGCAAGCACGGCATCAACGCGGAAATCTATCCTGATGCCGCCAAGATCCAGAAACAGATGAAATATGCCGACCAACGCCACATCCCGATTGTCGTCATCGCTGGCGAAAGCGAGGTGGCCGAGCAGAAGTTCACTGTGAAATGGATGAAAGAAGGTAAACAAGAAACTCTAGAAGCCAACAAATTGGTGGAAACAATATTATCATAAAGCAAAGCCCCGTAGGGGCGACAGGATATTAAGAAGGCGACGTGAGTCCCCGCGCCAAAAGAAGAAACACAATAAACAATCAACAATATGAAAGTCCACAAAATCTCATCGAAGGAACTAACCTTCAAACAGGTAAATGAAATACTTACCAAAGGCTACAAGCTCGAACTAAGTTCAGATGCCATCAAGCGCATCCAAAAATGCCGCGACTACCTTGACAAGAAGATGGAGAACCCCGAGAAGCCCATCTACGGCGTGACCACAGGCTTTGGTTCGCTCTGTGACCATAGCATCTCAAAGGAAGATCTGAGCACCCTTCAAAAGAACCTCGTTATGTCGCACGCCTGCGGCACGGGCGAGATGGTGCCAGAGGAAATCATCCGTCTTATGCTCCTCTTGAAGGTGCAGAGCCTCAGCTATGGCAACAGCGGCGTGCAAGTGGTGACCGTGCAGCGCCTCATCGACTTTTTCAACAACGACGTGTTGCCAGTAGTCTATAACCAAGGCTCACTCGGTGCCTCCGGCGACTTGGCACCTTTGGCCAACCTCATGCTGCCTCTGCTCGGTTTAGGCGAAGTACATTTTGAAGGCAAAATCGTCCCTGCTGAGGAAGTGCTCAAGAAATTCGGCTGGGAACCCATCACGCTCCAATCCAAAGAAGGTTTGGCATTGCTCAACGGCACACAGTTTATGAGCAGCTATGGCACATACGTTTTGCTGAAAGCCTTCCGCCTCAGCTATTTGGCCGACCTCATTGGCACAGTTTCCTTGGAAGCCTTCGACGGCCGCATCGAGCCTTTCTTCGACCAAGTGCATCAGATCCGTCACCACAATGGACAAATCGTCACCGCCAAGCGTGTGCGTGAGTTCACCAAAGGCAGCGAACTGATTGTCAGAGAGAAAAAACATGTCCAAGACCCCTACTCCTTCCGTTGCATACCGCAGGTGCATGGTGCCTCGAAGGATGCCATCGACTATGTAGCCTCCGTATTCAGTGAGGAAATCAACGCCGTCACCGATAACCCAACCATCTTCCCCGATGAAGACCTGGTCATCAGTGCCGGTAACTTCCACGGTCAACCATTGGCTATCACTTTAGACTTCTTAGCCATCGCTATGGCCGAGTTGGGCAACATCAGTGAACGCCGTATCTATCAACTCATTGGTGGCAAACGTGGTCTGCCGTCGTTCCTCGTCGCCGAGCCTGGCCTCAACAGCGGCTTTATGATCCCGCAATATGCTGCCGCCAGCATCGTCAGCCAAAGCAAGCAACTCTGTACGCCTGCTTCGGTCGACAGCATCGAGTCATCGCAAGGTCAGGAAGACCATGTCAGTATGGGCGCCAATGCCGCCACTAAGGCTTTGCGTGTAGCTGAAAATCTCGAACGCGTGCTCGCCATTGAGTTATTCAATGCTACACAAGCACTTGAATTCAGGAGACCTCTGAAGTCATCACCTATCATTGAAAAGTTCGTAGCAGAATACCGCAAACTGGTGGAGTTCGTGCGCATCGACAAGGTGATGTACACCGAAATCGCCAAGAGCGTGGAATTCGTGAAGAATTATCCGCTGGCGTTTGATGATTTGAAAAACGAATAATTCCATTGTAGGGCCGTTGCATCGCGGCAGCCGCTTGGTGAAAATCAGCGGCTGCCACCAGATGTGACAGCCCTACAAAACAAAACGATATGGAAACCAACGAACTGAAAAAACGCCCGACAGGAATGACAATCCTTCTTGTGTTGTCGTTCATCAACGCCTGCTGGAATATCCTCAAATCAATGGTGATGTATTTCACCACTCCTAGGATGGCGGAGATGTACGAAAATGGGCAATTTGACGAGATGATGCAACCTTTCTCGGCTATGGGGGAAGATTTTTCAAATGCGATGAACGACACATTGCTGATTCTCAAGCAAATCAACCCCAACTATTATCTTATTTTGCTGGCATTGTTCATTGCTTCTTTAATAGGAGTACTGATGATGTTCAAAGGTAACAAACGTGGTTTCCATACGTATTCCATTGCCCAAATATGCATATTGATTGACCATTCCGCATTTGTATATCCGTTGCAAAAGCCTTCGCCTTTCACTTCCGACCTCCTACTCACCGCACTCTTGATTCTACTGTATTACCTCTATTTCAAGCGGATGGAAATGACTAATCCAACACAAAATCCATCTTAACCATGGAACAAACCGAAGGAAAGATATTCGACTTAAAGCCCCAGATGACTACATCTATGAAATTGGCAGCCAGCTTTGCCATTACCTATTATGGATTATTGCTTATCTTTGAGGTTATCACTGTCATTTTCCGTCGTTATTACATTGATTCTTATTACTTTAACCAAGGAGACACAGGGGAAGGTTCATCAGAGTTTGTGATACAAATCATACAGTTGGCTCTTTCACTCATATTGGTTTTCAGCCTAATACAGATTTTCAGAAAGAAAAACCATGGTAAAGCACTATTTGTTAGTGCGTCACTAATTCTAATGATCTTCCAACTACTCGTCACAGGTTTTGTTCCATGGATGAAATACGCACTTGAAGCATTATTAATACTAATCATTACACCTATTAGGGTGAAGAAAAAAATTAGGCAAAAAAAACTGCCAAATGCACAAACTACATAAAAATTGCTATTTTTGCAGTTATGATTCTAATTATGCCAAAAAACAAATGGCCGATTAAACAGAAATGAAAGTTGATGATTACCATATTGGGAATGCCATTAAGGCCGTTCTGAAAGAACAAGAGCGAAGCGAGGCTTGGTTGGCTCGAAAAGTCCATTGCGATCCAGGAAATTTCAACCGAATTCTCAAGCGTTCGTCGATGGATATGGATTTGCTACGTCGCATTTGCATCAACCTAAACCACAATTTTTTCACAGAATACAGCAGTTTTGTCAAACAACAAATGGAGTTATTGTGTTCAGAACCAACAGATTCCGCACAAGAAAATTGAGTTAAATTATTATATTGTAAATTTTGCAATACATTATTGTTATAATAACATTATTTGAAGAAGAAATGTAAAAAGAAGATTTCTATATTTGCATTACTAATATTTGAAAATAGAATATCTGTTAACCAACTAAATATCAAGCATCATGAAGAGAAGAATTTTTACAGTGTTAGGTTTAATGACCGCACTTTCGATGCTGACAAGTACGACATACGCCCAGATTCAAGTCCTCAAGAAAGAGAAAGTACAAGGGAATATTGTAGTGTACGAAGAAGACGAGGAAGATAAAGAAGAAGGCTCAGATAAGAGCAAGGGTAATGATGAAGGTGTTGAAATGCCTCAGGCTGAACATCAGAATATTACCATTGACTATCTTGCTCCATTAGGAGGAGAATTGCTTCTTCTAAGTTGTCTTGGCGGTGCTTACCTTCTTGGCAAAAGAAGAAAAGAATAAGAAAAAAACGCCCACTCCATAGGAGTGTAATTATTTGAAACAAAAGCATATAAGTTATATCGGATGATATAGCTATATGTTTTTTTGTGTTTTTACTTAGACTTTACTTCTTTATAGGCTTTATCAACGCAACATAATTGATGCCTTCTTCACCGCATCCACGAAAAGTTTCACCTCATCCTCAGTATTGTATAAAGCAAAGGAAGCCCGTACAGTTCCTGGAATGCCAAAGTGCGTCATTATAGGCTCGGCACAATGATGACCCGTTCGTACTGCGACACCCATCTTGTCAATAATAGTACCTACATCGTAAGGATGCACACCGTCAATGATGAAAGAAACCAAACCACTACGATGTTCCGCCTCTCCAACGAAACGAATACCGTCAATATCGGAAAGTTGTTGGATAGCAGACTTTAATAGTTGAGTCTCATGGTAACCAATCTCTTCCCTATCCAGACCCTGTAGAAATTGGATTGCTGTTTCCAGCCCCAAAGCAGCCCCCACATTGGGCGTTCCTGCCTCGAATTTAAAGGGCAAAACATTAAAGGTAGTTGTCTTGAAACTAACTGAATCAACCATCTCGCCACCAAACTGATAAGGAGGCAACTTTTCCAGCCATTCCGTCTTGCCATACAAACATCCAATACCCATCGGTGAATACATCTTATGACCAGAGAAGACAAAGAAATCACAATCCAAGTCCTGAACATCAATGGGATAATGAGCGATGGACTGCGCACCATCAATGACTACGGGAATGTCATACTGGTGCGCCATTGAAACCATCTGCTTCACGGGATTGATAGTACCCAAAACATTAGAAATATGAGCGATGGAAACTATTTTAGGACTTTCCTTCAATAGCTCCTCATAGCGGTTCAAGTCCAAAATGCCCTTGTCGTCCATCGGTACGACTAGGAGCTGTCCGTGATGCCTCAAAATCATTTGCTGCCAAGGCACAAGATTTGAGTGATGTTCCATCGCCGTGACCAACACTTTGTCACCTTCATTAATAAATAGGTGTTCGAATGAAGTGGCGAGAAGATTCAATGATTCGGTAGTGCCACGTGTGAAAACAATCTCGCGAGTTTCCTTGGCATGAATGAAGTCAGCCACAGTCTGACGGGAGTGTTCATAAGCCTCAGTCGCTTTCTGGCTCAGGTAATGCACCCCACGGTGGATGTTACAGTTCTCGTGAAGGTAATAGTCACGCTCGCGGTCAATGACACACAAAGGTTTTTGTGTGGTGGCGGCATTGTCGAGATACACCAAAGGCTTGCCGTAGACCTGCTGGTCGAGGACAGGAAATTGAGACCTTATTTCGTTGATGTTCATTTTATTGCGTTTGTAGAGACGTAGCGCGCTACGACTCTACCAGTTAGATTTTCGAATAATCAATGTCAAAATTGTAATCCTTAGGATGGCTGCAGCGCAGGACGCAGTTCTCGCAACTCGACAACTCACCACGCAGACGACGCTTAATCATATCGTCGATGTGTTCGTGCAGCATTTCGTTTCCTATATGGTTGCTCACCTCAGCGGCAAAGGCATACATCAACAGGATTCTGGCGTTAGCCTTGCTGATGCCGCGCTGACGCATATAGAACATGGCCTCTTGGTCGAGTTGGCCAGTGGAAGTGCCATGCGAGCATTTCACATCGTCAGCATAAATCTCAAGGAAAGGCTGGCTATTGACTTTAGCAGTCGAGGTCAGGAGAATGTTGCTGTTGTTTTGGTGGGCATCGGTCTTTTGGGCATCTTTGGCCACATACACATGACCGTTGAACACCGCCGAGGCCGAGTCGTCGATAACGCCTTTGAACTTCTCGTTACTAGTGCAATGCGGCACGTTGTGGTTCACCTTCAGAAAGTTCTCCACGTGTTGGGTCTTGTCAATGAGATACAAGCCATGCACCTGCGTGTCGGCACCTTCGCCATCCAAATCGACATGATAGGTATTTCGCACATCGCCGCCGTTGAAAGTGATAACCACAATCTTCAGTCGGCTGTCGGCCATCTGCTTAACCTTGAACTCCCTTTGGATGGAAGCCTCGTTGCTTACATTTTGCAGCACATATAACTCAAGGCTAGAGTTCTCATTAAGGATGATTTCTGACACTTTTGGCTCCTGTGAGATATGCGCATCATCATCATACTCAATGATTTCGCGACTTTGGTTGGCAGCTAAGATAAGTTGGTTGTCCATAATCAAAGTTCCTTAATCCATTCGTAGCCTTTTTCTTCGAGTTCGAGGGCGAGGTTCTTGCCGCCCGTCTTGACGATGCGTCCGTCGTACATCACATGGACGAAGTCGGGGACGATATAGTCGAGCAGACGCTGATAGTGGGTGATGACCACAAAGGCGTTCTCATTATTATGCAGTTGGTTGACGCCATGAGCAACAATGCGCAGCGCGTCGATGTCAAGGCCCGAGTCGGTCTCATCAAGGATAGCAAGGCTTGGCTCCAACATAGCCATCTGGAAAATCTCATTCTTCTTCTTCTCACCACCGCTGTAGCCCACATTGACGAAACGGTTTTGCAGTTTCTCGGTGATTTCCACCATAGCTTGCTTCTCCTTCATCATCTTCATGAAGTCGACAGTGCTCATAGGAGGAAGACCTTGGTACTCACGCTTCGAGTTGACAGCAGTACGCATAAAATTCTGGATGCTCACCCCTGGAATCTCAACGGGATACTGGAAACTCAGGAAGATACCTTCATTAGCGCGATCCTCAGGCGACATACCAACAATGTTCTTGCCCTTATACCAAATCTCACCTTCTGTGATTTCATAACCTTCACGACCAGTTATAGCAGCAGCGAGTGTGCTTTTTCCAGTTCCGTTGGGGCCCATAATGGCATGGATTTCGCCCTCATTGACACCCAGATTCAATCCTTTCAGGATTTCCTTGCCTCCGATGGAGACGTGTAGGTTTTTGATGTTCAGTAACATATATTTGTTGAGTTGTTTATTGTTTAATCGTTTAATTGTTGGATTGGGTTTAGGCTGATTTTGCCGTAGCGCATATAATAGGCATGCTTGGCCCACTGTATATATTCTTTTTGTGATATTTCAATAATACTATTATCACCCACTTCCGCAATCTTTTGTTTCACTTCTTCAATCAACGCTTCATCGCGACCGTATTTTCCGATATGGACCACGTTCAAGACCAATCCCAACAGCACGACGCAACCTGCACCAAGGGTCATCCATTGGCGGACTTGAGGCTTTATATTTGGCAACCCTAAGGTCAGCATCGAGAGGGTAATATGTCCGCAAGCCAAGGCGAAGAACGGCAAGGCAGCCAGCATATAGAAATCCCTTTGCTTCATGCTCACCATGATGGGCAGCACACCCACGAGACCCATAATCAGGAAGACATAGAACCAAGCCTTGTCGGGTGGGAACTCAAAGACCTTCGAATTGACCTTGCTTTTAGTCTTGCAAATCACCAAAACGAGTGCAAGAGCACACGTGACGAACAATTGTTGCAGTAAGGCGAAAACGATATAAAACCTTGAAGATGCAGTTGCTTCGTGCAGTCCTCCACCAATGACTTGTAGTCGGATGTAGTCCTTAATATAACCAAAAGAGCCTGGGCAAACCAAGAACATAATTCCGGTAAACACTGCCACAGCAACCAGCAGAATCAAACTGTCAATCGGACCTTGTATCCACTTGCGTTTTTGGTCGAAGGCGCAATACAGGATAGGAAACACCAAGGGAAACAATCCCGTGAATCCTTTGGAGAGGAAGGCTAATAACAGGGTGAAAGCCGAAAAAAACAGCCATATCTTATTGTTTTTCAGATAACTGAGAATCATTAACCAGACCGACAACAAGACGAAGACTGTCATAGTGTTTTCAAGCATATTGTTGGTAGCACACCAAAAAACAATCGGTATGACCGACCAAAACAATAGCGGCAACCAAGCCATGCACGGGCGGTTGGTCGTGCGTTTCCAAATGGCTGCGATGAGGATGCCCGAAACGACGAAAGTGAGTGCAGAATAAAGTTTCTCGACCCACCAATGGTCACCGAAAGCCTTGAAAAACAGGGATTCAAGTCCAAATGCCAAAGGCGGATGGGAATGGAACACATTGCCAATCGTTTGGGTGTAATGCGGATTCCAAAACGTACCCAAACCAATGGCCATGTTGCGCGAAATGCAAGCATAGGTCACTCCGTCGAGAAACATGCCTTCGGTCAATAGGCTCTTGCTCACCAGAATGAGGAACAATCCGATGAAGAGCAACCAAAAGGGGGTGTTATTTGAACGGGTTCCTATCATTTGTTGAATGTTGGTCGTTTAATTGTTTTATCCAACGCTGCCTTCCAGGGTTATCGACAATAATTTCTGCGCCTCAACGGCGAATTCCATAGGTAACTTGTTCAGTACATCTTTGGCATAGCCGTTAACGATGAGGCCGATGGCTTTTTCGGTCGGGATGCCACGCTGTTGGCAATAGAACAATTGGTCTTCGGAGATCTTCGAGGTCGTTGCCTCGTGTTCGAGAATGCTTGACTCGTTGCCGCATTCTACGTATGGCCAAGTGTGGGCACCGCATTTGTCGCCGAGCAACAAAGAGTCACACTGCGAGTAGTTACGCGAGTTCTCTGCTTTAGCAGCCACTCTCACTAAGCCACGATAGCCGTTTTGGCTATGACCGGCAGAGATGCCTTTTGATATAATGGTGCTGCGGGTGTTTTTGCCCAAGTGAATCATTTTCGTGCCCGTGTCGGCCTGCTGATAGTTGTTGGTCACAGCGACGGAGTAGAACTCGCCCACTGAGTTATCGCCCAACAGCACACATCCCGGATATTTCCAGGTGATGGCCGAACCCGTCTCGACCTGTGTCCAAAAAATCTTGGAGTGGTCGCCACGACAGAGACCGCGCTTCGTGACGAGGTTATACACACCACCCTTGCCGTCTTTGTCGCCAGGATACCAATTCTGCACCGTGGAATACTTTACTTCGGCATCGGTTTCGGCAATAATTTCCACGATGGCAGCATGAAGTTGGTTTTCATCGCGTTGCGGAGCCGTACAGCCTTCCATATAACTCACATACGCGCCTTCATCAGCCACGATGAGTGTGCGCTCAAACTGGCCCGTGTTGGCTGCGTTGATGCGGAAATAAGTTGAAAGCTCCAAGGGGCAACGTACACCTTTCGGAATGTAGCAGAACGAGCCATCGCTGAAAACCGCCGAATTGAGTGCTGCAAAGAAGTTGTCGGTATAGGGAACCACCTTGCCGAAGTATTTCTTCACTAAGTCGGGGTGCTGCTTCACAGCTTCGCTAAATGACATAAAGATGACACCATGCTTCGAAAGTGTATCTTGGAAAGTCGTCTTCACCGAGGTTGAGTCCATCACCGCGTCAACAGCCACACCTGAAAGTCTCTTCTGTTCGTCAAGAGAGATGCCTAGTTTGTCGAAAGTTGCCAACAATTCAGGATCAACCTCATCGAGGCTCTGCTTCTCTTGCCTTTTGCGCGGCGCAGCATAATAAATGATGTCCTGATAGTTGATTTCAGGAAGGTCAAGATGTGCCCAGTTGGGTTGTTTCAGCGTTTGCCAATGGCGGAAAGCTTTCAAGCGGAACTCCAACAGCCATTCTGGTTCTTCTTTTTTCTTGGAAATCAATCGGATAATGTCTTCATTTAGGCCTTTCGGCACAAAATCGGTCTCAATGTCGGTCACAAAGCCGTATTCGTACTCCTTGTTCGTGACCTCATTGATGATATTTTCATTCGGATTCTGATCCATAGTTTTTTGTCATTTAACACAAGACTTCGCACTTTTGAGGATATTCCCGTTTCGTTTTCCGAAGCCTAGTGCCCAATCATTATTAAGAATGATTTCAAATTAGGCCGCAAAGATAAGAAAAATGCCGAAAAGAGCAGTACTAAACAAGAAGAAAATCCCCCAAAATACTTTTTTCTATTGTTTTCGCCAATAATTTTCAATTCCACAAAGTTATCACTGAAACATATGCGACTTATGGATCTGAAAAACATACCAACAACAGTAAAATATCACAAATAAGCAGAGGTTCACTTCGAACATATCTGCCAATCAACAATCGCATTCGATGAATCCCTACAATTTGAAAGTTAGTCTCAATGATGTGGAGAAGAAAGACACATACCTCCATTCTGCGTCAAGCGTTAGGGCCTTCCTCTCAATCCTTTCTGACCAAAAGAAAACTGCTCTTCGACACACCAAACACGTTTTTGCACCATTCAACCAATCATTCTTTATTACCACACTTGCTACTTGAACCTGCGGGAATAATTTTTTGTCACATTATTCACTAATTTTTCAACAAAAAACACTATTTTCGCGGCGCGAATCAATTTTTGCGCCGATGTAAACAGAGTATTCACTTTAAAGAAAGGGGGAAGGCCTATGATTAACAGCCTGAAAATCGGGAACTTGACTTGGCGTCATCTCAACAACCCAACGGAAGAAGACTTTGAATTCCTGAAAGACCGATTTCACTTCCACCCTTTGGATATTGAAGACTGCAAATCGGTAAACCAACGCCCGAAAATCGATATTTACGACGATTACTATTTCCTCATCCTTCATTTTCCCAACTTCGACCGCCAGAACAAGTTTGTGAAAATTAAGGAAGTGAAGATTTTCTGGGGCAAGGATTACATCATCTCCATTGAGAAAAACCCTTGGGGCGTGTCACAACTCTTTGAAGAATATGAGGAACGCATCCAAAACGGTGAGGAGATGAATTTCCGCAACTCCGACATCCTGCTTTACCGCATCCTTGAAAAGCTGATGACAGAATCGGTGTATTTGTTGCGCAAGGTCGGTTTGGACGTTGAATTGATCAACCGCGAGCTGTTGCAGGAGAAACAGGTGAAGATCATCGAGCGCATCAGCGTGACACGAAAGAACCTCATCCTTATCAACACTATCTTCAAACCTCAGTTGAGGCTCTTCCACCTCTTTGAGACAGGTAAAGTAACCGGTTTCACCGATGATGTGGAGTACATGGAAGACTACTGGGGCAACATCCTCGACTATCTGCAAAAGGTATGGGATATGACCGAGGACTACGAGGAATTGATCGAGGGTCTATCAATGACCTTCGACTCCATGCAGACCAACAAGACCAACGAGACGATGAAAATCCTGACCTTGGTGTCGACCATCATCCTGCCTTTGACCTTCATCACAGGTCTCTATGGAATGAATGTCGGATTGCCCTTCCAAGACAAGGCATGGGCATTTTGGGGTATTATGGGATTTATGGCCGTGGTCGCCGCAGCCTTCTATATCTATTTCAGGCACAAGAAAATGATGTAATGTAAAAGACATACGGCCGTACGTCCCTACCATTATGCATCATTTTACCATTAATCTCTCGTATTTCACCACATTGCCGTTGCGCATCAATTTGACAATATAACAACCTTTGGCAAAACTATTGGGCAATGTCAAAGCAAATTCACCAACAGTATGTCCCGATGCCTTAAGCAAGGTATGGCCACACAAGTCGCAAATCGTGACAGCATCAAATGTGTCACAGTTTCCACTCACATACAGAGGTTGCCCTGCTTCTACGGGATTGGGAAAAAGATAGACCGCCTCTAGCGTATCCTCTATCGCATTCCAGGTGGGATCCCAAATCATGCGCGCATATTCCGGATGGTCGACGAAGGGATTGCGGTTATGTTGATAGTCGTTGTAAATAGCCTCATTACGTTCTTTCTCCTTTTCGCTCACTGGGTCCAACTCATTCCAGCGCAGTAACATATCAATGGCCCAAGACTTGATTTCCGACTTAGTGGTCATGTCGCTGCTACCCCAGCTACCATCCTCGCTATAATAGCGCACACTCATATACATGATGGCGCGCGCGAAGTCACCTTTATATTCGTCAATGGGTTCAAACACCGTCCCAGAAAAGCCAGGGGTCTTGCAATAACCCAATTTTGATCCGTTTCTTGAAGTCCACGACGCCGAACGCACCTCACCAAAGGCATAATTGCCACGGCGGTTGTTAACATAGCCGTCCGTCGGAAAGATATGATGCAAATCAGTTCGAGGTACGGTTTGATCGTTGAACCAGCTCGAAGGCCATGAGTGCTCGCGATTGTAGCAATCACCCTCACCACTATAGTTGCCGCATTGGTCCTGGCCAAGATAATAGGTATAAGGCGGTGTCCCGTTGGGCACATCAGAATACATATCCCACACTACTCCATTGCCCTTGTTGTCGGTGCTCCAAAAGGCATTCCACAATTGGCCATATGAAATGGAAGAATGCCCCTTGATGATATTGTGCAAAGCAACCTTCAATTGATTGCCTGTCAATCCGTTGGCGGAATTATAGTAATTTGCTGGCTGCGCGCTGACCAAAACTGTCAGCGATAAACCTATAAAAAGAGCTATGAACTTTTTCATTTTTCAGAAATTTTAATCGTAAATTCCTAAATCAAATCCGTGAACAAATACAAAACTGAAATGACCACCATAAATACCGACGCAGAGAACTCTATGAAACTCAACTTTTTAATCATTTCCGGCTTAAACTCAATTCGGACAGTAAAAAACGACCATACGAAGCCTGCCAAGATTACGATAAGGAAAAACCAGTAACCGAAAGGCATGAAATGAGGTCCCATAAGTGACATCAAAAATGTGTTCATAGCTGCCATGATGGACAACAAAAATATGTCCAACTCCTTGTTAATCGTGTAGAGCATTTTGCCTTTCAGTATCCTCATCGAATCGACAAACATCTTGACCGCAACCACAAGCATCATGACAAAGACCATGTAATCAGCGATATAAGTAAAAAGATGTGAAAACAGTCTTCCCAATGTGTAGCCGATGCCAGCTGCCAAACCTTGACTGAGGGCAAACATACACGAAATTTTCCATTTCTGCGAAGGCTGGTCGTCGGCTGACATCAAGCCCATCGAACGAGTGGCCACTGGAGCAGTCAGGCAAATGACAAAAAGAATACCGAGGATGATTGATGAAGTGGTCATAAAAGTAAATTAGATTGCAAAAGTAAACATTTTAATTTTCAGTCACCGTGTGCATGACATAAAAAATTCGAGGAAGCCAAATGGCTTCCCCGAATCATTCACAAATCAAATTTCATAGATTAACCCAGTCTCTTGAACTGGCAGGTGAAGTGGCGCATCAGCTCGGCTTCCCAAGTGATTTCGAGACCACGCTTAATTTCGTTGCGACGGTCGTACACGTTCTTCAGTGCAGCGGCAATCACGTCCATATGGTTGTTGGTATACACACGGCGCGGGATGCAGAGGCGCACGAAGTCGTTGCCACCGAAGCGGTTCTGGCGCGTGACCGGGTCGCGGTCGGCCAAGACATAACCGATTTCGCAAGCACGGATGCCAGCTTCGAGGTAAAGTTCGCAGGTCAAAGTCTGAGCCGGGAACTCTTCCTTAGGAATTTGAGTCAACACCCTGTCGGCATCAACGAAGATGGCGTGACCACCAGCGGGGCGCTGGTAAGGAATGCCGTACTCGTCGAGTTTAGCGGCGAGGTAGTGGACTTGTTTGATGCGGGTTTCAACCATCTCAAACTCAATGTTTTCCTTCAGACCGACAGCCAAAGCGTCCATATCGCGGCCGTTCATACCGCCATAGGTAAGGAAGCCTTCGAAGGGAATGCAGAACAACTTGGCGCCTTCGTACCAATCCTTCTTGTTGGTTGCGATAAAGCCACCCATATTGACGAGACCGTCCTTCTTGGCACTCATGGTCATACTGTCAGCATAGCTGAACATTTCCAAAGCGATTTCCTTCAAGGTCTTGTTCTCATAACCCTTTTCACGGGTCTTGATAAAGTAGGCGTTTTCAATGAAACGGGCACTGTCGATGTTGACCGGCACTCCATATTTGTGACAAAGTTCGCAGGTCTCACGGATGTTCTGCATGCTCACTGGCTGACCACCAACGGTATTATTCGTCACGGTGAGGACCATGAACGGCACATTGCCTTGGTTCTCTTTCAGCACCTTTTCAAGCTTCTCAAGGCTCACATTACCCTTGAAAGGCACTTCCAATTGGGTGTCATATGCCTCAGGAACAGTGACGTCGATGGCGAAAGCCTTGCGGCTCTCGATGTGACCCTTGGTGGTGTCGAAGTGGGCGTTGCCAGGCACGACCATACCAGGCTTCACGAGGTATGAGAACAGCACATTCTCGGCGGCACGGCCTTGGTGGGTCGGAATGACATACTCGAAACCAGTGAGTTCGGTGATGGTGTCCTTCATATGATAGAACGAACGGGCACCGCCGTAGCTCTCGTCGCCCATCATCATCGCTGCCCATTGACGATCGCTTTGGGCACCCGTGCCTGAGTCAGTCAGCAGGTCGATGTAGACATAGTCGCTCTTCAGCATAAAGACATTCTGGTGGGCTTCATTGAGCCACTTCTCGCGTTGTTCGCGGGTGGATTTCTTAATGGGTTCAACCATCTTGATTTTCCACGCTTCTGCAAATGGTAATTCCATGATGTTTATTGTTTAATTGTTGTATGTTTAATTGTTGAAATGTTGTTTTTTGACGCGGTCCTTCGTCAAGTTCAGGAACCACTGCAAGACTACAAGGAATGCAAAATCAAAAACGATCGCGTTCCTTGATGTTCAAATAAACCATATTACTAAAAATGTGGGGCATATCAATAATAAGGTGCTTTCAAAAAACGGCTCAAAGATACGAAAATTTTCGGTATCGCAAGCTGTTGGGGCAGGTTTTTTCTTATTTTTGCTTCAAATTTGAATCTTATGAAAAAACTACTTCTCATTCTATTGATCTGTCTGGCGACAGCATCAGCTTTTGCAGGAAATATCCTTAATGAAGGCTTCGAATACGCCAACCACGACCAAGAAAAGCCTGTCGGCTGGATTTGCGACGATGACTCATGGCTCTGTGGCTATATGGAAAAAGACCATAATCGCGTTCCCCACACTGGCAACTGGTATGCTTACAGTGACACCGAAGACGCGTGGATGTATATGCCAATGTTCCTCATACCTAGCATAAGATACCGCTTCACTTGTTGGGCTATCTCAGACGAATCCTTTCAACTCGAGTTTTGGGCTGGCACCTCCCCAAACCCCAATGATATGCACGCCCTCCTCCTCACGACTACCGTGTCTAACGGAGATTATGAAAAAATCTCGGCCTATGTGGAGACCATTCCAGAGAATTGCGAATACATTGCGGTTCATGCAATCGGACAGTACGGGAGTTATCTCACTATCGACGATATAGAAGTCGATATGGTGGAACAATTCACTTTCGAAGCGGAGGCCATCACCGGTGACACAGTTATGTATCCTGGAACCCAGGCTATTTTCCATTTTCTCATCCACAATACGGGCCATGACCCTGTGGATGTCACCCTACACCCATCCAATGAGTTCTTCACTAACTTTAGCTGCTATTCGAATGGCGTCAGCGGTATGACCTTCCCTACCCAACCAGATGAATTTGTCGAAGTGACCACCTATGCCACACTACGACCCGAGATTGAACCTGGTATGGTAGCCTGGCTGGATATCAACATGACCATCCCCTGCAATTGCAACACGGCCATGGTCACATTTTGGGTGACACCACTCGAGCCAACACAAGTAGCAGAAAATTTGAAGGATCTCAGCATCTTTCCTAATCCTGCCACCGATTTCGTAACCGTAAAGGCAGAAGGATTGCTATCCGTATCGCTGACCGACATCAACGGAAAAACCCTTAGCAGTCAAGCTGCCAAAGGCAATTCCATTCGAGTTGATGTCAGCAGTTTAAAAGCTGGCGTTTATTTCATCTCTGCTAAAACACGTTCCACCTCTTCCTTGGTGAAATCAATCTTGAAGATGTGATCAGGCTTTAGGTAATAGAGCTCATGCTCGGCATGGAACCGCTTTTCGCCGCCACCCGTGACATTGAGCATCACCACATCATCAGCCTTCACTGTTCCTTTTTCCACAGCCTGCTGCAATGAAGCTGTAGCTACTGCTGCGGCATGATAAATGTCAATGCCTTCCGTTTCCTCAAATAAGGCCTTGGCAGCGTTGGCTTCATCATTGCTGACAGCAAAAATGTCACCATTGGTGTCTTTCAGTGCATCGTAAAGGCCACCAGCAAGGCCGTAAGGTGGTTTACGGTTGGAAAGCACAGGGGCACAGATTTCAGCGGCATCTTTACGAGCCTGGTCAGCATCGTAAGGCAACAAGGCACGTGAGTCGGCACACCATGCTTCATACATTGGCACAAAAGGCTTGTTTTGTGAGACAATCAAGCGGGCCTTGTTGGAGCCAAAACGACCGTCAACAATGAAACGCAAATTGGCCTCCCAAGCGGCGATGGCACCAGTGCCACTGCCTACTGCCTGAAAATAAAAATCAGGTGTTCGACCAATGAAAGTGGTAGCCGACATCATCGTCGTGCTCATTCCATCGCGGCGTGCAATGTTCTTGGCACCGCCTTCGGCGAGATAGCCGTCCATCTCACAAACCACATTCGAGAGGTTGATGGCATCGAAATAATCGCTGCCCGATTCGGTAGTAATTAGTTTCACGCAATGGTTTAGGGGTTTGTCAAACCACAATGCATTGATGTTGTCTTGGGGAACGCATAGCAGCAACTTAATACCATTGTCAGAGCACACTTTGGCAAAGGCACGAGCTGTATTGCCAGCCGAGGCAACTACTAAAACTTGACTTTTCAGGTCGTCATCCAAACGGGCACATACCGAATAGGCCTCCATCTCTTTAAACGAACAAGTCTTCATCCGAGCCTTACGCTCTGGCCACCAGCCATTAAACGTGATGTAAAGGTTATTCAATTCCAAACATTTAGCCAAACCCTCGCTTTTGTATGTGATAGGCTCCGAAGGATTTTTCAGCATAGTTTTGATAGGCAACCAATCAGCATAGCGGTACAGGCCCAAGCAAGCCTCTTCCCTCACATTAAGTTGTTTTTTTTCATAGATAGGGCGAACCATACTTGGCTGGTCACATTGCTTGTCGTCCAAAGTCCAACCATCATCGTCAAATACACGACCTGTAGCTACAGTTTGTAGCTGATATTGTGTAGGTGTAAATATCATCTTCAATCCATTTTTTATATTCAAGCATTAGTTTTGCAGCACAATCGTATGCAAATTAGAAATGCAAGTGCAAAAGTAGTAAATTTGCATTAAATACGAATCAAAGGGGTATAAAAACGACAATAATCCAAAACACATAATATGGGTGGGAACCGTGAAGCCAGCAATTGTCACAGACAGAAAATACCTAAGTATATGTTAGGTTTTGTCGTATAAAAATAGAGGGTGTGTCAGTCATAACACACCCTCATAGAAAATACGGAGCGATTTTCGTCCTTTCGAAGTTTAATTATTCTTCGTTGCGTTTCTTACCAATAAGGTAAGCGGCTCCAAGGCCCATA
>CAMJHP010000052.1 GCA_946405575.1 uncultured Bacteroidales bacterium | reverse complement strand
ACGATATGGACTCATTAGCAAAACCCCGAAGTATAACGGAAAGCGACTCCTCGCTGCCAAAAACGCCTTTCAGTTTTCGGCTGCGCTCGCTCACGGTATTGTAGGCGCGCTGCATCAAAGCGGAGATGTCGGCATCCGAAAGCCCGAGCAGGTAGAGGCAGCAATAGTCAAGGTCGCCCTTGGTGAGGCTAGGATATGCCTTGGCCAGTCGGCTCGTGAACTGCCCAAAGTGGCGGTCAGCGGCCTCGCGCAACACCATCACCTGCTCTTTGCCCAAGGCATAGTCCTGGTATAGCTTGCAGTCCATCTGCGCCTTGAATTGTCCTTCATTCACCCGCTCCATGATGAGGCGACAGATAGGCTCATCGTTGAACGACACCGCTTGCGTCTCCTGCTTCGGCGCACCGTTGCCCACTTGTTGCCGCATCTGGTCCTTCAGCTCGCGCAGCTCCTGGTTGCTCCGTTTCAGCCTCCCCGAAATGGACGCTTTCTCCAATCGGTGCGCCTCGCGTTCGGCCTCCATCTGTTGGCTTGCCTCGTCGCGCTGCTGCTTCATCTTTCGCCTAATCAGCAGCCAAGCCAACAGCGCCGCCACCACAACCAGAACGCTCACCACAACAATCATCCTGTTCCTCCGCAACCGCGCCGCCTGCTGCCTCTCGGCCTCGGCTCGCTCTTGCTCCCACTGCAAATGCTGCTGAAACATGTCGTTGAGTTTCGAGACCTGCGTTTGGTTTTCGGCTGCTGCGGCTACATCTTCTATGATGAATTGGGCATATTGGTTGGCTTTCAAGGTGTCGCCCTCATCAATAGCAATGTCATGCAAAGCCTTTGCTGCAAGTTTTTTACCAATGCCATCATTTGCAAAATCAAATACTGTTTCCAAATAAACCTTGGCCGAATCGAGTTGTCCAGCGTTATGATAGATTTCGCCAATGGTTTCATATCGGGTTATTCTTTCGACATCGCTTTCTGCTTGTGCTGCTATGCTTTTCAGACTATCCAAGGCTTTTATGGTGTCGTGGACTTCATAATAATCAAACACTGCTTGTGAAGCCACCAAATCCCTGTAAGCTAGAGTGTTTCTATCATGCAAGGCATTAAATGCAGCTTCAAAATAGAAAGCCACACTGTCCGTTTCTTCCAATATATGATATTCTAATCCAATCTTACTCAAAACATTGGCTTTGCCATTAAGCGAAGTCGGCGCAATCTGGTTGTATACCAAGTACTGCTTGGCACAATAAATGGCGGATTCTGGCATAAGTTGGTTGCGGAATAAGTCCAACAAACGCCCGTATGTCAACGCCATAAACCGCGGCAGGTGGTTGGGCTGTAGAGACGTGCCATGGCGCGTCTCAATCCCCGGGAAATGCGTCTCCACGATCTCCAACGCCTTCAGATACTCCTCGCAAGCCGCCACAATACTATCGTGTTCATAGTATCCCACACCATTCATATAATGCGCCCGTGCCGCCAAAAACGCCTCCCGCTCCCGTACGGACACACCGCGAGTGTCCGCCTTATCGCGTGTGTCCGCTCCATCCATCCCCACAACCGAATCAAAATAATGAACCGCCTTCAGCACCTCTTCGCGGTTGCTCTGCCCATAGTCATTCTTAAACAGCAGCTCCGCAATCAGCACCTGGCAATAATGCCCCTCAAACACATCCAAGCTATCCGCCTTGGGGCTTGCCGCAAACTCCATCATCACAGCCAAGGCACTGTCAGGATGGTGCCACATTAGGGTGTCAATTTGAGATAATGTTAGAATCGGCCCTTCGACAGGCTCAGGGACCTCAGCTGGTTTAGAGCAAGCCACCAGCATGGCCAGCCCAAACAAAAAGCTTACTATGTGCAAACACCATTTCACGCGGCAAAAATACTCAAAATCCAGCATATTTATAAAATGCCCCCCAAGGCCTTAAACCGTCTCCATGTCGCCGTCGGGGATGGCTAGGCTTGAAGCCATGGCATCCCGCCATCAGCAGCGCAAGCAGGAAGTAAAGTCTTGTTGCCTTCATTTCAATGTGTTTTTCTGTGTTATGCACGCAAAATTATTCAAAAAAACACCAAAAAAGCCATCTGTCAAGCCCTAAAACGGTTTTGTCCCTATCTATTTCGATTTTAAAATTTTCAATATATTGACATTCAAATATTTATGGAAAATCGGATTTTTGGTTTGTCCATGTTTTTTTTGTTTAAGAGACCATCAAATGCGATATTCTTGCCTCATTTCGCACAGCCAAATCAGCAATTAGGCTTTTTTTTTCACCCACTTTCGCGTTTCCACCAAGGTCCATTAGCCTGTGGGATATTGTCTGAATCGAAAAAAATGGCCGCACTTGCAAAGTACGGCCATTTTGAATAACAGATGTGGGTGATCACTCCACCACCACCAAATAATAGTTCTTCTTGCCCTTCTGCACAAGGATGTACTTGCCGTCAATGAGGTCAGTGGGAGTCATCACTTTATCCAAAGTGACCTTTTCCTTGTTGACGCTCACGCCGTTGGCTTGGGTCATCTTGCGGGCCTCGCCCTTCGAGGGGAAGATCTGCGTGTTGACGGCCATGAAGTCGACGATCGGGATGCCGGCTTCGAGGTCGGTGCGGGCGATGTGCTCCTGCGGCACGCCGTCGAAGATGTCCAAGAAGGTGGCTTCGTCGAGCTTCTCCAAGCCTTCCTTGGTCGACTTGCCGAAGAGGATGTTGGAGGCCTCGATGGCGGCATCCAAGGCTTCCTGCGAGTGCACCAACACGGTGACCTCCTGAGCCAAACGCTTTTGCAGCACACGCATGCCCGGGTCTTTCTTGTGCTCTTCAATCAGGGCATCGATGGTCTCTTTATCCAGCGAGGTGAAGATCTTGATGTATTTCTCGGCATCCTCGTCGCTGACGTTGAGCCAGAACTGGTAGAACTTGTAAGGCGTGGTGCGCTTCGGGTCGAGCCAGATGTTGCCGCTCTCGGTCTTGCCGAACTTCTTGCCGTCAGCTTTGGTGATGAGCGGACAAGTCAGGGCAAAGGCCTCGTTCTCAAAGCCCAAGGTGCGACGAATCAATTCTGTACCCGTGGTGATGTTGCCCCATTGGTCGTTACCGCCAAGTTGCAGTTTGCAGTTCTTATGTTGGTAGAGCCAGAGGAAGTCGTAGCCTTGCAAGAGCTGGTAGGTGAACTCGGTGAAGCTCAAGCCGTCGCGGGCAGTGCCGTTGAGGCGTTGCTGCACGCTGTCCTTGGCCATCATGTAGTTCACGGTGATGTGCTTGCCCACCTCGCGGGCGAAGTCGAGGAAGGTGAAGTCCTTCATCCAGTCGTAGTTGTTCACCATCTCAGCGGCATTCGGTTCCTTCGATTCGAAGTCGAGAAACTTGGCCACTTGTGCCTTGATGCACTCTTGGTTGTGGCGCAAAGTCTCTTCGTTGAGCAGGTTACGCTCTTGGCTCTTGCCCGAAGGGTCGCCAATCATGCCAGTGGCACCACCCACAAGGATGATGGGCTTGTGGCCGCAGTGTTGCAGATGACGCAGCATCATGATGCCGCAAAGGTGTCCGATATGTAAGGAGTCGGCGGTCGGGTCGGTGCCGAGGTAAGCCGTTACCATTTCTTTCTGGAGGAGTTCTTCCGTGCCTGGCATGATCTGTGCCAGCATTCCGCGCCAGCGGAGTTCTTCAACAAAATTCTTCATCGATTGTTAGTTTATTTTGGGCGCAAAATTAAATAAATAATTCGTACTACGTCCACCTTCATCGCTTTTCTTCAAAACACCTTTCTTAACCAGATCGTTGATGTCGTTAAGTGCGGTGTCGGTTGAACATTTGGCGATTTTAGCCCATTTGCCTGTGTTCAGTTTTCCAAAGAAACCGTCAAACAGCATATTAATCAACTTCTTCTGTCTCTCATTAAAGGTCGTTTCGGAGTAAATCTCCCAAAAACGCGCTTTGGCCAGCACTGATGCCAACGTCTCATCCGTGGCTTTCAGGGAACGGTCTAAACAATCCAGAAACCATAACAACCACTCAGTAATTTCACCATCGTCTTTTTGTGTGCTTTCCAAGACCTCATAGTAGCGTTTTTTGTCCGATTGGATTTGGTTGGACATGCTGTAGAACCGCTTTGATGTTTCATCCGCTCGAGAAAGTAATAGTTCAGTTAACGCTCTCGCAATACGTCCGTTGCCATCGTCGAAGGGGTGTATGACGACGAACCAAAGATGGGCTATTGCTGCCTTCAAAACGGGGTCTATCGGGTCGCTGCCATTGAACCATTCAATAAAACGTGACATTTCTATGGGCACTCGTTCTGGCGCAGGTGCTTGGTAGTGAACCGTTTCAAATCCCATTGGACCTGAAACGACTTGCATATCGTGGGTGCGGTATTTGGCTACATCGATCTTATAAAGGCCACTAACACCTGTGGGGAACAGTACGTTATGCCAACCAAAAAGCCTTTCATCTGTCAAAGGTTGTTGGTAATGTTGTGTGGCATCTAACATCATTTCGACTACGCCTTCCACATACCGAGAGGCGGGCACGATACCTGCGGCTGGTATGCCGAGACGTATTGCGATGGACGACCTCACTTGCTCCAAATTAAGCAACTCACCTTCGATTTCCGACGATTTCACAATTTCGATAGTGAGATTGGCTAATTGGGCTTCTTCTTGCAAAGAAAACCCGATTGCCGATAGTTCACCGAGTAGCCTTCCTTGCCGAGCTCTGACCTCTGCCAACTTATTCATCACCGCCGAGGCATCATACCTGAACTTCCACCATTCTTTGTATTCGTGTAGATACATTTGTTGTGATTTTTTGGCAAAAATACATCTTTTCGGCGAATAATAGATATAATCGCCGAATAATTTTCGGCAAATAATAGGCTTAATCGCCGAAATGTCTCAACCTGCATCTCATATTCTCCACCACATTCCCGCCAAAGAGCCAAGAGTCGGCAAAGTGGAGATTTCCTTTTGGGAACATCTTTTCGTATGCTGGGATGAAGACCATTTCGGGGTCGAGGTCAGGACAGACGGTGTTGTGTTTGTAGAGATAGGTCCTTGTCGGACAAGGCACGATGAGGACGCTGTCGCGAGCCTCGTTGTATTTGGCCATGCCTAGATGTAACTCGTCGGGAACAGTGTCAAGCGCCATCGTCCAAATGGTAGGATTGATGCCCACCACATCGCTGCGTGAGACCATTCCGATGGCCGTTGTATCAGTAACGGAGTTAAAAATGACCAAACCTTGCATCATGCTGTCGGTGGCAGGTTGCAAAGCTTCAGGATAGGCAGACAGCTCTTCTGCATTGATATGATAACCAATGCAATAAGCGGCTACCATCAGTTTGCGTTGTTCCTCGGTCATTCCGTTTTTCAACAACTCAATAAGCATCTGCGAGCCTTGGCTGTGACCCATCAGGAAGAAGGGACGGCCATGGTTGAAGTTCGCCATATAATATTGGAAGGCGTCGTTGACATCCTTAGCCGCTATTTGAGCAAGAGAATCTAACATAGGTGTGGGTTGAGAATAAGCCTCAAAAATCATTTGTCGATAATAGGGTGCGTAGAAATTGTACTCACCATAAAGCATCTTGTTGAAGCGTTGGTTGCCATTGGCCTCTTCTCGCACCTCGGGCAGACAGATGTCGGCAAACCACGAAGAACCGTTATCGACAAAGGAGATGGTGCTAACGGTCGGATAGACATAGAAGACGTCAGCGGCTTGTGTGGTGTCGCCGCAGCTGTACCAGTATGCGGTGTCGGAAAAGTCAATGGAAGTAATGACGGCTTCTGTCGTTTTTTTCTCAGAACACGACAGGCAGAATGTGGCTAAAGCAGCCAAACATGAGGCAAATAAACGTAGGTTTTTCATAGGGTGAACTATTTTTCGGCCGACAAAGGTAGTAAAAGTTAGAATTTTTGTCGAAGACTCAATTATTTTTCGCAACTTTGCAGCGGAATTAGCCTCTGGCAGTCCTACCCTAGTACGTCATAGCGGACTTGATCCGCTATCTCCCAAGCATAAAGAGGTATCCCTTTCGCATGGGAGATTGCGGGTCTGCGCCCGCAATGACGGCAAGAAGAGAGGATGTCCCGGAGTCCCGCGTCAAAAAACAACGATTCAACAATTAAACGATCAACAATAATCAACAAATGAAAAGAGACGAAAAAATCTTTGATCTGATTCGCCAAGAGAAAGAGCGTCAGATGCACGGAATCGAGCTCATCGCTTCTGAAAACTTTGTCAGCGAGCAAGTGCTGGAAGCCATGGGTTCTGTCATGACCAACAAATACGCCGAGGGTTATCCTGGCAAGCGTTACTACGGCGGCTGCCAAATCGTCGACCAGAGCGAGCAAATCGCCATCGACCGCGCCTGCCAACTGTTCAACGCCACCTTCGCCAACGTGCAGCCCCACTCGGGCGCACAGGCCAACATGGCTGTGATGCAAGCTTTGCTTGAACCCGGCGACACCTTCATGGGTCTCGACCTCTCGCACGGTGGTCACCTCTCACACGGCAGCCCGGTCAACGCTTCGGGTATGCTCTACAAGCCCGTCGCCTACCACGTGGCCAAGGAAACCGGTCGCGTCGACTACGACGAGATGGAGAAGATCGCCCTCGAGTGCAAGCCCAAACTCATCATCGCTGGTGCTTCGGCCTACAGCCGTGACTGGGACTACAAGCGCATGCGCGCCATCGCCGACCAAGTGGGCGCCGTCCTCATGGCCGACGTCAGCCACCCCGCTGGCCTCATCGCCAAGGGCCTGCTGAACGACCCGCTGGAGTACTGCCACATCATCACCACCACGACCCACAAGACCCTCCGCGGTCCCCGTGGCGGCATGATCCTCATCCGTCATGACTTCGAAGACCCGCGCGGCCGCAAGACCCCGAAGGGTGAGACGAAGATGATGTCCGCTTTGATCAATAGTGCCGTGTTCCCAGGCATCCAAGGTGGTCCTCTGGAGCATGTCATCGCCTCTAAGGCCGTTGCTTTCGGCGAAGCCCTCAGCGACGAGTACAAAGAGTACATCTTGCAGGTGAAGAAAAACGCTAGCGTGATGGCCCAGGCCTTTGTTGACAAAGGCTATCAAGTCATCAGTGGTGGCACCGATAACCACAGCATGCTCATCGACCTCCGTGGCAAGTTCCCAGAGATCACCGGTAAGATGGTGGAGAACACCCTCGTCCTGGCTGACATCACCGTCAACAAGAACATGGTGCCCTTCGACAGCCGCTCGCCTTTCCTGACCTCTGGTCTGCGCGTCGGTACGCCCGCCATAACCACCCGTGGCCTGAAGGAAGACAAGATGCCCATCATCGTCGATATGATCGACGACGTCATTGGTGACATCAATCCTGAGACCAAGACTGCTTCGGAAGCTAAGATTGCCGCCGTCCGTGCCGAGGTCAACAAGATGATGAAGGACTATCCGCTCTTCGCTTGGTAAGCATCATCAACACCTTAATTATAAATGGTCGCTCCTGTGTGGGCGGCCATTTTTTTGTCATAAAAATCAGAAAAAAGATCTTAGTATTTTGAAAAACCGTATCTTTGCATCCCGTATTTTTATTTCCAAGCACTATGAAAACCACTAAAAAATACGGGTTCGACAACGAAAAATACCTCAAAATCCAGTCAGAACACATCAAGGATCGCATCGCAAAATTCGGTGATAAACTGTATCTCGAATTTGGTGGCAAACTCTTCGACGACTTTCACGCCAGCCGCGTGCTACCCGGCTTTCAGCCAGACAGTAAGCTGAAAATGCTTTCACAACTGATTGATGTGGCCGAAATCATCATTGTCATCAGTGCCGTTGACATTGAAAAAAACAAGATGCGCGGCGACTTGGGCATCACCTACGACGTGGATGTGTTACGTCTTCGCGAGGAATTTATAAACCGTGGTTTTATGGTGAGTTCGGTAGTGGTGACCCATTACAACGGTCAGGCCAGCACTGATGCCTACCGCCAACGTTTGGAACGCATGGGCATCAAGGTGTATTATCACCGCATCATTGAAGGCTATCCTAACAATGTCGCCCTCATCGACTCGGAGGAAGGCTTTGGCCGTAACGACTATGTAGAAACCACACGCCCACTAGTGGTAGTCACTGCGCCAGGTCCAGGAAGCGGCAAGATGGCCGTCTGCCTGAGCCAACTTTATCATGAGAACAAGCGCGGCATTAAGGCAGGTTATGCCAAGTTTGAGACCTTCCCCGTGTGGAACCTGCCACTGAAACACCCTGTCAATGTAGCATACGAAGCCGCCACGGCCGACCTTAGCGACGTGAATATGATCGATCCCTTCCATTTGGAAGCTTATGGCAAGACAGCGGTCAATTACAATCGCGACATTGAGATTTTCCCTGTGTTGAATGCCATCTTTGAAAGTATTTATGGAGAGAACCCTTATAAATCTCCGACCGATATGGGCGTCAATATGGTGGGCTATTGCCTCAGCGACGATGTAGCCTGTTGTGAAGCCTCCAAACAGGAGATTATCCGCCGTTATTACACCGCTTTGTGCAACTTGGCAAAAGGCAAAGGCACTGAAAACGAGGTCAATAAGATAGCCTTACTAATGAAACAGGCCAAAATTACCACTGCTGATCGTAAAACTACTATTGCTGCCAAAGAGCGTAAAGAACAGGAAGGTGCAGCTGCCGCCGCCATCGAATTGGAAGATGGCATCATCATCACCGCACATACCAGCACCCTGCTCGGTCCCAGTGCCGCTTTGATATTAAATGCCACCAAACATATTGCTGGCATCCCGCACGAGGTAAAACTCATCCCTCAAGCTATGATTGAACCCATTCAGAAAACCAAAGTCTGTTTCCTGCACGGCAATAATCCTAGACTCCATACAGATGAAGTATTGGTGGCCATTTCAATGCTCAGCCTTTGGGATGAAAACTGCAAAAAAGCTTTGGAATGCCTGCCAAAACTCAAAGGGTGTCAAGTGCATAGCACAGTAATGCTCAGTGAAGTAGACCAAAAAATCTTCAAGAAACTGGGTATTGGCTTGACCTGTGACCCCGTGGCGAAGAAATAGAATATAACTCTAACCGAACATATCCAAATGTATCCGATGATTTCGAATCAATTCTAATTAGTTCGGTTAGAGTATTAATAGTGTCTGATTGCCCTTACATAAAAGACTTGATCTTTCACCGAGTCGCTGATTACGATTTTCCCGTCCTGCATACGAACTGCGGCTGCACCTCGTGTACCAGTCTCTGTACTCGACCAATAGGTTTTGTCTTCCAAAGTCGGACAACTTAATGAATCTAGAGTTATATTCACGGCTGCTTGATTCATCAGAAGATAGCGCATTTCCATATTCGATGGCACATACCACTGCCTATGATTGATTAATCGATGGTCGTAATGAATATGATGCCAAGTGTTCCTCTGATAACTCCAATTGATTGCAGGATAATTATATAGGTCGTAGTTTGACATCAGGATATTAGTATTGTTCCAGCCATCACAAGGGTTGGTAGCACCTGTTTCGCAAATGATATGACTTGTAATGCACCAAGGCTGTAATGTCTCTTCAAGGCTGACCATCAACCCATTATGTATTCCATATGTATAAAACACAACCCCTTCCAAAGTGTCGTTGTGGAAATAATCGCCGACTTCGTAAATAGGCTGGTAAGGAACGTGAGGGTTGCCTCCTTGTGGGGTTTCTGACTTCCGACAAGAGACAAGAGTACAAAATACAACAATGAAATACAGAGGTCTCATATCCCCAGCGAGATATTCAACCCTCTTGCCGTATTCACCAAATCGCTATCGATGGTGACAAGATTGGGCTTGGAGATAGCTTCCTTGAGCGAGACAGCCACCAAGTCGGGATGATGGTAAGCCACCATCTGGCCAAACTGACCGTTGAGGACCATTTCAAAAGCCTTCACGCCAAACTCGGCAGAGAGCACACGGTCGTAGGCAATCGGCACACCACCACGCTGCAAGTGACCTAAGGTGGTCTCGCGCATATCGTGAGTAAAGCCAGCCGCCTTCATCTCCTCGATGAAACGACGACCGATGCCACCCAACTTCTTATTCTCGTAGCCAACTTCTGTGCTGATTTCGTACACCTGCTGACCATCCTTCGGACGAGCGCCTTCGGAGGCCACCACCACGGCAAAGCCACGGTCATGGTTGAAACGTTGCTCCAGACGTTCTTTAACTACTTTGATGTCGTAAGGAAACTCCGGCAAGAGGCACACCTCTGCCCCACCCGCAATGGCGGAATGCAAAGCAATCCAACCCGCATCGCGTCCCATGACTTCAAGGACGAAGACACGGTTGTGCGAAGCGGCTGTAGTGACGAGTTTATCAACGGCCTCAGTTGCAATCTGCACGGCAGTTTGGAAACCGAAGGTGCATTCCGTCGACGAGAGGTCATTGTCGATGGTCTTGGGCACGCCAATGATGTTCAAGCCCTTCTCGTAAAGTTTTTGCGAGATGCGCTGCGAGCCGTCGCCACCGATGCTGATGACCGCGTCGATGCCCATGTATTGCAGTTTGCGAAGCATTTCGTCGCTGCGGTCGACAGTGCTCCAAGTGCCGTCGGCGTTCTTCACAGGCCAATTGAACGGGCCGCCCTTGTTGGTGGTCTCAATGATGGTGCCACCACGAAAGTGAATGCCACGCACTGACTCTGGTGTCAACCTGACAACCTCGGTGGGTTCCCACAGAATACCGTTGTAGGCTTGGATGCTACCAAGCACTTCCCAATCTTTCTCTTGGGCAGCTCTCTTGACGATGGCGCGAATCACGGCGTTCAAGCCTGGGCAATCACCGCCACCGGTTAGGACTAATAGTCTTTTCATAGTTCTCTTATTTTGGATTGCTTCGCAAGAAATCTATCAAAATCCATAAATTCTTTTTTTTAATTTGATTGATTTTTGACTGATTTCTACACGTAGTGTATTCCATAGTTATCCTTTCAAATTCAAAGCAATCTGCAACTCATCCAACTGCTCCTGGGCAATCGGTGCAGGTGAGCCGCTCATCACGTCACGACCAGCGTTGTTCTTCGGGAAGGCGATGAAATCGCGGATGCTGTCGGCACCACCGAAGAGCGAACAGAGACGGTCGAAGCCGAAGGCCAGACCAGCATGAGGCGGAGCACCGTACTCGAAGGCACCCATCAGGAAGCCGAACTGCTCCTGGGCCTTCTCGTCGGTGAAACCGAGCGTGTGGAACATCTTGTTCTGCAAAGTGCGGTCGTGTATACGGATGGAACCGCCGCCTACCTCCACACCGTTCATCACGATATCATAGGCATTGGCGCGGATGTCACCCCACTTCGTCGGGTCATCGAGTAAGGCCTCATCTTCGGGTTTCGGTGCGGTGAAGGGATGGTGCATAGCATAGTAGCGTTGCGTCTCCTCGTCCCATTCCAGAAGCGGAAAGTCTATGACCCAGAGCGGCGCATACACATCGGGGTTGCGCAGACCGAGTTGGTTACCCATCTCAAGACGCAAGGCGTTCAGCTGCACGCGGGTCTTCATGGCCTCGCCGCAGAGGATGAGCATCAGGTCGCCAGGCTTGGCACCGAACTTGTCGGCGATGACCTTCAAGTCTTCGGGCGTGTAGAACTTATCAACGGACGACTTGAACGAGCCATCGGTGTTATATTTGATGTAGACCATGCCGCCGGCGCCTACCTGCGGGCGCTTCACGAACTCGGTGAGGGCGTCGAGTTGCTTGCGGGTGTATTCCGAGCAGCCTTCGGCGCATATACCCACCACGAGGTCGGCGTTGTCAAAGAGACCAAAGCCCTTGCCTTTCACTACGTCGTTGAGTTCCACAAACTTCATCCCGAAGCGAATGTCTGGTTTGTCGGAGCCATAGTATTTCATCGCGTCGTGCCAGGTCATACGCGGGAATTGACCGAATTCGAGACCTTTCATCTCCTTGAAGAGGTGCTTGGCCAAGCCTTCGAATGTGTTCAGCACATCTTCCTGCTCCACAAAGCTCATCTCGCAGTCAATCTGTGTGAACTCAGGCTGACGGTCAGCACGAAGATCTTCGTCGCGGAAGCAACGCACGATTTGGAAGTAGCGGTCCATGCCAGCCACCATCAGCAACTGCTTGTACTGCTGCGGGCTTTGTGGCAGGGCATAAAACTCACCTGGGTTCATACGGCTAGGCACTACGAAGTCGCGGGCACCCTCAGGCGTACTCTTGATGAGCATAGGGGTCTCGATTTCGAGGAAGTTGAGGTTGCTCAGGTAATTGCGCACAAGCATAGCCATACGGTGGCGCAGTTCAAGGTTTTGGCGCACAGGGTTACGACGGATGTCCAAGTAACGGTATTTCATACGAAGGTCATCGCCGCCGTCGCTGACATCTTCGATAGTGAAAGGCGGAGTCTTGCTGCTGTTGAGCAGTTTGAACTCACTGACTTTCAACTCGATTTCGCCAGTCGGCATATTCGGGTTCTTCGATTCACGCTCGATGACGGTACCCTTGGCCTGAATCACGAATTCGCGGCCAAAAGTACGAGCCTGTTCAATCAGTTTCGGGTCGCTGCTACCATCCAAGAAGAGTTGGGTGATGCCATAGCGGTCGCGGAGGTCAATCCAAACGAGAGAGCCTTTGTCGCGGGTGCGCTGCACCCATCCGGCCAATGTCACTTCCTTGCCGGCATCGGCAAGACGAAGTTCGCCACAAGTATGTGTTCTATACATATTTCGATATTTAAAGATTTATAATTTCAAGATCCAAAGATTAAAACTTGCAAAAATAGCAAAACCATTTCTTTTTTTTGGATTGCTTCGCAAGAAATATTTATATTCAACGAAGTTAAATCTAAGAAAAATATATTTAAATTATTAAAAATCAATATTTTATGATTTAGGAACAATTTTTCGTCTGATTTTCGAAAGATTTCTGCCCTTTAGCGCATACCAAAAATCGTATCTTTGCCCCGTGATTCGGAAGCTGAAATACCTGATTTTTTACCTCGCAATGCTATTGACGGCTTTCCTTGCCCAGCGTTGCGCCAATGCCGTGGCTCCTACGGGCGGCCCGAAAGACGACCGGCCACCAGTAGTAGTCGAAGCCGTACCAGAAAACCACAGTGTCAATTTTGTCGGAAAAAAGATTGAAATCACCTTCGACGAATACATCACTCTTGAAAATGCTAACCAAAATGTGCTGATTTCGCCACCGCTAACCGAAAAACCCGACATCAAACTGAAGAACAAAACTGTTATCGTAAAGTTCAAGGAAGACTTGACACCCAACACCACATATACCATTAATTTCGGTGCTGCCATCAAAGATTTGCACGAAGGTAACCCGTTTAAGGATTATGTCTATAGCTTCTCAACTGGCAGTCACATTGATACGCTTTCCATTGCAGGCAAGTTGTTGGAAGCTGACGACAAAAAACCAGTTGAAAACGCCTATGTATCCTTGTATGCAGCTGACCATAACAATTTGGATTCGCTGCCATTGAGTGCAAAACCCGACTATATCACTAAGACCGACAAGGAAGGCATCTTTCGCCTCAATGGTTTGGCCGATAAAAAATACCTCATTTTCGCTTTAAAGGATGTAAACTCCAACTTGTTTTTCGACCTTCCTAATGAGGAAGTAGCTTTTTTGGACACGTTGGTACCTGCTTCCTATCCTTGGGTTGCCCCAACAGTACATTATTTGGATTCAACAACTTTCGACAGTACGCGGATCATCAACGACTCAACACTTTACATTGCAGTCGATTCAGCGGAAATCAGCCAAGACAGCTTAACCTTTATTTCCGACTCGCTTCAAACCGTTCCACAAGACACCCTGCCTCAAAGGGTTTTCGACCAAAACGCTTTGAACTTAACCCTATATATGTTTACAGAAGTGGACTCCACGCAAGTGCTTTTGGAAAAGAGACTCATCGAGGAGGGATTGTTGCGTTTTGTGTTCCGACATCCTGCCAAAGATGCTGTCGTCATGACTCCAGAAATGCTACCCGACACCTTCAACCTCGTGACCCTACATTCCATTGAATACGACACCGTTTGGTGGTATTTCACACCTAATGTCAAAGATAGCCTTTGGGTGCAAGTGAAATACGATACCCTCATCAACGACTCAACACGCTATAGCCTGAAATTCAAAGAGGCAGGAGGTAACAGAAGGCGAAAATCAGAACCTAAAAAACTGTATGTCAACAACAACTTGATTGGTCGCAGCGGTCTGATTCCTGGGCAAGACCTCATACTGAAATTTTCCGAACCTATCGTAGAATACCAAATGCGCGACTCAGCCATCTTTAAGTGCGACACGACAGTATATTACGGAAAACTTGCCTTTGAGCCCACTAATGAATATGGCATAAAATACCGCTTGACAACACCTTTTTCTGTGGATTCAAGCTACAGTTTCGAGATTCCTGATTCTATATTTTTCGGCATCCGTGGTCGTACCAACGAAGTTATCAAAGCCGAGTTCCACGTGCTGAAAGACGATGAATACGGCAACATCTACATCACCGTGGTACCTCCCGAAGGAATAAGACAAGTTGTTGTGCAGCTCACTGACGAGAGTGGTAAAGTACTAAAGGAGGAAATCATCACAAAGGAACAAGAGGTGATGTTTGAATACTTGATGCCCGCCAAATACAAGCTCCGTGCCATCCTTGACGCCGACGGCAATGGTAAATGGAGCACGGGCAACTACCATTGGCATACTCTGCCTGAGACAGTTATCGATTATAAAGACCCTCTTGAAATCAAAGCCGGTTGGGACATAGACTTGGACGAACCTTGGAAACTATAATTCGTCAGCCAAAATCACGACTCGCATTCCCACAAAAGCATAGTTCTCCTTGAGATGAATCAGGTCGTCATCGCGGAGGCGGATGCAACCTTCACTGCCGCGTCCTGGCACCGAGTTCTCATTGTTGGTGCTGCCGTGGATGCCAATACCCGAATGGCCTGGCGTTTTCAGGCGCATAAACCAATGACCGTAGGAAAGAATCGAGCCGCGACCATCGCCAAAGTCGTGCGTCCATTTGGAGGCATCCACAATTTCGGTGATAGTAAAGGGATTATCAGCCGTACATTCGGGTGTCTTCATATCGCCTTTTTTTTGCTTTTGACCTTTTTTCAAACCTACGCAAACGGGATAATGCACACGCTTGACAGTATCGCCGTCCACCACTTCACAGACATAAAGCCGATATTCGGGCTTGGAAATGAGGAGGAAACAATTCTTTTTGTTCACCACCTCGGAATAATAAGTCGCCGTATCCGCAGGAATGGTAAAGACAGTATCCATCGGGCTCATTTCTACGATAAGCTCTTGTTTTTCAACTACATTACCAGAAGTGCTGGTACCGCATGACGGCATAGCAAACAGCGCCGCCAAAAGACTGAATATAAGGGTCATTTTTTTCATGGTATTTCAAAACGATGTGCAAAAGTACATATTTTTTGGCGTTTGGCCACTTTCCAAACTTGAACAAGACAATTTTCCCTATTTTTGCACCATAGTTACTAAGAAAGATATGGAAAAACAGATACTTTTAGGCAAGACCCCAGCCGAGATTCAGGCGGTGGTTGAGAAACTGGAACTGCCCAAATTCACGGGCAAACAGATTGTGGACTGGATTTACCAGAAGCGTTGCGCTTCCATCGAAAATATGACTAACCTCAGTAAAGCCTCACGCGCCTTATTGTCAGAATATTACGAAACTGGCTTGCAGGCTCCCGTCAAGGAGCAGGTGTCGACCGATGGCACGAAGAAATACCTCTTCCCTGCTGGCGAGCATTTCATCGAGGCGGCTTACATCCCCGACCGTGAACGCGCTACATTGTGCGTCTCCACGCAAGTGGGCTGCCAGATGGACTGCCTCTTCTGCGCCACGGGCAAACAAGGTTTCCAGAAAAACCTTTCCGTGGCCGAAATCATGAACCAGATCCTCAGCCTGCCCGAGTTCGACGAATTGACCAATATCGTCTTCATGGGCATGGGCGAGCCTTTGGCCAACTACGACAACCTGATGCGCTCGCTCGACATCCTCACGCAGGAATGGGCCTTGGGCTGGAGCCCGACCCGCATTACCGTCTCGACTTGCGGACTGATTCCTAACCTCAAACGTTTCCTCGAAGAGTCGAAGTGTAACCTCGCCATCAGCATGCACAGCCCCTTCCACGACGAGCGCCTCAAGCTGATGCCCGTCGAGAAGAGCTATCCCATCAAAGAAGTGATTCACGCCGTGAAACAGCACGACTGGCACGGCCAACGCCGCCTGTCTTTCGAGTACATCATCTTCAAGGACCTCAACCACAGCAAGGAGCATATCAAGGAAATCGCACGGCTGTTGGGCAGCACACGTTGTCGCTTTAATTTAATAAGGTATCACGCCGTTCCCGGCATCCCGCTGAAGAGTCCCGATGCCGCCACGATGACTTGGTTCCGCGATGCGCTGAACGAGAAAGGCATTATCGCCACCATCCGGGCTTCACGCGGACAAGACATTGACGCAGCTTGTGGGCTGCTGTCAACGAAAAATCTGTTGTAATAAAACCTGTAGAGACGCGCCATGGCACGTCTCTACAGGTTTTACAGCGAACGCAACGAAACCGCAAATCCGCCGCAAGGCGCCATCCTCACTTTTAGTTTTGATTTGTTCGTCACCGTCTTCTTGGTGATGGTGTAGGCTTGCGCATTGTAATGTTCGTCGGGAATGCCGCTGGCGTCCTTGGCATCACAATAAATCGTGGCTTCGTATTTCGTTCCAGGCTTCAGGAAATCCAGTTTCACCTCCACCTCACGGGCGTTCTCGTCGGTGATGCCACCTACATACCAAACATCATGTGCTTGGGCTTCCTTCAAATCTTCGGTTGTGGCATCTTCAGGCAAGGCATAGATAAACTTCGTGGCATTGGAAACCACACCTTTCTTTCCATCGACCAAAGTACCGACACCTTCGGCGGCCTTGTTCAAAGTCGATAGTTTGGGATGACGAGCTGTGACGATATAGGCACCAGGCTCGGCTTCAAGGTAGAGGCTCTTGTCCCAGTCGACGGCTACGTCCTTAATGAACTGGAAAGCATCCATGAAAGGCTCGTAATGCTCGGGGAAGTCGGCGGCCATCTGCAGTGGCGAATAAAAGGTTACATAAAGGCCAAGTTGATTGCAGATGGTGGTCTTCATCTTTTGTCCCCAAGGCACGATTTTGCCCATATCGGTCTCGAAGATGCCTGGCGTGTAGTCCATCGGGCCACCTTGCAAACGCGTAAAGGGCAGAATGGTCGTGTGCCCAGGGTTGATGCGCTCGCGGAACTCGGTACCCATGGCACTTTCGTTGCCAATCATGTTGGGCCATGTACGGCAAAGACCAGTAGGTCTCACGGCCTCATGGGAGTTCACCATAATATGGTGCTTGGCAGCCTCCACGATGGCATAGTGATAGTGGTTATTGATGGGCTGGCTGTAGTGACCTTCGCCGAAGGGAATGATGGTGCCCACATAGCCGCCTTTCACGGCATCGTAGCCGTATTGGTTCATCAAAGTGTAAGCCTTTTCCATCCAACGCTCGTAGTTCACTGTGGATGCGCTACTTTCATGATGCATAATGAGGCGGATGCCCTTTTCGTGGGCATATTTGTTCAGTGCGGGCAGATCAAAGTCGGGATAAGGAGTGAGAAAATCGAAGACGAATTCCTTCTGTTTGCCGTACCAGTCCTCCCAGCCGATGTTCCAACCTTCGATAAGCAGTCCGTCGAAGCCGTTGGCGGCGGCGAAGTCGATGTAGCGGCGCACATTGGCGTTGTTGGCGCCGTGGGTGCCGTTGGGCTTGGCGTGCTCATAGTCGGTTTGGCCGAGTTTCACCGAAGGGAAGTCGTTGGTGTAGGCCCAGGTGCTCTTGCCCGAGATCATCTCCCACCAAACACCCATGTATTTCACGGGGTGAATCCACGAAACATCCTCCAAGGCGCAAGGCTCGTTGAGGTTGAGAATCAATCGTGAGGCAAGGACGTCTGTAGCTGAAGTGCAAACCATCACCGTGCGCCAAGGTGTGACGCAAGGGGCTTGGATGCGGCCTTTGTAGCCCGTGGCATCGGGGCAGAGGAAGGCGCGAAAGGTGTATGTTGAATTGTTGCGTTGTTGAATTGTTGAATTGTTGTTCTGGGAACGATTCAACGATTCAACATTCAACGAATCAACAATCAAATCAAGGTGCATAGTGGGGAAGTCGAGTGTGGCGGCCTCATGGATGTTGAGGTAAAGGCCATCGTCGGTCTTCATCTGAAGGGCAGTCTGCACGCCGGTGGGCGAGAATGCCGTCCACGGCCAGCCGCCGTCTTTGTGGCCAGCATCCCACAAGTCACGGATTTGCGACAGCCGCGACTCGGTGTAGTTGTATTCCTGCGTGTCGAGGTCGCCCGGAATCCACCAAGCAGTGTGGTCGCCCGCCATGGCAAACTCAGTAAGTTCTTCCTTAATCCAGAAACACACCAAAGCGTTCTCGATGGGGAACTCATAACGGAAGCCAAGGCCGTCGTCGTAAAGGCGGAAACGGATTTGCACCACCGTGGCCTTTTTTTCGGTGGAATGGTCCATACTCTCCACAGAACCAACGGGTTGTTCCAAGGTGACGATCATCTCATTGTAATGATTACGGATTTGAGCCTCTTCGCCCCAGACGGGTTCCCAAGTCTCGTCGAAGGTGCTGTATTTCGTGTCTTTCAGCACAAAGGCATGGGCGAGGTCGTCGCGCCATTCGAGGGTGAAGCCCATCTTGGAGGGCAGCACGATAGGCTTCCCAGCGCGGTCGAGGGAATAATAAGGTACGCCGTCACGCACTTCGAATTTCACTTCCAGTTGTCCGTCGGGGCTTTGCAGCTTGACGGGTTCGGCATGGGACTGCAAGAAAAGTCCAAAAGCCAAGCAAAAGAGGATAAAGGTGAGTTTTTTCATATTGATTTGTTAATGATGATGGGGCAAAGATAAGAAAAATAACATTGTCAACTTCAAATAGCTGTATATTGTTATCGTGTTGTACAAATAATAAGAAAACAACTATGAATTACGGATACATTCGCGTTAGTAGCGACAAACAAACGGTTGAAAACCAGCGTTTTGAAATTAACAATTTCTGCCAACGAGAGCAGATGCACATTGACGGATGGATTGAAGAAACCATCTCTGGAACAAAGAATTATGACAAACGGGAATTGGGTAGGCTTCTGAAAAAAGTAGAGAAAGACGACCTCATTATCTGTGCTGAACTATCCCGCTTGGGAAGAAGCCTTTTTATGATTATGGAGATTCTGAGCCTCTGTATGAAAAAAGAATGTCGGGTATGGACCATCAAGGACAACTACCGACTCGGCGACGACATTCAAAGCAAGGTGTTGGCCTTTGCTTTCGGGCTTTCGGCAGAGATTGAAAGAAATTTGATTAGCCAGAGGACGAAGGAGGCTTTGGCTAGGAAGAAGGCAGAAGGAGTAACGCTTGGTCGCCCAAAAGGTCGCAAAAGCAACCCAGAAAAATACAAACTTTCTGGGAAAGAAATCCTTATTTCTGAATTGCTTCGTAATGGTACCTCTCAAAGAAGAATTGCCAAGATTTGCAAAGTGGACAGGAACACCCTTACCCGTTTCATTAGACAAAGAGGATTGGCGGAGAACTAATGAGCGATTTCGTGCAGCAGCAGAATAGCATTTGTGACTTCGCCACATCCGATAGTTGGGTCATATTATCTCCGATTGAGCAAAGTATCAAAAAGAAGATAGAGGCTGTGGGTACACCACTTAAAGATTGGGACATCAACATCTATCGTGGTGTGCTTACAGGATGTAACGAAGCATTCATCATTAGTTCAGAAAAACGAGATGAAATTTTGACCAACTGCCAGACAGAGGAGGAACGCCAAAGAACGGATGAATTAATTCGACCGATTTTGCGCGGCAGGGATATTAAAAGGTACGGATATGTGGACAACGGATTGTACCTAATCAATACCCATAACGGTGTTAGGGGGAAATTCCCACGAATAGACATTAACGACTATCCCGCTGTAAAAGCCCATTTAGACCAGTATTGGGATAGAATTGCCACCAGAGCCGATAAAGGAGATACTCCATACAACCTTCGCAACTGCGCTTATTTGGAGGATTTTTCACGGCCAAAAATTATATGGAAAAGAATTGGTTCAATTTTACGCTTCTCATTTGACAATAAAGGATGTCTTGGACTTGATAGTACATGTTTTGCCGCAGGAGAACATATCGGTTATTTATGCTGTGTACTAAATTCCTTGATGGGGCACTATTTGTTGAAAGATTCACCCAAGACCGGAACAGGAGATTTATTAGTCAGTGTTCAAGCAATAGAACCAGCATGTATTCCATACAATGCCCAGTACGACAGACAACTATCTTCTCTTCTTGACAGACAAATAACCAATCCCTCTGATACAACTGATAAGGAGATAGACGATATTGTTTTCACAATGTATGGTTTATCTCCTAATGAACGCGATTATGTTACGCGATATATCAAACTATCTCAACAAAGCCTATAGTTTCTCTTTCTTCTGATGTAAGATTGTACAAGTCAAAAAGCATAGAGTCTATTATCTGTGCTTTTTGTTTTGTGTATTCATTTTGAATGTCTTTCAATACAGAAATAAAACTTTCATTTATTTCATCTGACACCTTTAGTACAGGAATTTTGTCAAAAAATATCTTTCGCAATTCTCTTGTTCCTCCTTGTAATTCTGGGAAATTATCTAGGAAGCAGAACTTAAACAAAGACGAGTTCAAGAAAGCAGTGAGATAAGCCACATTTGCACCTGTTATCATAAAGGATTTATCGTTTTGATAGAAACCCTTTTCGTCGAAATAGAATGGAATGTATTTAGTCATGTTTGGATACATGATTTTCGGCTTCAAAAAATCCTCCCAATAACTGATGCTGTCCTGTGTTTCAAACCACTTATTGTTGGTCTTTTTTCGGGCTTTCACTTTCTCCCCATTGACAACATGTGTTTTGCCAGTTTGCTCTAGTCTTTCAATGCCAAACGATAGGAGATAATGCTTGACAGATGGATATTTATCAATGTCATAATGCCGAGACGGAAATGTGGCTATTAAATACAAATTAGCCCAATCATAACCATACCGTTTGATGTCGCGGCCTCTAAGAATCGGTCGAATTAGTTCCTCCGTTCTTTTGCGTTCATCGGCATCCTTGCAATTCGCAAGAATTTCATTACGTTTCTCAGTTGATATTATAAAGGCATCATTGAAGCCCGTCTTTATTCCATAGTTAATCTGAATATCCCAGTCCTTCAAAGGCTTTCCGACGGCTTCAATCTTACGCTTAATACTTTGTTCGATGGGTGACAGGATAACCCAGCTATCAGAATTTGCAAAATCGCAAATTGAGTTCTGCTGCTGCACGAAATCGCTCAAATTCTTTACGCTGTCTTTGTTCTGTTTGT
>CAMJHP010000051.1 GCA_946405575.1 uncultured Bacteroidales bacterium | reverse complement strand
GATAATAATCAGCAATTCAACAACCTAACACAAACTCATCAATTCGAACATTCAGTGTGGTAATTCAATGATTCAACAAATAAACAATCAACAATTCAATAACTTATGTCCTGTTTTGTAGTACCTTTAGCACAAGCGGTGGTCACGAGTGCCATTCGCAAATCCAATGAAAAAAACAACCGAAGCGATCATTCTGCCTTTGCGCGTCATCTGCCGGCTTTGGAGAAGATGCTTTGGGGCGGTTCGGTGATGCTCATCGTGGATCACATCATCAACGGCGAGCTCACATGGCGTTTTCCGTTCTTCACCGCGCTCGAGAATGCGGGAGGCGGTGCCGTCATGCTCCGCGAGATGCTTACCGTAGGCGTTCCCATGTCGTTAGTAATCACAGCGGTATGGGCGGTATATGCCATTATAAAGACCCGCGTCCCGAAGTCCCGAGTCTCGAGTCAACTCAACAATTAAACAATTAAACAAATAAACAATCAACAATTATGTTTTTCCAAGTATATGGTGCTAATGCGCTGCCTCAGTGGGGAATGATGCTCGTTGTCCTCGCTGGCTTAATCTTACTGAACGAGTTTGCCCGTCGCACCAAGTTCGGCGGTATCTTTACTTTCTTGGTCGTTCCCGTTGCTTTGACGGCCTACTTCCTCGCCATCTGGCTTGGCGTCCGCAGCGGAGCACAGTGGGCGTTGGAAAACCAGACCCATGTCTATATGCAAGGCTGGTTCCATTATGCCAAGCTTTATGCAGCCACAGCTGGGTGTATCGGTTTTATGATGATTAAGTACAAATGGGGCGTCGGTGCCAAGCATTGGTTCAAGCCGTTCCCGTTCATCATCGTGGCCATCAACATCCTGATTGCATGCGTCTCCGACTTCGAGAGTGCCGTGATGGGATGGAACAAGTGGTGGCTTACCTCCGAAGGCGTTTGGCAATACGGTGGCTGGCACAATGTCTTTAATGGTGTTGCCGGTTTGTTCAACATCTTCTGTATGACCGCTTGGTGGAATGTGTATGGTTCCAAGGACAAGAAAGACATGATTTGGGCCGACATGACCTGGGTCTACATCGTCATCTACGACATCTGGAACTTCGCCTACACCTATAACTGCTTGCCCACGCACAGCTGGTACTGCGGTATTGCCCTGCTTCTAGCCCCGACCGTCGCAGCTTTGCTGTGGAACCGTGGTGGCTGGATTCAGAACCGCGCCAATACCCTGGCCATTTGGTGCATGTTTGCACAGGTGTTCCCGCTCTTCCAGGAGACCTTCAAAGACGGTCGCCAGTGGTTCAGCTGGGCTACACTTCCCGTTCTCTATCCTGAAGGTGTCACCACCATTGAGAAGCTGTATGCTGCGGGCGGACAAGCTGCCGTTGACGGCGTTGTGGGCACTACAGTAGATCCTTCCGTCGTGGCGGCCAATCCTACTATGATGATGGTGATCAGCGCACTTGCTCTGATAGTGAACATCGTTGCTCTTGGCTACATCATCTCGGTTTCCAAAAAACGTCACATCAACCCGTACAAGGAAGACGTATTCGTCAACCAGAAGTACTACAAAGACGCTGTGGCTCGTGCCGATGTCGATTGATGTTGCAACCTTATTGAAACAAAAAAGTCCGCAGCTTTTTGCGGACTTTTTTTAAATCACTCGCTCGTTGACCACTCGCCACTCGCCAGGCTGTAAGTCGCTCAATGGGATGTTTCCAATTTGAACGCGAATGAGTCGTAATGTTGGGTATCCTACAGCGGCAGTCATATGGCGTACCTGTCGGTTCTTGCCTTCGATGAGGGTGAGACGCACCCAACTGGTCGGAATGTTGGCGCGATAGCGGATGGGCGGCACCCGTTCCCAAAGGTTTGCTGGTGCATCGACGATTTCTGCTTGGCAAGGTTTTGTGCGGTAGCCTTTGATAGTCACACCTCTTTTCAATTGGTTGACAGCTTCTTGCGTGATTTGTCCATCAACTTGTGCAAGATAAGTACGCGGATGCTCGAACTTCGGGTCCAACAGTTTCTTGATGAGCGGCCCGTTGTCGGTAAGGAGCAAAGCACCTTCGCTGTCGTGGTCGAGGCGACCAGCGGCATATACATTAGGAGGAAAACCGAACTCGTCGAGGGCGCGATGTCCGGCCTCGGGAGTGAACTGGCTGAGTACGCCAAAAGGCTTGTTGAAGATAATCACCATGGTGCAAAAATACATTTTATTCCCTTTTACTGCACTTTGAATGAGAAAATTCCTATTTTTGCAAGTTCGAAACATAGTTTCGACAGGTTCAACGACTATGCGAAAAGTAGTAACCCTTTCGGATCTTAAGAAGGCCCTCGGTTTAAAAGGCTTCTTCGGCACTTGTGTGGCTGGATTGGCTTATGGATACCTCCGTTTGGGCAAGATCAACCGTTTGTTCGACGGAGCTGCTGATTATCAATGCCGTGAGTTTGCCGACCATCTGCTCCAAAATATGAACATCACTATTGATGTCAATCCTGAGCAGTTGGATAACATTCCCAAAGAAGGCGGTTTTATCGTGGTGAGCAACCATCCTTTTGGTGGCATCGAAGGTGTGATGTTGTTGAGTGTCATCGCCAAGGTGCGCCCTGATTTCAAGGTTATGGCCAACTTTATCCTGTCGCATATCCCTAACCTCAAAGAATGTTTCTTTGCCGTCAATCCTTTCGAGAAAAATCCTGAATGGAAGAGCAGTGTGGGTGGTATCAAAGGTGCCATTCAGCATATTACGGACGGCTATGGCTTGGGCGTATTCCCCGCTGGCGAGGTGTCTCGTTACCATGGTCATGACTATCCAGAAGACCTACCTTGGAGCACTTCCATCGCCCGTATCATCAAGAACGCCAACGTTCCTGTGATTCCCGTGTTTTGGGAAGGCTGCAATTCGAAGTTGTTTTATATGGTTGACAAGATCCATCCTATGTTGGGTACTGCTCGCCTGACTAAGGAATTGATTAATAAACACGATACCTGCTTCAACTTACAGATGGGCAAACCCATCCTGCCCGCTGAGGTTGCACTTTATGAGAATCCTAAGGAATTGGCTGCTTATTTACGTAGCCGTTCTTATGCTCTTGAAGCCAATATTCCTGCAAGAATTGTGGAAAAGAAAGAGGTGAAACAGGATAAAATTGACGACCCTACAGATTTGTTGCTTATGTTGGCCGAATTGGAAGCCATTCGCGAGAAGTCATTTTTGTATTCTGCCTCTGATTACGATTGTTATTTAGCGGATTATGAGGATATTCCAAATCTTATGCATGAAATCGCCCGTCTTCGCGAAGAGACGTTCCGCGCCATTGGTGAAGGCACGGGAAAAAGCCTTGACCAAGATGAGTTTGACAAGCATTTCAGGCAAATGATTCTTTGGGATAAGGTCAAGCAAAAGATTGCAGGTTGTTATCGACTCGGCATTGGAAGTGAGATTATTCCTAAATTCGGTATCAGAGGCTTCTATGTCAGCACTTTGGTGAATATTGATGAGTCGTTTTCCGACAAATTGAGCCATACAATTGAACTAGGCCGTTCTTTTGTTTCCCTTGATTATCAGAAAGAAGTGTTACCACTGATGCTACTATTGCGTGGCCTTTCGGACGTAGTGGTCCGTTATCCTGAAATCAACCATTTCATTGGACCTGTGAGCATTAGTTCGTGGTATCCTAAGTTCTATCTGAGCTTAATTGCACGGTTTGTTTCTGAAAACCATTCTGTTGAGGATGAGCTGAAGGGCAAGGTGACACCAAAGACACCTTTTGTTCCAGATTATTTGAAGGTGGATTCAGATGTGTTACTGAAAAACAACATAAATGGTGTCGACAAGTTCGACAAATTTCTGTTTCGCCTTAGCAACGGTGAGTACCGACTACCCACTTTATATAAGAAATACCTGAAACTAAATGCCAAGTTTCTCTGTTTTAATGTCGATTATGACTTCAACGATACACTTGATTCACTTTTGTTTTTGACCTTTACAGACTTTCCTGAAGACGAAGTCATGCCGCTCTTCCGTGACAGCAGTGATGAGGAAAAGGAAATTGTCAGGAAACGCTTTGGATATATTTGACTATGACTTATGACAATGACTATGACCGCTATTTTCTCAGTTGAAGCGGTCATAGTCATTATCACTGGTCATCGTCTTCCTCGATGGTTTGGGCAAAGAAGGTGAAATTCACTTTGCCATAGTGACGTTGCTCCATAAAGTGGGGATGCTCCTCAAAATTTTGGTATTTGTCGTGTTCCAAGACAAACATGCCGTCTTCACGCAATAAGTTGTGCTTGAATATGAGGTCGACCAAGGTCTCGTAATGCTCACAATCATATGGAGGGTCGGCAAAAATGAGGTCATACTGCATTTGGTGCTTGTCGAGGAATCGAAACACATCAGAACGGACGACAAGCAACTCTTCCATATTGAGTTTGTTGGCGGTCTCGCGGATAAACTTCACGCAACCGAAGTCCTGGTCAACGGAAACAACTTTCGGACAGCCCCTTGAAACGAGTTCGTAGGAGATGTTGCCAGTACCTGAGAACAAATCCATGGCTTCAGTTTCCTCAAGATCGAAATGATTCTCAATGATGTTGAACAAGCTTTCCTTGGCCATGTCAGTAGTGGGCCGTACGGGTAGGTTGGCGGGCGCGGTGATCTGTCGCCGCTGGTATCTTCCTCTGATGATTCTCATTTTAGTGCTTGGTAATGGGTGAAATAGTATTGGTATGGCACTTCCTTCAAGGCCTTGCTCACTTGTAGGGAGTGTGGGTCTTCCACAAAGCGAATGTCTTTAATATAGCGACTGCAAAGGTCGATGATTTCGGAAGAGGGGCGAATAAGGCCTGAAAAACAAACGGGCGTATCTTGCCCCGTATAACCGTTTTGCTCCATTGCAAATAGCAAGAAATATGCGAAGTCTTCCTTTGTGTTGAACCTAAAGTTGTTGAAAAAGAACAAATTGCCATTTTTCTTGATGATCACATCAAAGTCACGGTTGTGGACATGGACAAATATGCCTGTTTCAACTTCATTTTTCATCATATCGTTGATAAAGACGCTGCTAGAATGAATGATTCTGACGTTTTTCCATTTGGCAGACATTTTGTCTAGTAGTGTTTTCGAAAAGGCATAGACAATCTGACATTGAGCTGATGCCAATGGATGTGAGGTGATGACAAAACTTTCAGGGAGTTGGAAACTAAAGTCGAGGTACTTGGCTTGGTTGGCTTCATTGAACAAGGGCTTGGGAACAAGTGTGCATAATCGGTTGTCGATAAGGCAAGTGATTGATTGGAAAACCTTATTGTTTAATCCTTTGGCTTCCAAAGCCCGCTCCAAAGTTCTAAATAGGTCGTTGCTGTCGGTCAGTAGTTCCGATTGGTAAAACTCCAAGCCGACAAGAGTTTGGAGTTTGGTGTCGAGGAGGGCAAAAGAAAGACCACCCAATGCGCATTGGATGGCCATTCTGTATTGCGATGACTTCTCGGAATCAAACTCTTCACCGAATTGTGAGATATAGGGATTCAGCGATGCCGTCATTCATCTTAACGGTTTAGAGTTTCTCCCAGTTGCCGTCGGTAGTGGCTTCTTCCATTGAGCCAACCTTCAAACCTGCATAACGATTGATGCTTTCTTTTTCGGCCTTGGCATTGTCGCGGCGCTGATTCCATTCCTTTTCGCTAAAGGCAGCACCAGGGGTGCCAAGATAAACTTCGTAAGGAGTGCGAGCTTCAAAGACGGGAATTTCAATGCCGTTACGTTGAATGGTGCCCGCTTCAAGTTCGTATTTTTGTTGCGGTTGGCTGAAAGGCACCCACTTGATGTCGTTGATGTTAAAATTATCGCGACCAGCTTTGATGGAATCCATTACTTTTATGAAACCGATTGTGTCGTTGATGGTACGGGTGAAAGTAGTGTCGGTTGGGTCAGGAACGATTTTTACAATCGGGATTTCAGCGGTCTGGCAGAATTGGATTAGTGAGTCGAAATTGTTTGTGTACTTGCTAGTGGCGTTTTTGTAAAGTATCTCGGCATTGCGGATGTCGATGAGGCGCTCAACGACTTTGGTTTCACGAGTTTTCTGCTCAGTGTTGAACTTAATGGGAGCCTGAATGCTCTTGACAACTTGCCATGCTAAGAACACAATAACTGCAAACAGCAGGATGTTGATGAGAATTGATAATCCTTTTTTCATTGTTGTATGAATTTTCTAATTATTATTCTTTGTCTGATTGGCGGCAAAGTTAGGATTTTTTCTCTTATGTCGGACAAAAAAAATCGTTTGAAATTAAAAATGGATTTTGTGGAAATTTAAGTATTTGTCGTCCAAATATTTACGTATTTTATCAGCGAGGACGATAAAGACTTGGAGCTCTTTTTTTTCCAGCCATAGGGTTGCGTCGTCGTCTCTGTTGATGGCTTTTGCAAAGGCCAGATTGACCTCAAAATGGTTTTTGACGAGCCATTCTTCAGCCTTTTCCTCCTTGTCGATGGCACTATCGATGGCTGCCAAGTGGGGAAAACCGTGCTCCATCAGCCAATCCTTGGCTTTGGTGTCGCCTTGTATGGTCTGGCTCAAGGCACCCAGTTCGGGGTAGCCGTTACGCATCAGCCATTCGAAGAACTCGTCGCCCTCAGGCTCAAAGGTGCAGCCGAAAGCCATTAGTATTTTTACGGGGTAGTGGGTCATTATTATTCTTTAACAAGTTTTGAGGCTATAATCTTGTCTATTATTACCTTATCTCTATAGGTATGAAAGAAGATGCTCCATTTTTTGTTGTGGGTCATAAGCACTTTTTCTCTTTTGCTTTTGCTGTATTTCTTGGCGATTTTCCATTCTGTGACCTTTATGCTATCTGCAAGAAAAGTCAATGAGAGCATTTCCGCATAAAGTTCAGCCGCGTAACGCTCAGCGTGTTCGCGGCTGTTTTTTTCGACAATGAAATCCTTGATCTGCTCAATGTCTTTCTTTACTACATTACGAATCTGGATTTCATACCTTTTCATAATGCTCCCTTATTTTCTCATTCAACAAGTCTTGAAATTCCTCAAATGAGAAACATCCTTTCAAGGTATTGGGGTAAGCTTTTTTCTTTTGGCGAGAAGAAGTGGTTGAGTTGGTTTGCCTTATAGTTGTCGTTGTGGTTTGCATACAATTGGTGTGTTTTGCCCTGCAAAATTAGATATTTTATTTATTGGTCGCAAGTATTTTTATTTTATAACCTATTCTTCTCTGCATTTCCCGCACCAGTGCCTTTGGACCGCAAATATGGAATTTTATATAAGGTTCAATTATTTCATATAGTTGTTTTTGACCATATAGTAAAGGCCTTCTCCACAATCACCGTTTTTAAGGTCTTTTAATTCCACTTTAATTACCCAATAAGGAAGATTTGTATTATGGGTTGGACGATTCACGGTGAGTAAGTATGCATTCATTATCTCATTGGCATTGACATATTCGTTAATTTCTTGTTTTTGAAGTAATTCCACTTCCTCGCCATCAATCCAAACGCGAATACCAATTTCTTTGATTGATGGTGATAGTTTTGAGGATTTGGCTTTTTTTGTCACAGGTTGTTGGATAATTTTAGACAAGTCTTCTCCGTGTACCAAAGATTCTGGCTTTTTCTTTTTCATCCAATCGTATGTACGGGTAAGGCTCATAGGGCGAACATATATTTGAAAGGTCGGTACTGCACCTTGAATGTAGAACGAGTGAATACCGTATGCTTCCATTCGATGATAACGGATGTTGAGAATGGTGTCACGGTCAGCGATGAAATTCCAAGCCCAGAACTCCAAACGATGCTGATTCTCTGGTAATCCAGTGTTTAACGCATTGTGGGCATAAGAAGGCTCATAGATGGCGGCAACCGCATTGTAGTTTCCTTTCCTGATTTTTGCTGAATAATAGCCTTCAGAATTGGTCAGTGCTTGAGTGATGGTTTCAAAACTCTCATTCATCCAACATACTGTACAACTGTCTATGGGAGTACCATCAAAATCAGTTACTTTTCCTGAAATCGTTACAGAGTCGTTTTGCGCTTGGGCAACCATCGCCATCAAGCAAAATGTGAGGATAAAAAATGTTTTTTTCATTGAAAATAGGATTTGAAATCTGAACGTAATACGGATTTGCCACGAATTAGTTACACATTCATTCATTTTTTCTTATTTTTGCACAAATATTCTGTAGAAATGAAAACCAAGCAAGAAATAGTTGAAAACTGGCTGCCGCGCTATACAGGCCTGTCGCTGGATAAATTCGGGAAATACATTCTGTTGACCAACTTCCAAAACTATGTGGATCGCTTTGCCGAATGGCAAGGCGTAGAAGTCGTTGGGCGCGACCGCTCCATGCCTTGCGCCACCGACGGCGAAATCACCATAATCAACTTCAGCATGGGCAGTGCCAATGCCGCTACCATCATGGACCTGTTGAGCGCCATTCAACCCAAGGCAGTATTGTTTCTCGGCAAATGCGGTGGCATCAAGAAAATCAACAAGGTCGGTGACCTGATTCTTCCTATTGCTGCCATCCGTGGTGAAGGTACATCGAACGACTATTTCCCGCCTGAGGTGCCTGCGTTGCCGGCATTTAGTCTCGAAAAAGCCATCTCCACCACCATCCGCGATTATGGCCGCGACTATTGGACGGGAACGGTCTACACCACCAACCGCCGTGTTTGGGAACACGACGACGATTTCAAGGACTATCTCCGCAAGATTCGCTGTATGGCTGTCGATATGGAAACCGCCACCATTTTCACAGTCGGCTTCCACAATGAAATCCCGACGGGCGCACTCCTGTTGGTGTCCGACAACCCTATGGTGCCCGAGGGTGTCAAGACCGAGGAAAGCGACAAGGTGGTCAGCAAAAACTATGTCGGCGAACACCTGCGCATCGGTATCGACTCGCTACGACAACTCATCAATAATGGTATCACTGTCAAGCACTTGAAGTTCTGATGACCTACGACCAGATTCTTTCCGACATCCACAAGAAAAATTTCGCGCCTATCTATTTCCTGACGGGCGAGGAGCCCTATTTCATCGACATGATTTCGGACACCATCGAGAACGAAGCCTTGGATGAGGCCGACCGCGCTTTCAACCAAATCGTGCTCTATGGCCGCGACGTGGATGTGGAGACCATCGCTAATCATGCCCGCAGCTTCCCGATGATGGGCGACCGTATGGTGGTTATCGTCAAGGAGGCCCAGGATGTGAAGGACTTGGAGAAATTTGAGGCTTATCTCGATACCATTCCCGAGACCACACTCCTTGTTTTCGTCTATAAATACAAGAAATTCGACAAGCGCAAGACCTTGGCCAAGAAGATTGACAAAAAGGGCGTTTGGTTCGAGTCGAAGAAATTGTACGACAACAACATCCCTGGCTGGATTCAGAACTACCTGAAGGCCGATGGCTACGGCATTACGCCAAAAGCTACCCAGATGCTGGCCGACTTCCTTGGCACCGACCTTCATAAAATCGCCAACGAACTGAAGAAACTCACCATTGCTTTGCCAAAAAACAAGAGCATCGATGACGCTGACGTGGAGCGCAACATCGGTATCTCGAAAGATTATAACGTCTTCGAGTTACAGAATGCCATCGGCAGCCGCGACGTGCTGAAAGCCAACCGCATCGTGAACTATTTCGGAGACAACGGCAAGGACAATCCGTTGTTGGTCACGGCGATAACGCTGTATAGTTATTTCACCAAACTAATCAAGTTGCACTGTACGCAGGACAAGTCACAAGGCAACTTGGCAAGCGTGCTTGGTGTAAGTCCGTTTTTCGTCAAAGACTATCTCGCAGCCTCAAAGAATTATCCTCCAGCAGCCTGCATCCGCTGCATATCCATTCTCCGCGAGTTCGACATGAAGTCGAAAGGCTACGAAAACGGCGAGGTGAGCGAGAAGGATTTGTATAGGGAGATGATTTTCAAATTAATGCATGTTTGACTTCGGGACATGGGACTTCGGGACTACGAGACTTTAGCTAAACAATAAAATAATCTATGAAAGTTTTTGAAGATTTACGGATTTGGCAAGATGCTCAAGGAATTGCTTTGGAGATTTATGAGATGTTCAAGGATAATAAGGATTTTGGTTTTCGTGACCAAATTCAAAGGACAGTTATTTCCATATCAAATAATATTGCCGAAGGTTCAGAAAACGGTTCTGATGCGATGATGATTCGCTATTTAAAGACCTCTAAAGGAAGTTGTGGTGAGGTAAAGAATATGCTTTATCTTTGTCCGAAGTTAGGGTACTGTAGTAACGAAAAGGCGGTCGAGTTGATTGGAAGATGTAAGTCATTGACCAATGCGATAGGTGCCTTTATTGCCTATCTTGCTAATGGAAAAAAGTAATAGTTATAATCCCGTGGATGTTGAGTCTCGTAGTCTCGTGTCTCGCAGTCCCGTAGTCAAAAGAAAATGAGAATAGTAGCACAACGAGTAACTCACGCATCCGTCAAGATTGACGGCAAAGTGAAATCGGAAGTCGGCTTGGGGATGCTGATTCTGCTCGGCATTGAGGAAGCCGACAAAGAAGAGGATGTGGATTGGCTCTGCACCAAACTCACCAAACTCCGCATTTTCGACGATGGCAACGACTCGATGAACCTGGACATCAACCAAGTGGGCGGCTCTTTCCTCGTGGTGAGCCAGTTCACACTCCACGCTCTGACCAAGAAAGGCAACCGCCCAAGCTTCATTCGCGCCGCCCGTCCCGAGCAGGCGATACCACTTTATGAAATGTTCCTAAAACGCCTCGCTGAGATTTCAGGCCGCCCTGTACAGAGCGGCAAATTTGGTGCTATGATGGCCGTGGAGCTGCTTAATGATGGGCCTGTGACTATAATAATGGACTCTAAAAGGCGCGAATAATCATTATTATTTATCAAATTGAAAAATTTATATATTTGATAAACAGATAAATATTATAAAATTTCACTATCTATTTTGTATATTACAAAAAAGATAGTAATTTTGCATTGTAAATAGATAGTGAAAGGAATCGTTATGGAAAACCCGTTTGCACTTGTGCCTTACGTGTCGAAAGACCTTTTTTGCGACCGCGAGCAAGAAACCAAAACCATCATGGAGTACCTTTTTAACGGCTCCAATGTGACCTTGATTTCGCCTCGTCGTTATGGAAAAACAGGGCTGATTTACCGTGTTTTTGATGAAATAAAAGAGCGAAAAATTGAAATAAACACCTGTTATGCTGATATTTACGCCACTGAAAAAGTGGAGGATTTTATCAAGAGGCTTTCGGAGGCTGTCATAACGACTTTGGACAGGAAAAAAGGAGCCAAGGCCTTTCTTCAATTTTTGGGTGGCCTGCGTCCGATGTTGAGTTACAATCCCTTGACTGGCAATCCCGAACTGACGATGACATTTCTCTCCGACTATGAGAAGCAGCACACGCTTGCGTCCATCTTTGAGTTTCTTGAGAGGTTGGATAAAAAAACTATTGTGGCCATCGATGAGTTCCAGCAAGTGAGGCGATATGGCAACAATATGGAGGCTTTGCTGCGCTCCTACATTCAGCCGTTGCGGAATGTGCAATTTGTCTTTTGTGGGAGCAAGAAACACCTTAAGGCTGAGATGTTTACGGATGCTCGTAGCCCGTTTTATGAGAGCACCCGCTGCCTCTATCTTGAAAAGATTGACAGGGAAGTCTATGCGGATTTTATCGTTAGGATGTTCGCAAAAGGAAAGAAAAACATCACCAATGAGGCGGTCGATTTCATCCTTGATTGGACCAAGGTACACACATTTTACACGCAATCGCTTTGCAATCATGTGTTTCTGAAAAGCGGGAAGAACGTTGGTCTGCAGGACGCTTTGGCATCTGCCCATCAAATTCTCGTTGAAAACGAGCAGACATTTCTGCAATGGCGCGACCTGCTGACCCCGTTGCAATGGAACTATCTGAAAGCCGTGGCTAAGGAGCAATCCGTTGACAAGCCGTTTGCGACTGGATTCATCCAAAAATACAACATCGGCACCTCGGCCAACTCCAACAGAATATTAGATGCGCTAATAGACAAGGAACTTATCTTGGCCAACTCAACTGAAGAAGGCGTTTCGTATAGCGTTTATAATGTGTTCCTTTCGCGTTGGCTGGAGGGACAGTGATGGTTTATTCCACCACAATTTTCTGCGTTTCGCTACTCAAAGTCACAAAATACATTCCTTGCGGCAATACTATTTTTTCTTTTCCCTTGATTTCCTTGGTCATGATGGTTTGGCCGTGGGCATTTGTGACGGTCATATTACCTGTGCCTTCAATGATAACATATCCTTTGGCAGGATTAGGATAGACTTTGAAGGTGCTTCTATGGTTCTCGCAAAGATGATCATAGGGCATCGTGCAATATACCGCTTCAGGACTCACTGGCGAGGCATAATGCGATCTTGTTTCCTTCTTGCGTTGAGTGAAAATATAGGAAGTGCTTGGCATTAAGCCTTCAAATACTGGAGATGGTTGCCAATCGCTGCCATTGATGTTATATTCACCATCTTCTATAGCAACAAGAGTTATGCTTGTGTCGGTGTTGCTCTCCATTTGTGGAGCTTCGGGCATGGGCTGTTCCGCTTTTTTGATAGGGCCAAAAAGAGGTGAAGTTATGGCTCCTGTGCAGTTTTCGGCCGTGACTTGCACACAGACTTTCTCGAAAATGTCATCTTCGGTCAAAGTGTAGGTTGAATAGACAGCTCCTTCGATAGCTGTTGTGTCTCTTCGCCATTGGTAATGCAACTCTCCTAAATCAGGAATGGATGGCGTAGAACCCAAATTTGTTTCGGCGGTCAAGGTTTCTCCGAAGAAAGGTTCTCCAGAAATATTGACTTCGCCTGTTAAAGTGGGTATAATGCTGTCATATAAAACACTTTCGATTGCACCGTAGGCATTCAATCGCCTTCCTGAGGCAACCAAACCATCGAGCGAAGGCAAGTGGTCGGCACCGTTAAGAAGGTGATGCCTCACTGAAAGACAGAAATTTGCTGGGTCGTTTTTGCATGCTATCATCATCTCCTCGGGCAAGGCAGCATACATCAGCGCAATGGTTCCAGAGACTTGTGGAGTGGCCATTGAGGTTCCAGTCATATTGCCGTAATTGTTGTTAGGAAGTGTAGAATAGATAGATGTGCCAGGTGCACCAATGTCAATGTTGTTGATGCCGTAACCCGCGCCGGTGTACTTCACGTCGTCCGAGGTGGTGTTGGTGATGCCTATGAGATAATTTCCAGGACAGGCAGATGGGACATCACCCACCACATCAACATTCACATTCATGTTGGGACCGGCGCCGCAACTCAAAATGCCGACATTGCCCATCTCGTCATACATCGAACACCAGATGGGATAATCGTCTGGATTCCCGTAATCGACCCCGAAAGAAGAATTGGTAGCAACGATGAAAGCACCTTCCTCGCCATCAGTTTCATTGTACCGCGCTCGCATCTCCAAAACATAGGAATAGGCTTCTACAACGATAGACTCGTCGCCCGAGCTGCCGCCGATGGGCATGACTTTCACATTCCAATTCACGCCGCAAACGCCTTTTCCATTGTTTCCGACAGCACCGATGATGCCCGAAACATGAGTGCCATGGTTGTTGCTGCCGACATAGCCGTTGTGGTTGTAAGCATTCCAACCGTGAAAGTCATCGATATAGCCGTTACCATCGTCATCGATGCCATTGTTGGGGATTTCATGAGCGTTTTCCCAGCAATTCAGGTCTTCATGGGTCCAATCAGCACCTCCGTCGATGACTGCAACCACGATGGTGTCGCCAGTCGCCGTGACACCGCCTGTGGTAAATTCCTCCCAAGCTTGCGGCAGGTTCATAATGGCAGGTGCCCATTGTTGGCCAAAGAAGGGGTCGTCTGGAATCGCTTCGCGTAATGTGATGTTGGTATGGTTGTTTTGTATGACACGCACATCAGCATTGGCGTTTAAGCGGCGCATTTTGTCTTCTCTAAGCTCTTTGTTGTCGTTGATTTCGAAAAGCCAGATATTCAGCCTTTTGGACAGTTGTCTTTTCGGCATGATTCCAGTATTGGACTTGGCGGCAAAGTCTGCGGCATCCACATCTTGCTCTAGCCAGATGATGAATTCGTTTTCCACATATGTGGTTGATTCTTGGCTTTGCTGTGGTTCCTGCGCGTATGAAAACACGGACAAAGCCATTATGGCCAAGATGAATAGTGGTTTAATGATTGATTTCATGGGAATGTTATTATTTATGTTTCAGTTCGCAAAAATAAACATTTTCAGTTTGCTGAATGCTTTTCCGAAAGATTTCAAAAGAAATGCCTATTTTTGCACCCTCATAAATTTTTGAATCTTAAATCTTTAAATTTTGAATCTTTGAATTTGGAGTTATGGAAGGAAAGCGATTAGAAAAAGTAAACAAACTGCTACTGAAAGAATTAGGCGATATATTCCAGAAGGAGCTGAAACCGAAAGTGCCTTCGTTGATGATTACCGTGACCCGCGTTAATGTTACTTCCGACTTGTCGTATGCGCGTGTGTATCTGAGCGTGTTCGGCGTGGACGAGAAGAAGAAGGTCGTGGAGGAGGTAGGCCAAAACGCTAAAGCCATCCGCGGCTTGCTCGGCAATCGTATCCGTCACCAGATGCGCGTGGTGCCTGAGTTGCGTTTCATCGAGGATGACTCGCTTGATTATATCGAAAACATCGATAACCTGCTGCATCCCGAAAAGTGAGGCTCCCGCTGTTCATAGCAAACCGTTACCTGCTGGCCAAAAAGAGCCACAATCTCATTAATATCATCACATGGATTTCCATTTTGGGTATTAGTGTGGGCTCGTTTGCGCTTATTGTGGTGCTGTCGGCCTTCAATGGACTGGAAAAGGTGATTTCTTCGATGAACAATCGCCTTACACCCGACCTTCAAATCTCCGCTGTAAAAGGCAAAACTGTCGATTTGTCGGCGTTTCCTTTGCGACAGCTCAAAGACATTCAATATGTTGACTATGTGATTCCTACGATTACAGAAGACGCATTGTTTCGTGCCAACGACAAGCAGCATATCGGTCAAGTGAAGGGTGTTGGATTGGAATACCAAAAAATCGGTCGTTTGAATGAAATCGTTTTCGGTGGCGATGATTTGGTACTCGCCGACGAGGACGAGCATAATTTTGCCGTTCCAGGTGCTGGTGTGGCGTGGTATCTTGGCATTAATGCCTATAACCCTTACGCGATGGTGCGCGTCTATGTGCCCAAGCGCGGCAATGCGTCGCTGATGAGTCTCGAAAACAGCTTCAACTCAGATGTGCTGACGGTGCGTAGTGTATTCTCCACCGAACAGGAACAGGACGAAAAACTGGTGCTCGTTCCTTTCGACTGGCTCTCCGAACTGCTTGAATACGAGAACAAAGCCACGAATGTAGAACTTTTTACAGCTCCGAACACTGATATTAATAAGGTAAAGAAGTCGGTTGCTTCCATAATAGGCGAGGATTACACTGTGAAGAACCAACAAGAGCAACAGGAAACGCTTTATAGAATCATGCGTTCCGAAAAGTGGGCGGTGTATGTTATCCTCACTTTCATCTTGATTTTGGCCACTTATAATGTGGTCGGCTCGCTCTCGATGCTGATGATTGACAAGCGCAAGGACACCGAAATCTTGAAATCAATGGGTGCCGACAACCGACTGATACAGAAGATTTTCCTAAACGAAGGTTTACTAATTTCCGTGGCAGGCGGCATCATCGGCTTGTTGTTGGGTATCATTTTGGTGTTGTTGCAGCAGCAGTTCGGTTTCGTGAAGTTCGGCACGGGTGGCAATTATGTCGTGGAGGCTTATCCCGTCCTTTTGAAACTCAAGGATGTGCTTTTGATTTTCGCCACGATTCTGGTGGTGGGTTGCACTTCGGCTTTCCTTACTGTGCGTCACGCTATGCGAAAGGCTAGCACTCAGAAATCAAGGTTGAACGACAGATAATAACGAGGTTTCTTCGAGATTTGTCCGTCTTGTATTCCCCAGGCTATGTCGCCTCTGATGAAGTAGCCTAAGATGGTGGTGCGTAGGCCAAAGCCAATGCCGCCCACTAAAGGTTCTTTCATCTCGGTGACGGTGATGTCGAGGTTTCCATTGTGTATGTGGGTATTATAGAGAGAGTTACTCGGATCGTATGGATTCCAGCCCGTCCAAGCGGTGCCGAGGTCGCCGAAGGCTACAATCTGGAAGTCCTTGATGAACTTGAGGTTGATGGGACGGTTAGAGAAGTAGCTGAACACTGGGAAGCGCAACTCGCTGTTCAACACAACGAAGTTGTTACCGTTGCGTATGTTCTGTTGGAAACCTCGCATATTGGTGGCAAGGGTCTGATAGGCGTAGTCTTGAGTGTAGTCGACGGGTGCGCCTTGGTCAAAAGAGGCAAAAATCCAGTTGTCGACGCCACCCATATAATAGATGAGCTTTTGCTGTCCGAACGAACTGCTACCAGCAATGCGGTTAGCCCAAATGAAATTACGACTGATGCGAGTGTAGTTTCTGTAATCGAAGCCGACAACGACTATATTATTAGTGCTTCGTGCGATGCGTTGGTAGTATTCGGCAAATATTTTTCCTCTTGCCCCAACAAGCAGGTTGATTCCGATTTTCTTCGAGTTGTCATAAACCAGTTCAGCCCGCAAACCGCCCCAGTTTTCGTATACATCTTTGTCGTCAAGGCTGTAATCGTCAATGGCCAGGTTGACCCGGTGGTCGTTACGATAGATAGCTGTGCCTCGCAGACTCAGGATTTCGCTGAAAGGATAGCTCAATGTATAAAAGGCCTCGTTGGTGAAGGTGCGGTAGTAGTAGCTTGAATTGTCATCGGTGACATAGCGATGCAGAGTGATGCTTTTGTCTAGACGTTTGCTGAAGTCACTGAAGCGCAAAAGGTATTCATTGTTGGTGAGGCTGGTGTTGAGCTTCACGCCGAGTTCGATTTTATAGTCTTCCATCAAGTCCTTCATTTTGGTGCCAAGGAAGACGTTGAAGCCCGAGTTGAGGTAGATGGGGGTGCTGCCGCCACTGAAGGGCTGGTAGCTGTAGTTCATACTCGTAAAGTCGATTTGACTCATCAATTGGTCAGCGAATAGTTCCACATAATAATTGCTGGGTCGTTGGATGGTGTCTTTTTGCCTTGGTTTGGGAGCAGGACGGTTGTCTTGCACCACTTGCAGAGTGTCGGTACCTAAGGCAACATTGATTTGTCGCTTTCTTCGGGCATAACGGTAACTGGTTGAAAAACGGTGCTTTGAAATGGGTTCTATAATAGTGTCCTTTTCTTTCTTGATCCATTCCTCAATCAACCTTTTTTGTGCATAAGGGCTCATTTGGCTGATGCTTTGTTCATAACCCCGAAGGATAGACGACATATAAAACTTTTCGCCATTTTGATCGGCTATCAGCATGGCGGCTTTATGGTCGCGGGGCTGATAGGTATAATCGATGATATTGGAAGAATAGTTCGTAAGTTGTTCTTTTTTACCAAAATAGCGATAATGCACTATTGTATCGATATGGCTGATGGCACTGTCGAAACGAATTTGATAGAGATTATAGTAGCCGCTGGTGTCGTTCAAGTAAAGCAGACTTCCGTCTTTTAGCGGTTCGGGCAGGATGCTGTTGGAAAAACGCTGCTGTGTTAGGTTTTGGAGTACCGCACCTTTATTAATATAGTTGTATGCGAACAGGTCGAATTGCTTGTTTTGGAAACCGATTTTGTCATCGGCTTTCAGCGTGTCGTTATCGCGGTTGGAACTGAACACGATTTGTCGGTCATCAAAGGTGAAGACGGGGCTCAGGTCGGTGTGGTAGTCATTTGTGATTTGCTCCAAAGTGTTGGAAAACAAGTTGTAGACATAAATATCAGGCTTACCCATGCGGGTGGCAGCTAACACAATCTTACGGCTCTTGTGTGCATAGGAGAAAGAACTGACCTTTTGGAAATCGAAAAGGTAGATGTTAGCTTTTTTGCCGCTATTGATGTCCAAATTGTAGAGTTGGATTTTGCCCTCTTCTTCGAGGATGAACGACAGCATCTCTCCATTGGGATGCCAAGCTAGGAGAGGGAATGAAGTGTCGATATTTTCATCCGAACGATAACCTGCTTTAAACAATTGTTGCCGTTTGCCGTTTTGCAGGTCTTCAAGCCAAAGCCTGATTTTGCCCTCATCGTTGCTGACATAGGCAATGTATTTTCCGTTGGGACTGATGCTGGGTTGGGTGAAAGTGCGGTATTTTTTGTATTTCAGCTTCATCGGACTGGTGGGCTGGTTTGTCATAAGTGTTTCATAACGAGTTTTGTAGAATTCGAACCATTCCTCAATCAAGGCTTTGTATTCCTTGCCAGTAACGTAGAGTAGTGCTTTCCTTACGTTTTGTGTGTTTTCAGCTAAAGTCAGAATATCGTTAAACGATTTGCTGCCGTATTTTTCTTCGATAAAATTCCAAAACGAATAACCTGCAATCAAAGCATCATCATCACGAAGATGGTTGATTTTCTTGTAGTTGCCAGAAATGATGCCACGTTGTAATTGTGCCTCCTTGTGACAGTCCCAGTTGCCGGCAATGAACGTCACCAGTCCGTCTTGGAACCATTGAGGGATGTCGTAACGATAAGAATTGCGAATTTGCGAACCGATACTGATGCCGTTCATCACTTGGTTGAATAACAAACGAGCGATGCCTTCACGGATTTGTGCCTCAAAATGGGTGTAGTCGCCATCGAAGTAAAGTATGACTTTGGTGCCAATGATTTTAGTGATTCCGCCAGTGTTGCCGTTTTCTTCTTCCTCAAGGTTGATGTTGCTTTGCTTGAAGTCGCCCTTGCTGTTGAACACGATAAACTGAATTTTCTTTCCGAAGCGGCTATTGAGGCGGCTTTCAAGTTGAGGGATTTGCTCTTTGGCATAGGCTTGCGCATATCGGGCAAGGTCATCGCCACCTTGATAGAAATATACGTCGAAATTGTCGTTCATATAGTATGACCAATGGAAGTCGGTCCATTGCACGCGGTTTTTGCCGAAGGGCATATTCATACCGTTGTAAAACTGCGCATAAACTGGCAGCATCACAGCCATAAGCAGTAGGAAGAGGAGTGCATATCGTTTTTTCGGCAACATTAATACCAATTTAGCGGACAAAGATAGGTAAAATCTTTAGAATGCTGCGGAAAAATCCCTACCTTTGCGCCAATATTTGCTCTATTTCCGGTCTTTGAATCTATCGAAGGGCGGTCTCAATACTTGAATCTTTGAACTTTGAATCTTTAAACTCTAAATTCTCCCTTATGCTCCAACTAGAATCTTTCGTATTCAATCCATTTGCAGAAAACACCTACGTTGTTTACAACGACCATACCAAGGAATGTGTCATCATCGACCCGGGTTGCTCGAATGCAGGCGAGGAAAACGAACTCTTTGGTTTCATCGACAGTCAACGTTTGAAACCTATTTTAGCCATCAACACCCATGGCCATATTGACCATATTCTTGGCAATGCGCCCGTTAAGAAGCACTATAGCATAGAGGTGGCGGCGCATCCCAATGTGAAAAGTGATTTCCAACGGTCGCACCAGCAAGCTCAAATGTTCGGGTTGCCGTTCAACGGTGAATGTGAACTGCCAGACCGCAATCTTGAAGATGGTGAAATCATCAAAGTCGGAGAGAGTACGCTTGAGGTCATTAGCACACCAGGCCATGCTATGGGTAGTATCAGCCTTTATGCCGAAATCGAAGGCTGGGTCTTCACTGGCGACGCGCTTTTCTGCCGCAGCATCGGGCGCACCGACTTCCCTGGGGGCAACTACGAGCAACTTCGCACGAACATCATCGAGCGGTTGTTCCATCTGCCCGATGATACAGTGGTCTATTCAGGCCATGGCGAAAGCACGACCATATTTGACGAAAGAAGGTATAATATGTTCCTTTGATGAAAAGGGTGTTTAACATATTGATTCTTTTGCTTTTGGCTGCTTCCACCTTCGCACAGGATGAGACCCGGGTTATAGATAGCCTTGAGAGCGTTATGGGGAAGCAGGAAGGGCGCGAGAAGGTTGAGACTATGATGGAACTATCCAAGGCATTCTTTGACTATTCGTTTGATGAGTGTATTGATTGGGGTGAAAAAGCCATAAAGGAAGCAACTCAATTTCAAGATGTGGAATTATTGGCTAAGGCTTATTGGAAAATTGGGATGAGATACCTAAACCATTATGAACTTGATCTGGCTCTTGAAAACTATAATAAGGCTTTGGAACTCCTTAAGAATAAAGACGATTCGGAATTGTTGGAGGATGTATTGAACTACAAAGGCCGTGTTGAGTTGTTTTTGGGTGAGATGGATTCGGCTATAATGACATATCAGTACGCGTTGCGAGTTTCTGAAAACCTTGGAGATGAATTGAATTGTGCGGATGTGATCAACAACATGGCTTACATCTATTACCAACAGGATGATATGGATAAATCTTTGGAGTATTTCAAAGAGGCAAGAAAAAGGTTCGAAATGGTTCATGACACTTTGTCAATAGCGCAGTGCGACAACAACATCAGTAACATTTATGTTGAAAGACAGCAGTTTGATGAGGCACTTTCATTGTTGCAAAAAGCGATACCAGTATTTGAGTATTATGAAGACGAGGCTTCTTTGGCTCATGCATATCAAAATCTTGGAACGGCATATGCGAGTGGTTTAGTCAAGTTTGATTCGGCTTTAGTATATCTGAAAAAATCAATCGTATGTGCCGAAAACGTAGGCGATCAAATCACTTTAATTGAAGATGAGTTGGAATTGGCAGGTGTAATGTGGCAGTTAAATAGGAAAGGGGATGCGATAAGTCTTTATCAATCTGCATTACATTCTTCGGAATGGATGGGCTATTCTATTGGAATGTTGGAAGCGTACAAAAATCTTGGTATTCATTACAATGAAACGGGAGACTTCACTACATCAGCTGTTTATTTGAAAAGATGTATGGATTTGGCCTCAGAGAAAGGCAACCAGTTGTATGTCAATACAGTTCGCCCATATCTGATTGCTGATTATGCACGACTTGGTCAGCTGATGGAGATGAAGAAGGAATTGGGTTTGATGCGGGATAATTATGTAGGGATAGTCAATGAGAACAACGCTTTGAGTGAGGAATTATCACGCATTCAAGATAATATGGAAGGCTTGTTGGACCAATACGAATCCCAAAACGAACAGATCGAAACCCTCAAAGCACAGCGCAACCACTACCGTTTGGCCTTCTTCGGCCTTTTGGCCATAGCGCTTTTCATAGCGGTTTTGTTCGTGGCCTACAAAATTGTTCGTAAAAAACGGACCAAAATAGAAAAGGGATGAAAAAAACCTTACCTTTGCACGCAATTATGAATTTTGAATCTTAAATCTTTAAATCTTAAATAAGTAACACGTTATGATCGAAAAAATCACATCATCACAACAAGCTATGGACCTGGAAGCCAAGTACGGTGCCCATA
>CAMJHP010000050.1 GCA_946405575.1 uncultured Bacteroidales bacterium | reverse complement strand
CACCGCATCCCTGAAGTCTACAGACTTCGGACACACTGGTTGAAACACTACCCATAAATGACACGCAATCCCACTTCCCAAGGGTTAAAAATGCGGTAGCCAACCTGAGGAGCAACGGACAGGTTGAGATAATTGCCCGACATACCGAAACCAAAGTTGCCCCCATAAATCACCCTCCCTTTCATATCGGGTACATCGGGAAGAAATTGAGCTGAGGTCCTATCAGCAAAGCCAAAAAGCATCAAACAAAAAGATACAATGATTACTAATCGTTTCATTATCGTGATATTTTCTGCAAAAATACAATAAAAACTATTTATGCTCGTATCCAATAAAAGTTTATTTTTGCCATTCAAAATCCTGTTATGAAAACGCGGTATTTCTTATTTATATTAGCTATATTCCTTCTGACCGGCTATTCGTGCAAGAAAAACAGCATCATCAATCCCAATGCTAACCTGAGACTGGCCTTTTCGGCAGACACAGTACTATTTGACACAGTTTTCACTTCATTAGGTTCGGCCACGTATGAACTAAGGATATACAATCAGTATAGCGACGACTTGAAAATCAGTTCTATACGTCTCATCGGAGGCGAAAGCTCACCTTACCGCATCAACCTTGATGGTGAAAATTCAACGGAGTTTTATGACAAAATTATCCCTGCCAACGACAGCCTTTTCTCTTTTCTGCGCGTTACCATCAACCCAAACGACTTGAATACACCTTTTGTGGTGGAAGATGAGCTGGAATTCATCACAAATGGTAACACACAGACTGTCAAATTGTTGGCTTGGGGGCAAAATGCCAACTACATTGTTGCTGACAAGGTAGTAAACATTGGCGGGGAGCCCTATCCCTACCATATCGTCGCCGATAGCCTTGAGACCACGGTTTGGACTTCTGAAAGGCCCTATGTCATCTACGGCTATGCACTCATCAACAGTTACGGTACCTTGAAAATTGAAAAAGGCACACAAATCTATTGCCACCAAGGCAGCGGCATCCTTTCGTGGAGCGACGGACAGCTCATCATCGACGGTACAGCAGAGGAGCCTGTCATCGTACGAGGCGACCGCTTGGAGACATATTACAACGACACACCCGGACAATGGGAACAAATCCTGATGATGGACGGTCGTGCGGGCGCTGATCATCGCATTAGCCATGCCATCATCCGCAACGGCACCATCGGCCTCAACTGCCAGTCGGCACTGAAAGCAACAGAATGCGCTTTGCGCATCGATAACACCATCGTTGAAAACCAAAGCGGCTACGGGTTGTTTTCCATCCTCTATGCCGTTGAGGCCAAGAACTTTGTCATCGCCAACTGCGGCTTTGCCAACTTCTGGGCATTCGGCGGTGACTATCGTTTCGTGCATAGCACCATCGCCAACTATTGGAACGCCAACGAACACAACAACAACGAAAACGCGGTTACAGTAGCAAACTATGCCATTGATGGCAACAACGAACCCTTCTATTATCCTTTCCGTATGGAAATGAACAACTGCATCATCTACGGCAAACAAAAGGATGAAATCAAGACTGTTTTTGGTCCAGAGGCCGACTCTCTATACACCTTTGACCATTGCCTTATCAAATCAGAAAAATACAACGGTAATATGGCAGGCTTCAGCCATTGCCTTTTCAACCTCGACCCTTTCTTTGCCGACCAAATGAAACCTGACTGCCACATCGACAGCATCGCCTCGCCTGTCATCGGTATGGGTAATCCCTTGTTTGGCAATGAAATGCCTTACGATTTGGATGGGGTTTCACGCATAGGTACACCCGACCTTGGCGCATACCAATATACAGGATACTAATACACCACCTTCATTTTCAAGGTTTTCTTGTTACCCACGCCATCGGTCACCACGACTTTCACGTTGTTGGTGCCTTTTTTCATCTTCTCATCGAATTCGTAATAAAGAAGGTTGTTCTTGGCATCATATTGGCCCAGCACCCAAACATCATCCAAATAAATGTCGTAGGTCTCAATACCTGTCATATCATCAGAAATCTTGAAACGTAACGACTTCAATGTACTCACCGACTGTCCATCCTTGAAGTTGGAAGCTTTGACTGTCGGAGCTACGGAATCGACTTTAATGACATATTCACCCATTGTATAGGTCTTCACCTCCATACAACCGTTTTTCATCTTGCCACCCAAAGAAGACACCTTGCCGTCTTTTTCGATGTTCGCGATATAGAGTCTCGAATCGGATGCCCATTTCTCCATAGGTCGGATGCGCACCGTGAATTTCTTGAACGTAGTCATTTCCTCGTCGCCAAAGCGGTAAACACGTGAGCAACAACCTTTTTCGTCACGTTGTCCGGTTTGAATCCACTCGTCGCGGAAAAGCGTACCTTTTTCCATTGATACATTGAAATCCTCAATCGTGATGTCACCGTTTTGTGAGCCATCGGCCTTCACAAAATACTCGCTGCGACGATGCATCGGGCGTTCCACCTCAACGGGTGACGTTCCCACAAGCTTAAATTTTACCCGCGATCTATTACCTACATAATCAGAAACTTTAAAGCACACATTCACCGTATCGCCCTCCTCCACCGTCACCGTGCCGTTCTTGACCTCAATCATATGCAACTTGTTGAACGGGTCTGTTTCGGTACGCACATAACTCGACTTTTTCTGTTTGTAGTGCCGATAATCCAAAAGGCTGTTCACATAGCGCGGTTCGCTATAAGAGAAGCTGTCTGCCTCCACTTGGAAAGCCAACACGTCATCTATGAAAAGCTCATAAAGATATGGGCCATTCTTGTTCGTCGAAGTACCCACTTGGTCGTAAGTGCAAATGCCAAACGAAATTTCGCCATTGCCATGAACAAACTCCATATCTTTCAAACTATATTTGCCTTTTTCGCCACCCGTCACGGAGAAATACATCGGCTTGATGCCTCCTTCCAACGTGGATTCATCGCCCAAAGGATATACTGCCACACCTTGAATAAGAGGACGTACATCGTCTTCAATCTTATAGCCGAAATACAATGGATTGACAGGCTTCTCGCTCAGTGTATGACGAATCTCGAAATGCAGATGCGGTCCACCCGACCCGCCAGAATTGCCCGAATAGGCAATCAAGTCCCCTTTCTTGATAGGGAATTTGTCTTTTTCGGGATAGATTTGGGAGGTGAATTTCTTGTGCTTGTATTGGTATTGCTTCACATACTTGGCAATCTCACCCGAAAAACGCTGCAAGTGGGCATACACCGAGGTATAACCATCATAATGAGTGATATACAGAACGTTACCATAACCATATGGCGACACTCCGATGCGACTGACATAGCCATCAGCGACAGCATAAATCTTCTTTCCTTCCACACCTTGGGTCTTGATGTCGAGACCGGCATGAATGTGGTTGGGACGGATTTCACCAAAGGTGGCGGAAAGGTAAATAGGAATGTCAACAGGCTTGCCGTATTCCGGAAACTCTTGGGCGAAAACACCCAAAGCATTCGATAACATAAGCAAAGCCAATAAAAAACGCATTTTTTTCCTCATTGTAAAATCGTTAAATTGTTGTTGTAATTCAATGAATATTATATGTCACTAAACTTCGCAATTCAGAGCCTATGAGACTTCGAGGTATCCCGCAGTCTCGTAGTCTCCGCCCATTAGATTAAACGAATTTGCCCATACACTAATGAAATATTGGGCAAAGATACACCTTTTTTCTTATTTTTGCAACGGTTTTATCAACAAAATATGCGCCGTCAAACGAGAAAAGAGATTATTCAGGACTGGCTCTCGTCACCCTATATGCTATTGGTTTACCGCCTGATAACCACATTGTTGGCAATCAGCATCAGCCGATGGATGCTCTACTTGTTCAACATCCAATTTTTCCACCAGCTGAATCTGCGACAGGCTTTGGCGCTATATGTCTTTGGGATGCGGTTCGACCTACCCATCGTTTTTGGCATCAACCTGTTGAACATCCTATTCTATTGCCTTCCCTCGCGCATTATCTACAAAAAAGGACTTCAACGCATCGTTGACATCGTATACATCACTGCTAACGCCGTTGCCATTTTCTTGAATTTCTTGGACATCGTCTGCTTCCATTTCTTCGGGAAGCACCTTACCACCGATTTCATCAAACTGCTGAATCGCTCTGATGAGGTGTCATTTGGTGTAGTCAAACAAGTCTTTTTCGACCATTGGTATCTGTTGGTAATCTTCATACTTTTTGTACTGATTATCAGCGTAGTGGCAAAAAACACCCAACTACAAGCCCCCGAAAAGAAAGAAAAACCACGTTGGCAGCTCCGACAGTCCATCAGCTTAGTTGTAATGCTCTTACTTACAGTCATCGCTGGTCGAGGAGGCGTCCAAGCCAAGCCCATCAATTCGAAGACCGCTATGCACTATACCGACCCGCAAAACGCACCCATCCTACTCAACACGCCATTTTGCCTCATCACCACGCATAAGTCCGAACTGAAAGAAAGAACCGGCGAATATCATAGCGACTTTTCCCCAATTCATAAAAAGTTGAATGCCAATCGTTTCATCGAAAACAACAGCTTGAATATCGACACCATCCCAAGCAATGTGGTTGTAATCATACTGAAAAATGTTGGGCAGGAAATGTTGGGGTACTATAGTTGTGACCGACGTTTCCAACTCACTCCTTTTCTGGATTCCATACTCAATATGAGCCTCACTTTCAACGGTATGTCCAACAGCAGGCGAAGCCTTGAAGTGTTGCCTTCCATATTGGCCAGCATCCCAGCGATGATGGAAGACGACTTCGTAAGATCACCCTATGCAGAAAACGACTTTGATGCATTTTGCCAGCATCTGCAAAAACACGGCTATAACACCATATTTATGCACGGCGGTATGAACGGTGTCCAAGGCTTTGACGAGTTTTCGCGACGCGCCGGTTTTGGAAAGTATTTCGGGCGCATCGAATATGGCGACGACAGCGACTACGACGGCCAATGGGGCATCTACGACGGACCTTTTCTGCAATATGCAGCCCAAACTTTGAACCGCGTCAATGAGCCGTTTGCTACCACTATCTACACCCTATCTTCGCGTTACCCCTATAAAGTGCCCAAAGAATTCGTGCTTCCAGAAGAGAGTTATTTCTGGACTGGATTCGAAAAAACTGTGTATTACGTGGACCGTACCCTGAGGGATTTTTTTCAAACTGCATCACAAATGCAGTGGTTCGACCATACCCTGTTTGTCATCACAGCCGATTATTCCAACAGCGAGCATTTCCAACCCGAATACAGCAACGTCTGGGGTATGTATTCCATCCCTATAGCTTTCTATTATCCAAAGAAAATCAAGCCAATGCGGTGTGAAGAGATTGCACAACAAATTGACCTTGGACCTTCCATCCTTTCCGCACTTGAGGTCAACGACACGTTGTTTTCCTTTGGACGCAATCTTTTTGATACACTCAGCGAACAAGCTTTTGCCAGTTATTACAACCTCACTTATCAGTATTGCGATGGCACATATTTGGTGCAATCTGACGGAGAGAATCCCTTTGGGATTTTCAAACCCTTCAATGACTCACTCTTGAATGACAATCTCGTTGACCGACTACAATGTCCCGATGTGTACGACAAGTTGTATCGTTTCCTTCAAGTGTACAACAACAGAATGATTTCCAATGATTTGAAACCCACAAAAGACGATTTCCATGAACAAGCAGAAGATACGATTCATTATTAATCCCATCTCTGGCAAAAAGCACAAGGATCACCTTCCGCAGCAAATCGAGGAGCATTTGGACCACACGAGATTTGACCATGAAATATTTATCTCGCAATATCCAGGTCATGCTTGCATACTTGCAAAAGACGCTATCAACCAACACATTGACATACTTGCTGTGGCTGGCGGCGATGGCTCAATCAATGAAGTGGGGACACCGCTCATTGGAACCGACATGGCTCTAGCAATCATCCCATGCGGATCAGGCAATGGTTTGTCGCATTGCACAAACATCCCGCTCGACCCTATCAAGGCTCTTCAAATCATCAACGAAAACCATCGTCGACGAATCGACACTGTGACCGTCAATGGTCAGCCTTTCATCAGCATTTCAGGAACGGGTTATGATGCCAAGGTAGCAGAGGACTATAGCAAAGACACTCGCCGAGGTTTCGAGACCTATTTCAGATACATCGTCCGCAATTACATTACGATGAAGGAGCAACCCTACACTATCATAACACCGGATGAAACTTTGGAAGTCAAGGCTTTTTTCATCTCCTTTGCTAATTCCAATCAGATGGGTTACGACTTCCCCATTTCGCCCCACGCTTCGTTATACGATGGCAAGGTAGACCTATGCATCGTGCAAAAGCCCAACCCTTTGGAACTCCCCATTATGGGAGGCTATATGATTGATGGTATGATGGACAAAGCTCCCAAAGTCAAAATCCTACAAACTCCAGAGGCCACCATCATTCGTCCCAAGGCTGATGTCATCAACCTTGACGGCGAGTCCATTATGATGGAGAAAGACCTACATCTCAAAGTCAACCCATTAAGTCTCAACATCATTTGCAATGAAACACAAAAGTGACAACAACGGAACCGTTTACTCCACCAATCCGGACTTCGTCTTCGATTACGGGGAAGAAGAAGCCGTTACCATAGCACCAGCCAAGCAAAATCTTCGCGTGATGCTCGACAAAAAACAACGCGCTGGCAAAAAAGTGACACTCATCACAGGCTTCCAAGGCTCCGACTTCGACCTTGCCGTTTTGGGCAAGGAATTGAAATCGGCTTGCGGTGTGGGTGGCAGCGTCAAAGACGGCGAAATCTTGCTACAGGGCGATTTTCGCGAAAAAGTGTTGGCCTTACTGCTACAGAAAGGATATACTAAAACCAAAATTAGCGGAATATGATTGAAAAATACATCGCGATCCTAAAGAATTTCACTCTGAAAATGGGGCTTGACGAGAGTCTTTCAGCCATCATTGCCGAATCAATTTCCACCTTGACCCTGTTGGTTTTCAGTTTAGGCATTTTCTTCCTAATCAAGTTCATCCTGAAGAAAACTATCTACAAGATCATCCAACTTTCGACCAACAAATACGACGATTTGCTCATCAAGAACAAAGTCATAGGTCGAATGTGTATGCTTATTCCCGCACTTATCATTGGTGCTTTATTAAATAATACGCTCCCCGACTTCCCCGAAACAGCGGCATTTTTGACGAAAGCAGTCAATGTTTTTGAAATCATCATTTGTACTATGATTCTCAGTGCTTTCGTTTCGACAGGCGAAGACTTGTACAATATGCATGAGATGTCAAAAATCAAGCCTGTCACCGGATTGGTGCAGGTCACAAAAATCGTACTATACATCCTTACCGCTTTGGTTATCATTGCTTATATTTTGGGCACCAAAATCGGCAACGTCCTTATCAGCTTAGGCACTATGTCGGCTATCATCATACTTGTTTTCCAAGACACCATCAAGGGATTTGTAGGCAGCATACAACTTTCCGTCAACGATATGCTTCGCATAGGCGATTGGATTGCCGTAGGCCCAGCAGATGGCAACGTACTGGAAATCAATCTCACGACAGTAAAAGTGCAGAATTGGGACAACACCATCACCACCATCCCCACCTACACATTGGTCTCAGCGCCCTTCACCAATTGGCGTGGTATGACCGAGTCGGGCGGACGTCGTATTGCACGAACCATCAATATCGATGTGAACACCGTTCGCTACTGCACGCCTGAAATGTTGGAGAAATACAAACATTATTCCCTCATAAAGGACTATATCATCCAGCGTCAAGAAGACATCGAAGAATACAACAAGGCCAATGACATCGACACAAGCGAGATATTGAACGGCCGCCAACAGACCAACTTGGGCGTCTACCGTGCCTACATCAAAGCCTATCTCAACAATAATCCTAAGCTGAACCATAATCTTACTATGATGGTGCGGCAGATGCAACCCACTGAGTTTGGCGTGCCGTTACAAATCTATGCCTTCAGCAGTGACAAGAAATGGGTGAACTACGAGGAAATTCAAAGCGACATCTTCGACCATATCATCTCGGCTGCAACAATGTTTGATTTGAGAATATACCAAAAACATTAGTTGAGAGTTTAGAGTTTAGAATGTAGGGTTTAGAGTCTGTTGAAAGTTTAGAATCGTAGGTCTGTCACATCGTGGAGGCCGTACAAATTCACAAATAAGATTTATGAACACAGGAAAAGTCTTTACAGAACGATATTTACAGTTGATGTTCAAGCAGTTGCGTGATGCAACGCCCGAGGAAGTACAAGAAGAGCTGGAGCATTGCCGCCGCGAAAACCGTAGGCCTGTACGTATACCACGCTATTTCAGAGGTTTTTTCACAGAGGAGAAGTTCAGCGCGTCGATTGGTTTTGAAATGCAGGTTTTCAAACACGACCATACCTCTCGCAAGCTCATCTTCTATCTCCATGGTGGCGCTTTCATCTATCCACCCGTGTTTTTCCATTGGCGCTTCTTGCACGACCTCGCCATGCGCACCCATTGCGATGCACTACTGCCCGTATACCCCAAGTCACCTGAATACGATTGCGAGTATTCAGTAACGACCTTACTGGAATACTACAAAAACATCTCTGAATCAAACCAATATGATGAAGTCCATCTCGTAGGTGATTCCGCAGGTGCTTGTCTTTGCCTTGTTGTTGCTCAAGAAGTCCAAAAGAATGGTTGGAAAAAGCCTTCGACCATTACACTACTCTCCCCTTGCGTCGACCTCAGCCACACCAAGGAAAAAGAGATGCGCGCATTGCAAGACAAAGACACAATGCTGCAACTCGACCGCGTCATTACCCTGAATGCCATATGGCAAGGCCGCTTGTCTGCACAACATCCATGGGTTAGCCCTGTGTTCGGCGACTTCAACGACATCGACAACCTGAACGTCTATTATGGCTCAGACGAAATCCTGCAGCCCGACGACCTTTTCCTCAAGGAGACCTACGAAAAAACAGGGAAAAAAGGAGGGTTTCACGAATATGAAGGTATGTTCCATACCTTTGTAATGTTTCCGATTCCAGAAGGGTTTAGGGCAACAAAAGCCATTGCGGCAAACATTAAAAAGGGGCAACTCGAATAAGCCACCCCCATTGTTCCTTTATGCAATCTCAATGCTCAACGAATCACAATCTTCGTGTTGAATTCTTCTTTGTCATTCCAAGCTTTCAGCAGATAGATTCCTTCCTTTTGTTCACTAAAGTCAAGGATAGACTTTGCATCAACTTGTTTTTCCATCACCTTATGGCCCATAATATCAAACACTTGAATCTGCCATAACCCTTTGCCAAAATCGAGGTTGACCACACCCGTGGAAGGATTTGGGGAAACATTAAAAGCACTTGAGGTCATCGCATAACTATTCTCTTCAATAGAAACCGAGCCATCACAACTGAGTTCAGAAGCCAGCATATAGGTAAATCTTCCACCTGATCCACCGCCTTTGAAAACGACGGTATTGTTAGAGTCTTTGACTTGGAAATAGCCATTTCCCATACCTTCTCCAGCGGCATCACGCACCGTGAGACGATAACAAGCACTATGAGGCAACACAATATCTTCCCTATACACATGATTGGCCAGTTCATAGGTATAATAATACTCCACCTCATCCGTGTCCATATTCTTGATTTCAAATGTGATGTTTTCAGGATGGGCACCCGTTTTGAGTTGCAAAACCAAGGCGCCATCAACTGTCGATACCTCGGCCATTTCGATACGGCTGATGTTATCAGCAGAAAAACCGTCAGCATAACCATTGGGCATATCAACAGAGAACTCCATCGTATCACACAGCCCCATTTCAAATTCTTCCATTTCCACTACAACCGTCTCACCTTGGGGCAAAGTGCCTTCCCAATTCTGAGTGAAAGTGTTTTGGCCATCATAGGCGCGCATCACGAAGGAAGTAACCGTTTCATTTCCAAAGTTAACGACAGTGAATTGGGGACTTTGCACGCCTGAGCAGTTGGATGTCACCACATTGTCGACTCCATCCAAAACAAGGTCGTACTCCAAATCCAAAGCTGTCGACATACGTACTGCCTGATACACCTCCTTAGCCCCCCCAGAGTAGTTTTGCACCCATGCAGTAAGATAGCAGTCTTCCTTGGGCCAGTTCATCTCAAAGGTCTGGCTAATCGTCATCGCTGGGCCTGTGAATGGTGTTCCCGTCTGGGTGGGAATCATATCACGGCAGACATGGTGCAGACCTTGCATACCCTGCCACCCCACATTGATGTTGCACTGGGTCAAAGCGATGAATACTCGAACATCAGAGCCGTTGCATTCGCCGACCTGTGTCACCGTACAATTCACTTGACAAGTTGTGCCTTCCAAGGGCTCATAACTCAAATCAATGGTAAACGGACTAGCCACATTGATGCGCTGGTTGTAGTAATTCAAATAATAGCTATACATATTTTCACTGGCACCACCACCGCCTGACATACCCGTGATGCCATCGACTTTCAAGGTGGGATAGCTGTTGATACCGTAATAGCTAGCACGAGCATTTGTTTCGTTAGAGTAGTATTCCTCCGTGGAAAAGGCCGTTGTGTGGTATCCCACAGGGGCAATGGACAGGCCTTCTGCCATCATCTGCGCAATACCATTAGCAGCGGCGGGGCAATAAGGGCAGCGTACACCTGTAAAAATCTCAAACAGCACGCATTCACGCGCCACATTGTCCTTGGTTTGGGCAACAAGAGCCATCGGCAACCATCCAAGTGCCAAGGCCAATAATAGTAAAGTTTTCTTCATATCAATAAATTTAACGTGACGCAAAAATAATAAGAATCTGGCTGAAAAGAGCTCAAATAAACAAGATTTCTTATTTTTGCCTATCGAACTATTTGAAGAATTTAACTATTATGCAGAAATTCAACGACTTAATAAAAGAAGAGCTCAAAGGCTGGAAACCATTCGACATCATTTGGCTGGTGACAGTGAGTGTCATCATCACGGTGATGTCCATCCTGTTCAAATACGACAAAGCCAACGACCAATTCTATTGGATTCACATCGTGGCGGCGACCTGCGGCATCATCAACGTGGTATTGGGCGGCAAAGGCAAGCTCTCCAACTATCTCTTCGGCTTCATCCATTGTTGTCTGATGATTTACATCACCTTGATTTCCAGACTTTATGCCGACTTTGGCGTGACCGTCTATAACTTCGTCATGCAGTTTGTGGGCTTCTTCACTTGGTCGAAAAATATGAACCACGAGACCCACGAGGTGATGAAAATCCATATGACCAACAAAAACAGGCTTATCTGTCTCTCCATCATTATGGTTGGCACGATAGGCTTTGGACTGCTGATGAAATACTTCACCAACGATCTCGCTCCTTTCGCCGACTCGGCCAAGGCCGTAATGCAGGTGATAGCTATGGTTTTGATGGTTAGGATGTTCAGCGAGCAGTGGTGGCTCTGGATTGCCATCAACTGCGTCAGCATCTTCTTGTACATCAAAGCGGGCAACTTCCCTATCACGATGATGTACGTCGTTTATCTCGTCAACTCCCTCATCATGTGCGTACGCTGGGAGAAGGAAGCCTCTGCCAATGACAAACTATTAAGACAATAACACCATGCGATACTTCAGTTTTCTTTTCATGTTCTTGTTCGCCTTTAACTTTCCGATAAAGGCGCAGACACCTCCTTTGGCAAAACATGTCGTTTTGATTGGCCTTGATGGCTGGGCTTCACATGACTTTGATAAAGCACACGATGTTCCCAACCTGTTAAGCCTCATGAATAACGGAAGTTACACGATGCATAAGCGCTCCGTCATCCCTTCAAGTTCGGGCGTTAACTGGGCAAGTATGTTCATGGGAGTGGGACCAGAAGTGCATGGCTACACGACATGGAACTCGAAAATGCCTGATGTAAACTCTATGGCAACCAATGCCCACGGCATCTTCCCGACCATCTTTTCCCTTGTCCGCGAGCAATACCCAGATGCCGAGACGGGCTGCACCTACGAATGGGAAGGCATAAAATATGTCATTGACACTTTGGCTATTAGCCATTTGAAATATTTCAAGGAAGACTGGCAGTCGGTGGAGCGCAACTGCGACCACATCGTGCAATACATCCTCGACAAAAAGCCCATGCTTTTCATCCCCGTCTTCGACGGCATTGATGGCACTGGACACAGTAACGGTTGGTACACCGAGAGCTATTACGACTATCTTGCCCGCATCGATGTTTGTGTGGGACGCATCATCCAAGCCCTGAAAGACGCAGGCATCTACGACGACACCGTCATCATCGTCACAGGCGACCACGGCGGTCACGAACAAGGCCACGGCACCCTGGCGATGGAAGATATGGAGAGTCCTTTTGTAGTATTTGGCAAGAATGTACAATCCAGTTATTTGATTGAAGAGCCTGTTGTGCAATACGACATCGCTGCCACTATCGCCTACATCCTTGGTTTGGAAACGCCGTCGGCATGGCGAGGAAAGCCCGTTTTAAGTGTTTTCAAGCCATAAAAGCAATTCAAAATGAAAGACAACCAACAAAACACAAAACTCATCGGGGCGTTGGCAGTGGCGCTTTCTGCCATGCTTTGGGGCGTGGACGGCATCCTGCTCACACCGCAACTCTACAACCTTAACACGGCCTTTGTAGTCTTCGTCATCCACCTCTTCCCCTTCCTACTGATGAACTTGTTCTTCTTCAGGGAATACCGCTACCTGAAGACTATGACGCGCTCCGACTTGATCTATTTCCTGCTCATTGCCTTGCTTGGAGGTGCCTTGGGCACCTTGGCCATCGTCAAGTCACTGTTTTTATTGCATTTCAACAGCCTGTCCGTCGTGGTTTTGCTCCAGAAGCTGCAACCTGTCTTTGCTGTCATTTTGGCACGCATCATTCTGAAAGAACGCATCAAGAAACACTTTGCGCTATGGGCTGGCATCGCTTTGGTTGGAGGCTATTTTCTCACTTTCGGGTGGTCGCTCCCCGATTTCAGCACCGAAGGCATCACCACGGTTTATGCGGCTTTGCTGTCGCTGTTGGCCGCCTTCTCGTTCGGCAGTTCCACGGTGTTTTCCAAGAAGATTTTGGGCAACTATTCCTTCGTCACTTCCACCTTCTTCCGCTACGGTTTCACCACGCTCATCATGTTGGTCATCGTGTTGTTTGCAGGCCATATCAGCGACTTCTCGCAAGTCACGCCGCGCAATTGGCTTTTCATCGCCCTCATCGGCCTGACCACGGGTTCGGGAGCCATCTTCCTGTATTACTACGGCTTGCGCCATGTGAAAGCCTCTCTCTCCACCTTCCTTGAGTTGATGTATCCCATCACTGCCGTAGTGTTAGATTATTTCGTGAATGGGACAATGTATTCACCCGTGCAATGGGCAGCGGCTTTAGTGATGCTTTTTGCGATTGTGATGCTGAATGTGGACAAATCAAAATAATTATATATCTTTGCAGCACCACCAAAAAAATAATGCCATGGAAAACGAAATCAAAAGAGTCTATTCAGGCTCAATAGTCAATGCAGAGTTCATCGGAAGCGTTCTTGATCAGAACGGCATCCAGTTCCTCATCCGCAACTTTCAGGAAGAGAGTCTGTGTGCCGGCTGGGCAGCCAGCACCATCAAAGGCGACGCCTCAGTGTATGTCTTCGAAAAGGACTATGACAAGGCAATGCTACTGTTGGACGAGATCAATGCCGCAGAGTTAAAGGAAGAGTAAACCCTCTAAACAGCTTCAGCCATCAAATCCTTTCTGCCTATCAGACTGAAAATGGTGATTTCATTGTCTTCATTGAGGATACGGAGCGTCCTCAAGATTTCGTTTAATGTTGAGCCGCTGGTAGTTACGTCATCGATTACCAACACATTTTGCTGACGAATGGAGGCACAGAGCTTTTCATCAATCTGAGGATTTAGAATATCTCGAACATGGCATAACTTGGGTTGGGCAAAACGATAGATATAACGCGACATGTACTGGTTGACCTTGCTTGACGACTCTGGCATCACCACCAGATTATAATCGTAAAGGTTGATCTTCTTGTGCAGATTGTCCACTGCCTTCTTGATAAACTGCGTCAAATCAGGACTGTCCTGCAAGTTATCATTGAACTTCACATACTTGATGAACGCGCTACGGACACTGCTATCCACCTGTTCAGAGAACTCATAGCCATAGTAGAAGCATTTTCCGAATGCCTCCACCTGATAGCCGTCGCCTGTCAGTTTGACGATGTCTTCCACTCCATCATGTTCAAAGTCAAACACTAACATTTGCTTCTCGTTGTCGTATGTTACGCCCATATAGTGTGATTATCAATAAGATACTCGTCTCGAAGTTCTTCTGCCGAATATTGGGACGGTTTCAAGACCCCATCCAATTTGAGCAAACCATCAGGATCATTTTCAAGGGACTTCAATTGCTCCACAATTGTTGAGCCGTGATTTGACTCACCAGAGTTTGCAAACTGAGCCGCATAGTTGAGTAAGGCTTTGTGAAGTAGCTCCTCAAGCCATGCCTGAACTGCGACCTCCCCGCCAATGTAAGGCCTGACCTCCTCCATCAATGCGTCATCTATTGCGATATTATATCTGCACATACACCTAATTGTTTATTTCTGAGTGCAAAAATACACAAATTCCTACAAATCGCAACTGCAACCAGTTAATTCCCTATTCTGATGCTTTTTTGCTGCTTTTAATATGTGCGACAACATATTATGCTTTACCTAATTCATCAAAACTAGAAAGAACAATGTCTTCAATATATCCATGATGGTCTTCTACCTCTTCATTCCACCAAATCTGTTGTGTATCTGAAGCCTTTCTCTTATTCGTATTGACAACATCCATCATCAACTTCTGTTTCAAACTGTCATATTTAGCCTTACCATAATAATCTGTTTTGGCCAATGGCGGATTATTACTAAGTTTAGAATTTTTTGAACTGCTTATCAAACACAAATTGCCAATGTCATGTAAGTATTCCACTTCCATTTCTGGACCATTAAGAGGATGTTGCGGGTAAAAATGTTCCACTGAGCTTCTTGAAGTAAACTCAAAATCAGAGTAAGCGTTCTTATCTCTATGCCAAATGCAGTAGTCTATATAGTTGAAAATGAAGAAATCAATATGCTCTTCAAATGTCGGGAAAACAATCTTTATTGGCTTGCTAACAGCAATTTCTTCCGGCTTAAATATAGCTTTAAAATAAAACCCATCATTTGAATCACTTTTTGAAAGGAATCGACCAAACATATATGTTTTAGCCAAGTCTTCAAGATAATCAGCTAATCCGTTCCCATCCTTGTGCTCGTTTACATAATTCAACACAGCACAAAGCCAATGTTTATAGTTTTGGCTAGGCAAAGAAACATGAAACATCGATTCAATCATGATAACTCTATGGTTTTCGATGTCTCCAAATGTATTGTTGTAGCTGAAATTATCTTTTTGCTGCTTGGTCAAGGTCAACAGGTTCATCTTGCCATTGATAGTGTCATACTTATAATCTCGCCTGATAACAAACCTGTCATACAAAAACCTCAGCTCCAACATCTTTAATACAAACATGTCTGCAAAACCATCCTCCTGGAGATATTGATGGAATGTCAGCAGAAGCCTTTTATCATCGAGCGGAACATCCTCTTCTTTGATAACTCGTAAGACTTGAAGCAAAAAACCTGGAAATTTCAGCACAGATTCAAACCTATCGCCCTCTTTCTCTTCTTCTTTTACCGAAACAGAGGTGTTTTGTTTCAAGACATCTTCGATGGAAAACTGCTCGTCTTTCGCGGTATTTTGAATGTCTCTTGTTTCTTCAACAAGATTGTCAAGGCTGTTCCAATCAAAACTATTCCATTGTTGGCCAAAAATCCTGTTCCTTAATTCTTTTGTGAAGTTGAGCGGGACATATCTGTCCATATCTGCACATGCTTCCCAAATTTGTCCTATCAACCAACTTTTATGCGGATTCATTGACGATGAAAGCATGATTAAAGCTTTTAGGATTTCATGTTTCTCCAACTGCTCACCTCGGCTGTTCATTATCTCAAAGTAATGATTCAAGTCCGTATCGGCAGGTAAGATGACCCTTGTAACCATTACCTTGTTGAAAAAGTAATCTAGAAACTCCGTAAGACTATTCTTTGGGACAATGCTTTCGATATTTCTACGCACACTATAGTACATGTTTTTAATGGCAACATCATCCAAATCCTCATCGTTGGTATAACTGTATAATGCCATCAAGGTTCGTGTCGAGCGTTCTCTAAATTCGTATGAAATATTCACGCCTTTATACCAATTCAGATCCACATCTCCAATTTCTAACTCATTACGCAAAGCACAAAGTATGATGTTCAATGTGGTAAGACGTTGTTGCCCGTCAACCGTTTCATAAGTGCCATCCTTTCTGTCATAGACTACCAACGTGCCGATATAATAGTTTTTACCAAGCGCATGATAATCCCAGACATCTTGAATCAATTGGCTCAAATGCGGCTCTTCCCATGCATAATTGCGCTGATACATAGGTATAAGATACTCGTCTTTACTTAGTAGTGACTGAACCGTCAACATTTCAGGTTTATCATTAGCTGCTCTCATGATTCTATGTATTTGTATTTATTGAGAATTTCGAACACTTCGGTCATTTTACCCTGCTGCTGTATCTCACTTTTCTTTATCGGTTCAACAACCCAATTCTGAATATCCAGGGGTGATATAGCCCTATGAAGCATTCTAAAGAAACTGTTGTGTTCACGTGCCAAATTATCCATTGTAGCTAACTGTACCGAATAATGCTTGACGCGCATACCAAATGCCCATGCAAAGATTTTAGGCACTGCGTTTCCGAATCCATCCTCTGAAAACTTGTCGTAATAAAACATCAATGCAGCGGTAAAAAGATTCCGTGTGTAAAGGTCACCTTTTCTGTTGCGTTCCGCATAATGATTGATGACATAATCTATTTCAGGACAATGCTTCTTTAGTACTTCCTTAACAACGGCCTCTTTTTCAGAATAATATCGAATCATATCGAAGAAAAGTGTGCCGTTTATCGTAACCTGGTCAATCTGATGAGGATAATCCATATGCTGTCGGTCAATCCTTCTTGATAAATCTGCGTTATACAGCTCCGTATAACACTCAGCCATCGCATAAATCCTTTGGTATGGTAAGATGTCCTTCCCTGCTTTTGGCCCTTTAAATGTGTCTACATTATTACTCTTAAACTCACGGCCATCATATCCCTCTATCCATCGCTTTATCCTGAATAGTACCAAGAACAAATTGGCCAGCCTTGGCGTATCAAGGCTTTCCCATTCGGTCACATTCTTTTTGTCTGCTTCCGTCATCCGTGGTATTTCACGCAAATGGAAAGCCTTCAGCAAATCGTGTGGTTCCAGTTCTTTGCCACGTGCATTTTGCGAATCAAAGAATTGGAAGGCTTCTGACACATCATAAAGCGTTACAATAACAAACTTGCAGCATTTCAACAAGAATTGAACATGCTTATCCTTGAACTCAGTCAATCGATAGCGAATCGCATTAAGGTTTTCATGAATATGCATCCGCGTAGTACGTTCATGGAACTGCGGATTCTTCAAAAACGAATCAATCGGAATATCTTTCAGTAAATCTTCGTGCTCTTTCCTCAATTCGTATAATAGCAGCATTAAAGTGATTGTACGTTGTTGACCATCAACAATGTTGAGCTTACCAAATTGATCATGAAGCACCAGTGTACCAAGGCGATATTCATTCGTCCCTTTCTCACAAAATGCTATCACATCGGTTATCAATTGATTCACGTTTTTCACTCCCCATTTATACGGACGTTGGTAAGACGGGATGATAAATTGATCAAAAGGTAATTCCGCAACAGAAGCCAATCTGATATTCGGCTCCAAATGGTTTGTATTAGCAACGAAACTATCATCCAGACACTCGTATGTGTATGAAATATCTCTGGCTTCTGTCCTGAGCTCTTCACCTAGTTCATATGGAACCGTCTGTTCTATGTCTTTCAACAACACATCTGATGTTTCGTCCCACAAAAAATCAAAAATGGATATAAAAGAATCCGTGTCTTCAACCACCTCATCAACACTCAAGCATCCTTTTTGATACCCATCTCGCCTATGCCAATCCAGATAGCCATCTGATTGAATTTGTGACATCACTTTACGGCGCAATATTTCTACCTGTGCATCTTCTGATGAATTCTCAAAATGAAGCTCCCAATAACCATTGATATACTCATAATGAACATAGTCAGTGATGCCCTTAGGACGCACCTGTATGAACCTATAACAATGCCAAGCTCTTCCGATATGGGGCTTTACTTCTGCATCTATTTGTCGTTCTTTGAGATGTTCCCGAATTACGTCTACCAAATAATCGTAAATATATAACATTTAACAAAACGTTTAAAAATTTCTAATTACATTCATCACAACATTATTACCTCATTCACTTCAATTTATTTTTCTAATTAACAAATACTTAACACTTTTTTCTACAAAAACAACACCTTAAAACACACTTTTTCGAGCTTTCAAGGTGACAAAAATACACTTTTTTTCGAAAAACGACCAAATATACAGCGTTTAAAGAAAACATGACACAAAAAAAAGCCAAGAAGCACTCACGCACCTCTTGGCTTTTCACTTGTAATGGCAAAGCCTTAATTCCTGAAAATCAAACCATCGCCTTGCACATCGACGATGATGGTCTTCGTCTTGTCGACCGACTCGGCCAGGATCATCTTCGAGAGCGAGTTGAGCAACTCACGCTGCATCATACGCTTCACAGGACGCGCACCGTACTGCGGGTTGTAGCTCTGCTTTGCGATGAAGTCGACGGCGGCATCGGTGATGTCAATCTTGATGTCGTTGGCGGCCAGCATCTTCTGCACGCTGCGGAACTGCATCCTCACGATGTCGGCAATCTGATTCTCGTCCAAAGGCTTGAACATGATGATGTCGTCGACACGGTTCAGGAACTCAGGCCGCATGAACTGCTTCAACTGCTCCATCACCTCGTTACGGGTCTTCTCAAAGACCTCTTCGTCATTGCTGCCATTTAGCAAGGCGAAGTTGTCCTGGATGACATTGGCGCCGATGTTGGATGTCATGATAACGATGGTGTTCTTGAAGTCCACCGTACGGCCCTTGTTGTCGGTCAGACGACCATCGTCCAAGACCTGCAACAGGATGTTGAACACATCGGGGTGAGCCTTTTCGATTTCATCCAACAGGATAACGGAATACGGCTTACGACGTACAGCCTCAGTCAGTTGGCCACTCTCTTCGTAGCCCACATATCCTGGAGGCGCTCCGATAAGCCTTGAAACCGTGTGACGCTCCTGGTACTCCGACATGTCGATACGCACCATGGCGTTCTCGTCGTCGAACAGGAACTCAGCCAAAGCCTTGGCCAGCTCGGTCTTACCCACGCCCGTGGTACCCATGAAGATGAAGGAACCGATAGGACGTTTGGCGTCCTGCAAGCCGGCACGGCTACGACGGATGGCATCGCTCACTGCGGTGATAGCCTCATCTTGACCTACCACACGCTTGTGCAGCTCGTCTTCGAGGTGCAAGAGCTTCTCACGCTCGCTCTGCATCATCTTGTTGACCGGGATGCCCGTCCAACGCGACACAATCTCAGCCACGTCGTCGGCACCGACTTCCTCATCCACCAGCGGGTGGTCGCCTTGTGCCGCGTTCAAGTCGGCCTTGGCCTTCTCGATGGCGGCCTCGGCCTCGCGGATCTTGCCGTAACGCAGCTCAGCCACACGGCCGTAGTCGCCGTCACGCTCAGCCACCTCGGCTTGATGCTTGTAGGTCTCTATGTTGCTCTTCTCTTTCTGGATGAGTTCCACGTAGTTGCGTTCGGTCTCCCACTTGGCCTTGATGGTGGAACGTTTGTCGTTGAGTTCGGCCAGCTCCTTCCCTATCTCCTCCACCTTCTTGGTGTCATTCTCACGCTTGATGGCCTCGCGCTCGATTTCCAACTGACGGATGGCACGCTCCACATCTTCAAGTTCCTCAGGCATTGAGTCGATTTGTAGCCTCAGACGCGAGGCGGCCTCATCGATCAAGTCGATGGCCTTGTCGGGCAAGAAACGGTCGGAGATGTAACGCACCGACAGCTGCACGGCCGAGATGATGGCCTCGTCCAAGATACGGATGTGGTGGTGCGTCTCGTAACGCTCCTTCAGGCCACGCAGGATGCTGATGGCCGAAGCCTCGTCAGGTTCGTCGATCATGACCTTCTGGAAACGACGTTCCAAAGCCTTGTCCTTCTCGAAATACTGTTGGTATTCCTTCAAGGTGGTGGCACCGATGGCACGCAGCTCGCCACGCGACAGGGCCGGCTTCAGGATGTTGGCCGCGTCCATGGCGCCTTCGCCGCCGCCTGCGCCTACCAAGGTGTGGATCTCATCGATGAACAGGATGACCTCGCCATCGCTGTCGACGACTTCCTTGACGACATTTTTCAGACGTTCCTCAAACTCGCCCTTGTATTTGGCACCAGCCAGCAAAGCACCCATGTCCAAGCTGAACACGGTCTTGCTCTTCAGGTTCTCAGGCACGTCGCGGTTGACGATACGCTGGGCCAGACCCTCCACGATGGCGGTCTTACCCACACCAGGCTCACCTATTAATATAGGGTTGTTCTTGGTGCGTCGGCTCAAGATCTGCAGCACACGACGGATCTCCTCGTCACGGCCTATGACCGGGTCGAGCTTGCCTTGTTGGGCGAGTTCATTTAGGTTCTTGGCGAAACGGTTCAAGCTGTCGTAGTTCTGCTCGGCGTCTTGCGAGTCCACCTTCTTGCCTTTACGGAACTGCATGATGGCCTTCTCGAGTTCATCCTTACGGATGCCTTGGTCCTTCATCATTTGCGAGGCCGAGCTGTTGCTTTCGAAAACCGCCAACAACAGGTGTTCGATGGAGACGTATTCGTCGCCCATCTTCTTGGCCAATGCAATGGCATCGTTGAAGGTCTTGCTGACCTCGGAGGAATAATACAATTCGGAACCGCTCGTGCGCGGTTGGGTGTTAATTGCTTGATCCAGGGCATCATTCAAGCGCGAGATATTGACGCCCAACTTCTTCATCAGGTTGGGCACCAAGTAGTCGTCGCTCAGAATCATACCCTTCAGCAGGTGGAAGTTCTCCACGGTCTGGCTCTGGTGGCTTTGCGCTATCTCCTGGGCCTTCCCGATGGCTTCCTGTGATTTGATTGTGAATTGATTGATGTTCATGGTTGGTTTTCCTTTCTGTTTTTCGGAAGAGAGAACATCAAAATCTTCGCCAAAGCAAATGGTTTGAAAAATAGGCAGAAATTATGACAAATTGTCACTAAATCAAGAATTTAGATAATAAATCACGACATTTTGACAATTTTTCCATACCTTTGCCCCCACAAATCAAGCATTATGGAAAACGAAATACAAACCACAACACAACCCGATCCCCAACCCGAAGTCAAAACCACAAAATGCCTCAACTGTGGCACTGAATTCGAGGGAAATTTCTGTCCTGAATGCGGACAAGATGCCAAAACAAGTCGGT
>CAMJHP010000049.1 GCA_946405575.1 uncultured Bacteroidales bacterium | reverse complement strand
GCGATACCGATGTTTCTCAATTTTGAAATGTTTAAACTCATTATTTTATCTGATTTTCAATTATTTGCAAATACAAATCAAAGGTTTGATTTGGGCTGCAAAGGTAGGGAAATTTTCGATGCCAAAATTCCTTACTTTCCGAAATATTAGTATTTTTGCAGCGGAATAGTGATAAAAACACTATGTAAAAAACTATGAGCAAGTACGAGATTCCCTTTTTGACGGCATGCATACACGCTTTTGGAAGACGGTTTTCCATGACTCGGCAAGCGGCTTTCCGTTATTTGCAGGAGCACAAAGGGTTATCGTTTTTGATTGAGTTCTATGATGTGGAGCATCTGCAATCGATGGACGAAACTATTGACGACCTGCTCATCATCTGCCAAAAGAATGGAGGGACGCTCGCATGATACTCTACCATGGCACCAACGAAAACATTGAAACCATCGACCTCACGAAGGGCTTGAGGCACAAGGACTTCAGAAAGGGTTTCTATGTGACTCCCGACAAGGCAACAGCTATCCGCATGGCGAAAAAGAAAGCTAGACTTTTCGGAGGAACAGCGACGCTGATAACCTACGAAATGGATGATACAGTTTTCCTATCTGATTTGAAAATCAAGATCTTTCCCAAAAATGCCTGTGTGGAGTGGCTTTTGTTCGTGGATGCCAATCGCGATAGAAAAAACGAGATGCCCATACACGACTTTGACATCGTTATAGGCCCGATAGCCAATGACGGCGTGGTTCTCCAACTGACCAACTACCGCGAAGGAATCTACTCCCCAGAAGAGGTAGCTCGCTTGCTCCAAGACAGATATCTCGATCAACAATACTATTTCGGAACGGAGCGGGCTTTAAGTTTTCTCCATAAAACCAACACTGAAACCTTATGAACCAGCCTACTCATCACCAAATCGCAACATACTTAACCGATTACGTCTTGAGCGAATTGGTAAAATATGTAATGGAGGACACGGGGTGTTCCATTGAGCAGGCGATGGAAAGGGTATATAACTCGCCGCTGATGCCTGCTTTGCAAGATGAAGAGGGGGAATTATATGTGCAAAGTCCGGCGTATTTGTATGAACTGATGAATAGGCTAACCGCGCAACCGTAGTTTTAAGGAAAGATCTCAATTAGGCATCGGAAAAAATGCAAACTTTCGAGCCATAAGTCGATATTATTATGTGTAAAGGCCCAAAAGCTTGCAAAACAAATGATATTTGTATTTTCTTATATTCCAACAATAATATCGGCATATTGGCTCCAACCATCAGCAGTTTTATATGCTTCAACACTTTGATTTGAAACATATATAATCTCTAGCCCATCGGGCAAACATGGTATGCCTGATAAAGAAGAAATAATAGGTGGATTATCAGCCAAACAAGTAACCCTAGTAAGTTTGGAACAGCCATTAAACGTTCCAAAAAGCTTTGTTACCGAACTTCCAATAGTTGCATAAGACAAATCATTACAACCTTCAAATGCCATACTTAATGCATATAATGGATAATACGGATGCACCTCATCATAAGTATCAATAGTAACAACTGTATTTGGAATATTGATGGATACTAAACCCGAATCCGCAAAAGCATATTCCCCAATCTCCTTTAATGATTCTGAAAGTATGACAGATGAGAGTCCCTTACATCCACAAAATGTCCATGCACTAATTCTAGTCATAGTATTTGGACAAACAACTGATCGTAATGCATTACTACGACCAAAGGTTGGAAACTTATTGCTACCAAGTGTCTCGGTAATAGAATAAACCACGCCAAGATGTTTTATTTCTGATGGAATAACAACATCCCCTCTATAAATATACCCTTCATTGCTATCCTGCCCATAGAAAATGTGCCTATCAACAACAGCTGCAGTATTAGGTGATGTGAGAACAAAATACATTTTACTCTCATCTTCAAACGATGCTTCCACTACAATCCATGATTCAACTCCATCATTATAAATAGTTTCTTGGGTAGAAACGATTTTCGGAGCCTGAGGATAGCTTTCATTATTATTGCCATTGCTATTTCCGTTTTCTTTTTTGCACCCTACCATTATTATGCAACAAATGGCAAGTAATAGCACTAGTAACTTGTTTACTTTCATGTAATTTATTGTTTAATAATTCAATTCTTCGTTTCTATAATCCTATAAGTCAGATCATTTATCTTTACCACTTCAATCGAACTTTAGCGTAACACCTTCCTAATGACAGCCATATTTTCTGCCAAGATAATCTTTCATATCATTTCTTTGTCCTTTAAAGTAATTACAAGGAAACAGAATTGATTTATTTGCAAAAACAGAAAAAAGAAAGAAACAAAACGGGAAAAAGATTCATTTTTCGAAATCATTGCAGAATTTTAATATAGAATTTCTATAATAGAATTTGTATAATTGAAAAATTTTGTATCTTTGCAAGAAAATTGAAACGTTATGACGAATCCATTTTTCATCACTGGCATTATCCCTGAACCCTATTTCTGCGACCGAGAGAAAGAGACACAACAGCTTGTCCGCATCATTGAGAACAAGGCCCATATTCTGTTGACTTCCGCAAGGAGAATGGGAAAGACGCAGCTTATTTACCATGTGTACGAGCAACCCGCCATCAAAACAGCCTTCCACACCTTCTATGTTGACATTTTTCCCACCACAAGTCTCCACGAAATGGTGCTCTTTCTCAGCAAGGAAATCTATTCAAATCTGGTTCCGAAAGGGAAAAAAGCCTTGAAATTTTTCCTCAACACCATCAAGTCGCTGACTGGTAGTCTGGGCTACGATCCCGTGACTGGCACCCCCTCATTCGATGTCAAATTAGGCGACATTAATAATCCAGAACTTACTCTCCAAGAAATATTCAACTATCTGGAAAAGGCCGACAAGTCTTGCATCTTCGCCATCGATGAGTTTCAACAGATTACCAATTATCCTGAAAAAAATGTGGAAGCCCTGCTCCGCACCTATATCCAACGCATGAACAACTGTCTGTTCATCTTCGCGGGCAGCAACCGACATATCCTCGAAAACATGTTCAACTCCGCCGCAAGACCCTTTTACAACAGCACGGAACAATTCCACTTGGAAAGGATACCCAAGGAGATTTACACAAGCTTTGCTATACAACAAATCATCAATGCGGGCAGAGCCATCACCACAGATGCAGCAAACCTCGCTTACGACCTGTTTGAAGGGCACACCTATTATGTCCACCATATCCTTCATAATGCTTTCGCCAACTCAAATCCACAAAAGACGATGGATGAGGAAGACATCAGGAATGCCATGGAAGAATTGTTGGATACACGGGAGCGTTCTTTCTCAAACATCATGAACAAACTCAACTACAAGCAAAAGGAAACGCTTGTTGCAATCGCCAAAGAAGGGAAAGCCAGTGGTGTGACGTCGGTTGCTTTTGTCAAAAAGCATGCTCTCAAATCAGCAAGTTCAGTCCAATACGCCATATCCACACTTCTAGAAGACCAATTACTGACCTACGAGGACAACGGCAGATCAAAAATCTATTCCGTTGCCGACCGTTTCTTAGGGTATTGGATAAGGAGAAACTATTGAAGAACTTCGCAAACGGGCGGAAAATGCCAAATTCACTTCACAAATCGTCCTACTCTTTTGAAGCCATTACCATTTACACCTTCAACCAGATACGCCCCCGAAGCCCATTCAGAAACATCTAAGCGAACTTCCGAAACTCCTTTGGTAGATGCAGACTTAACGAGCTGACCCAATGCGTTGTAAATGTTAATGGTCTTAATACCCTCGGTTTCAATCGTGATGAACGAGGAAGCAGGAATGGGATAAACCTTCAATGATTCCGTTTGTATTTGATTTTCAACCACTCCCGTCGGGTCAAAGCTGTCGTTACCATCAGTGAGCCATTCGAGGCTAAAGTTGTAGAACACCGTCGAATAGCCCGAAGCGCCAGCGTAGGCTTCCTCGACATAGAGTCCAATGGTGCCATCGGGCAGAATACAAAGCGAAGAATAGGCCGAGCTGTAGGGCACGATGCACTTCTTCACCGGCCAAGTCTCACCCTCATCGTAACTTACATAGACCGTTACATCGGTGCGTGAGTTGCCGTATGGCACCGAATGGAGCAGTCGGTTCTTGTCGTGGCCTTGGTTTTCGGAGGTATAGCGAATCATATCGCCATTGCACGCTGGCGCGGTGATGTCGTACCAAGTAGAAGTGGTAGGCTGCCAAGTCTCACCACCGTCCTCGGAGATGTTGTACCAGCGGTTGCCCGCGTGACGGATACTCATTAGGATGCGGCCGTCGACCAACTCCGTGACCTTGGCCTCGTCGCCCGAGGTGGAAGCACGACCCGACACATGCCAGGTCTGGCCATTGTCGTCGGAATAAACGGCATAGTTGTAGAGTACCTGTGCTGTAGTCTCACGAATGGCAGCCACAAACATGATACGACCCGTGGAGGTGCGCAAGCCATTGCCCGAACCGAAGAATGAGGCACGCCAAGTGCGCTGCTCAGGGATGATGCAGTTGTCGCCAAAGATGAAGTGGGTGATGTCTTCGGGCTCCGTCCAAGTCTGACCGTTGTCATAACTCTTACAGATATAGGTGCGGATCGGATTCGATGGGGTGGAATACCACAATCCGGGACCTCCCACAAAACCTGCGATGAGGCCATTGTCATCGTTGCTCCATGCCAAGGCGCAGTCACCGAAGCCATGGTTGACACCCGTTCCCAAAGCTATAGTGTAAGGCTCGCTCCAAGTGTGACCACCATCGGTACTGCGGTTGCAGACAATGTCAATGTCCTCGGGCAGGTCACCTTCGTTGTATTTGCGCTTGTCGGTGACCGCCACAATGCTGCCGTCCTTTGCTGTGATGACGGCAGGAATGCGATAATTTGTTGAGTTATAATCACCTGGCTGCAATAATAAGGTATGTGCAAGAATGATTTCACGGCTACCAGCGGGCGAAGGATTAACCAATTCATAAGTCTCTTCCGTCGTGGTAATCGACTTCAGTGAAACATCAATCATGTTGCCCTCAGTAGCATTGTCTGCTACATGTGCCACGACCCACAAGTAGTTGGTGCCAGTAAAGAGGTTGCCTTCGAGGTTGCAGGTCAAGTCACTCGAAGCAGGTTCTATACTACCAAGCAAAGTGGCGTTTTGAGGATGGCGTTCATCGAAACTATTGGCAAAGCCCGTAGAATAGACCTTGATTTCTTCAATATCATTCAAATCCGTTGTTCCCTCAAGATTCAAGGTTATGGATTGCAGTTCAACCTCGGCACTAACGTCAATACCGTCCACAGCCACCGCTGCCTTGAGTAGCACATCATTTTCATTGCCACGCCCCGTCTTACGCGTGTCTTGGGTCAAGGTAACATTCCATATCCCAGAACCGCCAAAATTGAAATTAACCAGTTGTGCATCGTGACCATGCCCCGAAAGGTCGGGCAAAATGTTGTCAGTGACCCAGATTGCAGAGAATTCATAAGCGGCTTTTAAGTGTTCTGCCATATAAAAACTTATATCATATAAATCATCCGCACCCATGTCAATATTAATCTCGTCAGCGTCCAATGCCATATGGTAAAATCTCACATTGCCAAAAGAGCCGTTGCAAAAGTTGGTAGGCACTCCACCGCTGTTGCCTGCCCCGACGAACACATTATGTGTGTTGGTGACAGCCCAGTCGTTCACCACCGCCGCCCAATTGTTGTTGGTCTGTCCATTATGATAAATCCGAATCTCGTTGTTGATGCGGTCCACAACCAAAGCGAAGTGCATCCACTCCCCTGCCGGCACCGTGACACCCGTGTAGATCGACAAAGCATGACCCGAAGTCGCAGTAGGCGTGTTGAGCCCCAGCGACTGGCCCGCACTGCCCGTGCCAAAGAACTCATACCCCGTGCGTTCACTGCCGGCACCTTGCACCGACATATCGCGTTTGCAGACATAGCGTGGATAACTGGTATAGGTCTCGTTGCGCACCCACCCCGTGACCGTGAAGCTTTGATCGGCAGCAATGTTGAAGTCTTCATGATGTGGAATGACCATATATTGGTCAGTGCCGTTGAATGTGATGTAATGGGCTGGTTGGGCAAAAGCCGTCGTCAAGGCCGACAGCAGGACAGCGAAAGCAATGAGTTTCTTCATAGCAATAGGAGTTATTAGATTAAACATCAATGTATTGGGTGCAAAACTAATATTATTTCGGAAATTACACAACTATTTCCTATTTTTGCCTCGCGAAATATGCAAGACACCATCAACATACGAAAAGGTCTTGACCTCCCCATCGGTGGAGCGGCAGAGTTGTGCCTCACAGATGCGCGGAGTATCTTGACCTATGCAGTAAAACCCACTGATTTTGTGGGGCTCGCACCTCGTTTGGTTGTTGAGGAAGGCGACAAGGTGAGCATAGGTGATGCCTTATTTGTGAACAAACACGATGAACGCATACGTTTCACTTCGCCAGTCAGCGGGCAAGTGAAAGCCATTGTGAGAGGTGAGAAACGGAAATTGATGGAGGTAGTTGTTGAGGCAGATTTCAAATCCTTTGGTTCGGCAAGATTGGATTGCAAGTCCTCGCCAACTCCAATGGTTGCAGATGCAATCAAAGAAGCTATGCTGCAATGCGGCCTTTGGACCACGCTGCGCCAGCGGCCTTTCGGCACGGTGGCCGACCCTGATGACAGACCCAAGGCAATCTTCGTCAGCGCTTTCAGTAGCGCACCTCTCGCACCTGATTACGATTTTGTTATGCAAGGCAAAGAAGAGTGGCTGAAAAAAGGCTTTGAGGCCTTGACGCAATTGACGGATGGGAAAGTCCATATTAGCTTCCGCCCCAATCAGCCTCTTGCCCAACAGTTCAATAGTTCAACAAATCAACAATTCAACATCCATTTCATCAAGGGTCCTCACCCATCGGGCAACATCGGCGCACAAATTGCCCATATTGACCCAATAAATAAAGGTGAGGTCGTTTGGACAATGAATCTGCAAGACGTGGCCGTGTTGGGTGAATTGGTCGCCACAGGAGTTTACTATCCTGAAAAGGTCATCGCAGTGGTTGGACCTAACATCAAGAACCCGCATTATTACCGCGTTAAGGCTGGAGCTTGCTTGGCAGAAATCACTAAGGCACAACTGCTTAACATTGAATACCCCAAGATAAATGCTATTGATTCCGCAAAGGAAAACCGCATTATCTCAGGCGACATTTTAAGTGGCACGCAAATCGCCACGAACGGCTTTCTTGGGGCTTACGATGACTTGGTAAGCATCATCCCTGAAGGCAACTACTATGACTTTATGGGTTGGTTGATGCCGGGTTTCAGAAAGTTTAGCTTTTCGCGGACCTTCCTCAGTGGCTTCATGCCAAAGAGTACGTTTAAGCCATTGGGAATGAAGCTACCGCGCTTCGAGAACCTTTGGAAATTCGATACCAACACCCACGGTGACGAGCGTCCTTTGGTTTTCACGGGCAACTTCGAACGGGTATTCCCTTTCGACATCTACCCCACACAACTCATCAAAGCCTGCATCATCGGCGACATCGAGCTGATGGAGAACCTGGGTATCTATGAGGTTGAGCCCGAGGACTTCGCACTTTGCGAGTTCATCGACACTTCAAAAACCGACATCCAAACCATCATCCGAGAGGCATTGGAGAAACTGAGAAAGGAGGCTATGTGATGTTCAACAACTTGCGTCATTTCATCGACAAAATCAAGCCAAATTTTGTGGAGGGCGGCAAATTCGCTTGGCTTCAGAGCACCTTTGAAGCTTTCGAGACCTTTGCTTTCACTCCCAATCGGGTGACTAAGCGCGGCTGTCATGTGCGCGATGCCGTCGACCTGAAACGCGCTATGATTACAGTGGTCATCGCCCTTGTCCCAGCTATGCTCTTTGGTATGTGGAACATCGGCTATCAGACCTCGCTCCATACAACGAATTGGCCTTATGAATTAGGCACGACTGCCAGTTGGTGGTACTGCCTCTGGTTCGGTTTCCTAAGGATGCTTCCTATGCTAGCGGTGTCGTATATCGTCGGCTTGGGCATTGAGTTCACCTTTGCACAGATACGTCAACACGAAGTGAACGAAGGCTTCTTAGTCACAGGTTTCATCATTCCGATGATTGTGCCTGTCACGACACCGTTGTGGCAACTTGCTCTTGCTACTGCTTTTGCCGTCATCATCGGCAAGGAGGTCTTTGGCGGCACGGGTATGAATTTCCTCAACCCCGCTTTAGTGGCACGTGCCTTCTTATTCTTCGCTTATCCCACCCGAATGTCGGGCGACAATGTTTGGATTGCCAACGACTTATGGGGTACTGATGCCATTACGAGTGCCACGCCTTTGGCGGAACTGGCTGCTGGGATACGACCCTCGGCTTCCGCTCTGGATTTGTTTATCGGCACCATTCCTGGTTCCACATGTGAAACATCGGTGATTGCTATATTGTTGGGTGCCATTATTTTATTGCTAACGGGTATCGCTAGCTGGCGCATTATGCTCTCCGTTGTCTTAGGTGGCGGCCTCATAGGACTGCTGTTCAATGCCATAGGCACCAACGAATATATGCAACTGCCATTTTACTACCATTACCTGATAGGCGGTTTTATGTTTGGTGCGGTCTTTATGGCCACCGATCCTGTCACGGCGGCTCAGACCAACATCGGCAAGTGGATCTATGGTCTGCTCATCGGCATCTTTGCCGTGATGCTGCGTGTCATCAATCCAGCCTATCCCGAAGGCATGATGCTCAGTATTTTATTGATGAACTGTTTCGCCCCGCTCATTGACCATTGCGTCGTTGCCCGCAACATCAAGATGCGACAGAAACGTGCCATTCTACAACACAAAACCACTACCCGATGAAAAAAGACATCAACAGCAACCGACATATCTTTATGTATGCCACTATTTTAGTGGTAATTGTCGCCATATTGCTCACGGTGACGGCATTGTGGCTACAACCCTTCCAAAACCGCAACGAGAAGAACGAGAAGCGCATTAACATCCTTACGGCAGCCGGTATCCCTGATGTCAATGCCAATAATGCGGCACTACTCTTCGAGAAGCACTGCACTTCGGAGTTCCTGTTGGACGAAAACGGAAACCCCACTGAAAGCGAAGAAGGTCTGCCAGTCTTTGTCATCGACCGCCAAACCTGCGTCATACCTATGCAGGGCAACGGACTTTGGGGTCCCATATGGGGCTACCTTGCCATCGCCGCCGATGGTAAGACCGTGGTGGGTGCCACTTTCGGCCACAAATCGGAGACGCCAGGCTTAGGAGGAGAGATTACCACGGAGAAATTTCAAGGCCAGTTTGCAGGCAAACAAATCAGAGACAACGGCAGCCCAATCCCCATTGAATTCGATGCCATCACAGGTGCCACAAAGACTTCGAATGGAGTCAGAGAGATGATAAACAAAACTTCAGAAAGCTACGCACCCTATTTCCAGAAACTTCCTCCCATTCAATAAACAAGTTCCTGTATGATCACCACTAATATCTTTTCAATCTCCCCCACTAAGAAAGTTGCCTTCAGCAAAGGCAACCTACAATATTGTCCGCTCTCTAAAATATGGAAAATAGCTGAAAAGCAATACGATGTCACTGGTGAAAGCAACAAATATATTGGTAATACTTATGGTGGTTTTATTGACCTTTTCAATTGGGAGACTGCTCAAAGGAATCCTCTAGGTACTGATTGGCGGATGCCCACCACAGAAGAATGGCATTATCTCTTCTATGATCGCGAAAATGCTGACTCAAAATACGGTTTGGCACAAGTTGCAGGTGTGAATGGACTTATTGTGCTTTCGGACCCTTTTCAACTTCCTTCAGGCCTAAGTTTTTGTTGCGGTGCCGCATATGGATTTGGTTCTGAGTTATTTATAAAGGTCAACGCATATACCGCCCAAGAGTTCTCAGCGATGGAGACTCAAGGAGCTGTTTTTCTTCCATGTGGAGGATACCGTTACGGTTATGGCGTTTTCCGTTATTCATGTGGTGGTTACTATTGGACTTCAACCATTAGAGAAGACAACAAAGTCGATTTCTTGAGCATTCAACAATGCGGCGTTGATATTACCGATGACTATTGCCAAGAGAACTGTCATTCGGTGCGATTAATAAAGGATTTGTAACGTAATTAAACCCAAAAAGTATGGCAAATTACAAGAAACTCCTCATCGAACCCCTGCGCAAGACCAACCCTGTCACCGTGTTGGTGCTAGGTATTTGCTCGTGCTTGGCCGTGACCGCCCAGCTGAAACCCGCCTTGGTGATGGGAGCCTCTGTGACCGTGGTGACAGCATTGTCGAACTTCATCATCTCGCTGCTGCGCAAGGGTATCCCCAACCGCATCCGTATCATCGTGCAACTGGTGGTCGTGGCAACTTTGGTCATTATGATTGACCAATTCCTTAAAGCCTTCGCCTACGATGTCAGCAAGCAACTCTCTGTTTATGTGGGTCTTATTATCACTAACTGCATCATAATGGGTAGATTGGAGGCTTTTGCCTTGTCGCACAACCCACGGGAATCGTTCTTGGATGGATTGGGCAACGGATTGGGTTACAGCGTAATCCTCTTCATCGTGGCATTCTTCCGCGAGTTGTTAGGTTCAGGAACGCTCTTGGGTTATCAGGTCATCCCGCAGACGTTCTACGAAGCTGGGTATCAGAATAATGGGTTGATGATTCTGCCACCGATGGCACTCATCGTGGTCGGTGTCATCATTTGGATACAGCGGACACGTCACCCCGAAATGCAAGACTCCAACAACAATTAAACAATTCAACAATCAACAATTCAACAGTCGTGGAACTCTTTAACCTCTTCATAAAATCGGTCTTCGTCGACAACATGATTTTCGCATACTTTTTGGGTATGTGCTCGTATCTTGCCGTTTCGAAGACCGTCAAGACAAGCGCGGGGTTGGGACTGGCCGTGACCTTTGTGCTGGTGGTTACCGTTCCCGTCAACTATTTGGTGAACAAATACCTGTTGGCACCTGGGGCATTAGCTTGGATCAACCCGAAGTTGGCCACTGTCGACTTGAGTTTTCTGACTTATATCATATTCATCGCCATCATTGCAGCCATCGTGCAAATCTTGGAAATGGTGATTGAGACCTTTACACCCTCGCTCTATTCCGCCTTGGGCATCTTCCTTCCTCTGATTGCGGTAAACTGTGCTATCTTGGGTTGTTCGCTCTTTATGCAGGAGCGCGATTTCAGCAATGTAGGCGAGGCTGCTGTGTTCGGTCTCGGTTCAGGCATAGGCTGGTTGCTGGCTATCGTGGCCATCGCCGCCATCCGAGAGAAACTGCGTTATTCCAAGATTCCCAAAGGCCTTCAGGGCGTAGGCATCTCGTTCATTATCACAGGTTTGATGGGAATCGCTTTTATGGCGTTTATGGGAATTAAACTTTAAGTATTTATCAATAAAATACTACATCCCAACAATAATGTCAGCAAATTGGCTCCAACTTTCTTCTGTTTTATAATCATTGACGCTTTCATTCGGCACATAAATCACTTCAAGCGGACAATCAATAAAAGCACCTCCATTTGCTGGTGGAACGGTTGGCAGACAATTAACTGTCGTTAATTTGGTACATCCGCTAAACGTTCCAAATAACGATGTTACAGAAGACCCAATTGTCACATTGGATAAGTTTATACAGTTTTGAAAAGCAAAATAAGACCCAATTGTACCGTCCCCGATTTGATCATCTGAAATAACTGAATTGGGGATTATTATTGAAGTTAACCCATAACAATTCCTAAATGAAGCCATCCCAATACAAGTCAAGGAATTTGGGAACACTATAGAACTAAGTTTTTCACATCCCCAAAACACAAACTCTCCAATTATATTTGTTGACTCTCCTAAAACAACTTCCGAAAGATTTATACAATCCTTAAACGCACTATAATCGATTACACTAATAGTATTTGGCATAACAACAGATCCTATCAAAGTATTTCCTTCAAAAGCTGAAGCCCCAATTCTTACGACACTATAAGTTGTACCCTTATGGGTTATCGTAGAAGGTATGGTGACATTACCTCTATACTGATAACCTTCACTGCTGTTATTTCCGTAATAAGCAATTCGATTCGCCACCTCTACCGTATTAGGAGACATAAGCCTAAAATACATTTTACTTTCATCCTGAAAACAAACTTCTAAAACAACTTTACCCTCACCGTTAACTGTTTCTTCAATTGAAAGTATCCTATCTTCGTTTCCATCGGTATCTTTATTGCATCCTATTAGAAAAAGGGAAAATACAAGTAGAATTGTCAGTATAATCTTATAATTATTCATATTTTATTGAGTTTAATTGGCTTTTTTGGAGTGAATATAATATTTAGAATATAATAACTTGTGCTTCAATGTGAAAACAGAATTGTGAATCTTGCTTTCAACTCATCATTTTCTATATTACTTGTAATTATACCTTCTTTGTATTTTCTAATTATCACACTAATAGTATCCTCGAAAGCTCTACATAATTGGAAAACATTAATCACAGTTTGATGTTCAATTTGTTTATCTGACCAATCAGTTTTTTCTGCTTTCGGTATCATACCGAAAATATCATTATTACCACCATTATCATAGCACAAAACATATTTATTGCTTCTGTTTGCCAATCCAAAATTGTGGCATAAAGAATCTCGTAGATTTTGCACTGCTTTTTTGGAAGATAAGTCTTTAAAACATTCAATATCAAATTCTTCTAACAATTTAGTTATTCTATCATTTCCTTTAGATTTCACAAAAATACATCCTAAACAATCTAATGCGATCAGATAAAAAGTCAATGCACCCAATAAACAAGATTCGTCAGAACAGAAATCCTTCATTTCATTGATTATGGCCTCTATATTTCTCGTCTCAAAACAGCATCGGTTAATTCCTTGTGCATTATCATAACCAATTAAATGTCGAGCCTGCTCTAAGGCCAATTGTAAAGTACTCTTTCTTTCAACATCCGTTGATAATCCTAGAATAAAATCCAAAATTTCACTTTTAGTTTCCATAAACGATTATTAACCACTACAACAATCGACGCAAAAATACAAAACAAATGTTTATGAAAGCAGTTTCTGTTTTTTTTTCTAATTTTGCAAGCAGAAACACTATAAAAATGGAAAAACAAGAAAAAGTCCAATACTGGCTTGATATTGCAGACGAAGACCTTGCCGTTGCTGGGGACATGCACTTGACAAAACATTGGCTTTATGTGGCTTTTATGTGCCATCAAGTCATTGAAAAGTTGCTCAAAGCCTATTGGACTGCAACTCGAGACGACACGCCACCATACATCCACAGCCATATCAAACTGCTCGATAGTTGTGGGTTGTTGGATCAAATGACCGAAGAACAATTGGAATTCATTGACTTCATGGTGCCCATGAACATTGAAGCCCGCTATCCTGAATACAAGCAAAATCTGGCAGCCCATTTGAATGAGCAGGTCAGCCTTGATATTATAGAGAAAACCAAACTTTTCAAGCAATGGATACTCCAAAAGTTTTGACTCAAGACGAGGCTCTTGACATTGTAAGAGAATACAAGCAAGCCATTGCACCGCTTTTCGATGGTAAGGCAAAGGTGTATCTCTACGGCTCTTATAGCAAAGGGAACGCCAATCCTTGGAGTGATATTGATGTTGCTGTTATCATTCCTACGCTTGAAGGTGATTGGCTAAAACTATCCATAGCTCTTAATCGTAACGTGCGCAAGGTGAATCTACGCATAGAGCCTGTCCTAATGATAGAAGACCAATGGTCACCGCTTTATGAGGACGTAATGTTGACTGGCATTGCAGTTTGAAACCATGGGCATTACTTCCACTATAATCCTCAGCATCGCCGTTTTCCTGGGCATCGTGCTTCTGCTCGTTGCCTTGTTGCTTTGGGTGCGCAACAAACTCATGCCCAAAGGTGAGGTGAAAATCACCATCAACGACGACAAAGTGCTGACCGTCCCGACGGGCAACACGCTGATTGCCACGCTGGCCGAACAGAAAGTGTATCTGCCTTCGGCCTGCGGTGGCAAAGGAAACTGCGGCCAGTGCAAATGCCGTGTGTTGGAAGGCGGTGGTAGCATCTTGCCCACCGAAGTTGGATTCTTCACCCGCAAACAAATCCAAGAACATTGGCGTTTAGGCTGTCAGGTGAAGGTGAAAGAAAACTTGAAAATCGTTGTGCCGCAATCGGTACTCAATGTCAAGGAATACGAATGTACGGTGGTCAGCAATCGCAATGTGGCCACATTCATCAAGGAATTCAAGGTACAACTGCCCGAAGGCGCACATATGGACTTCATCCCTGGCTCCTATGCCCAAATCCGCATCCCTAAGTTCAACATTAGTTATGCCGACTTCGACAAAGAACTCATTGGTGCCGAATACCTTCCCTCTTGGGAGAAGTTCAAAATGTTTGACCTTCGTTGCGTCAATACCGAGCCGACGGTGCGCGCCTATTCCATGGCCAACTATCCCGCCGAGGGTGATGTTTTTATGCTCACCGTGCGCATCGCTACACCGCCTTTCAAGCCTGACCGTTCAGGTTTCATAAATGTCAATCCAGGCATTGCCTCGTCGTATATCTTTTCTTTGAAACCTGGCGACAAGGTATTGATGTCGGGGCCATATGGGGAATTTCACGTCAAGGATCATTCGGCCAATAATGTACGGCTGCCACAATGTGACAGTCCTACACAATTGCCAGAAATGATTTGGATTGGCGGCGGTGCTGGCATGGCACCTTTGCGTGCACAAATTATGCACCTGACCCGCACCTTGAATGTCAGAGACCGCGAGATGCACTATTTCTACGGTGCCCGTGCCTTGAACGAGGTCTTCTATCTCGACGACTTCCGTCAACTTGAGAAAGACTTCCCTAACTTCCATTTTCACTTAGCTTTGGACCGTCCCGACCCTGCCGCCGATGCGGCTGGAGTACCTTATACCGCTGGTTTTGTACACAATGTGATGTTTGACACCTACTTGAAAGGCCACAAAGCACCCGAGGATATCGAGTATTATATGTGCGGTCCCGGCCTAATGAGTGCTGCCGTGGTCAACATGCTTGACAATTTGGGTGTGGCACCCGAAAACATCTTGTATGATGACTTTGGTGGAGGAGCACCTAAGAAATAACAAACTGAAAAACTTATCATAATGAATATACCAAAGATTCATTCCATCTCCAAGAAAATCCTTGTCGGCGCCTTAGGTGCTTTCTTGAGTTTCTTCCTGCTGTTTCACGCCAGCGCCAACCTGCTCATTTTAAGACACGACGACGGCGAATGGTATAACGCTTTTTGCCACTTCATGGGCACCTACTCCATCATCAAGGTGTTCGAGATTGGCCTTCTTGCCGCACTACTGCTGCACGCGATTTTGGCTATTTGGCTAGCAGTGATAAACAAGATGGCCCGTCCTGTGAGCTACAAGAAACCCACACGTTCCAAAACTCACACAGGCTCAAAACTGCAAGTTTGGACGGGCATCCTCATCTTCGCCTGCCTCATCTTACACTTCACCGACTTCTATTTCGTGAAAAGCGGATGGGTGAAAGGCAAATACATGACCAAAGCAGAAAAGGTTGTAGCGTTAAACGCTACACAACCAGATGCTGCCAATTATGCAGAGCAACACGGAAAATACTCCGCCAAAGGCAACTGGCTCACCAACTTCGACAAAGAAGACAAGGCTTTCCTTGAGGCCGCTGGGCTTGAAGTTGAGCCTGACTTCTACCACCAAGCCCGCGAGAAATTCAAGATCTTGCACATCGTCATTTCCTACTTGGTGTTTTTCACCGTCGTTTGGTTCCACCTGCGACATGGTTTCGCTGCCGTTTTCCAAACTTTCGGTCTATACAACTACAAATACAGCCGCGCCATTGAGATACTTGGCCAAATCTACACTTGGGGAGTGTGCCTGATGTTCACTATTGTGGTCATTGGGGTTTATTTCGGACTATAATTATGACACGAGACGCAAGACGACGAGACTGGGACAATCGTCCCGAAATCCCTTGTCCCGAAGTCTCAAAGTCAAAAATGATAAAAATGAAACTTGACTCTAAAATACCAGCAGGTCCGCTCGCTGAGAAATGGACCAACTATAAATCCTCGCAAAAGCTGGTCAACCCAGCCAACAAACGCAAACTCAACATCATCGTAGTCGGTACCGGATTGGCTGGAGCCTCGGCAGCCGCTTCATTTGGTGCCTTGGGCTTCAATGTGGACATATTCTGCATCCAGGACTCACCGCGCCGCGCCCATAGCATCGCTGCACAAGGCGGCATCAATGCGGCCAAGAACTACCAGAACGACGGCGACAGCGTGGAACGTCTTTTCCGTGACACCATCAAGGGCGGCGACTATCGCGCCCGTGAGGCCAACGTGTACCGCCTGGCCGAGGTCAGCGGCGCAATTATCGACCAATGTGTGGCCCAAGGTGTACCTTTCGCCCGCGATTATGGTGGTCTGCTCGACAACCGTTCCTTTGGCGGCGCACAGGTCAGCAGAACCTTTTACGCTAAAGGCCAGACAGGACAGCAGTTGCTTCTCGGTGCCTACGGTGCCTTGAGCCGTGAGATTGCACGAGGCACGGTGAAACTGCACACCCGCAGCGAGATGATGGATTTAGTGGTGGTTGACGGTCGCGCTCGCGGGATCATCGTCCGCAACCTCGTCACCGGTGACTTGGAACGCTATGCCGCTCATGCCGTGGTATTGGCCACTGGCGGTTACGGCAACCTCTATTACCTCTCCACCAATGCTATGAACAGCAACGGCAGCGCAGCATGGGTATGCCACCGCAAGGGAGCGGCCTTCGCCAACCCCTGCTACGTGCAGATTCACCCGACCTGCATCCCCGTCCACGGCGACTACCAGAGCAAACTCACGCTGATGAGCGAGAGCCTGCGCAACGACGGCCGCATCTGGGTTCCTAAGAAGAAAGAAGATGCCGAAGCTATACGTGCTGGTAAGCTCAGACCCACTGAAATACCCGAAGAGGACCGGGACTACTATCTGGAGCGCCGCTATCCCGCTTTCGGTAACCTCGTCCCGCGCGATGTGGCCAGCCGTGCTGCCAAAGAACGCTGCGACGCAGGCTATGGGGTAGGCACAGGCTATGCCGTCTACCTCGACTTCGCTGATGCCATTCAACATTTAGGCAAAGAGACCGTGGAGCAGAAATACGGCAACCTGTTCCAAATGTATCAAAAAATCACTGACGAGAACCCCTACGAGACTCCTATGATGATTTATCCCGCCATCCACTACACCATGGGGGGGCTCTGGGTTGATTACGAGCTTCAGACCACCATTCCCGGACTCTTTGCCGCTGGTGAGGCCAACTTCAGCGACCACGGCGCAAACCGCCTCGGTGCCTCTGCATTAATGCAAGGTTTGGCCGATGGTTATTTCGTACTGCCCTACACGCTACAAAACTACCTCGCCGACCAAATCTATGTGGGCAAGATTTCATCAGCATCTCCTGAATTTGATGCGGCAGAAAAGGCTGTGCGGCAACGCATCAACCGTTTGATGGAAATCGGACGTGTAGAGACGCGCCGCGCCACGTCTCTACAGACCGTCGATGATTTCCATAAACGTTTAGGCAAAATTATGTGGGAATACTGCGGTATGGCACGCAACACCGAAAGCCTCACTAGGGCTAAACAAATGGTTAAAGAACTGGAAGACGAATTCTGGAAGAGCGTTTTCATCCCTGGCACAGCCAATGAGTTCAACCCAGAGTTGGAGAAAGCCTGCCGTTTGGAAGATTATTTCGAGCTGGCACAACTTGTCATCGACGATGCCATACACCGTGAGGAGTCTTGCGGTGGCCATTTCCGCACTGAACACCAGACCGTTGACGGTGAGACCCTCCGTGACGACAAACACTTTATGTATGTGGCCGCATGGGAATACCAAGGTCACGGTCAGCCCGAGACCATGGAGAAAGAACCGTTGGTTTATGAACATATTACAATTGCAAATCGGAATTATAAATAATTGAATGTAGGCTGCCATACTGTGGCAGCCCTACAAACGAAAAATTATGAAATTCACATTACATATCTGGCGTCAGGAGAACGCAAAGGCCAAAGGTCATTTTGAGACATACGAGATTGACAACATCCGTCCCGACTGCTCATTTCTCGAAATGCTTGATATCTTGAACGAGCGGCTCATCAACGACCGCATCGCCCATCCCGTGTGCTTCGACAACGACTGCCGCGAGGGCATCTGCGGCATGTGCGGACTCTATATCAACGGCCGCCCGCATGGCAACGACGACGGCATCACCACCTGCCAGCTCCACATGCGCAAGTTCAAAGACGGCGATGATATTTGGATTGAGCCCTGGCGTGCGAAGCCTTTCCCCGTCATCCGCGACCTTGTGGTGGACCGTTCTGCATTCGACAAGATTATACAAGCGGGAGGCTACATCAGCACCACCACGGGCGGAGTCCCCGATGCCAACACCATCCCGATTCCGAAGCACAAGGCCGATATGGCTATGGATGCAGCTTCTTGTATCGGTTGCGGTGCCTGCGTGGCGGCTTGCAAGAATGCCAGCGCGATGTTGTTTGTGGGTGCCAAGGTCAGCCATTTGGCTTTGTTGCCTCAAGGCCAAATCGAAGCTGCCGACCGCGTGAAAAAAATGGTCGCCAAGATGGATGAACTGGGCTTCGGCAGCTGCACCAACACATACGCCTGCGAGGCAGAGTGTCCGAAACTCATCAAACGGCAGAACATTTCTCGGCTCAATCGTCAGTGGATTGGAGCGTTGTTCGGACGAGACAGGAAGGAGTGACTCAACTACCCCAATTATCCCTGTCCAGACTCCTATAATTAATAGCCTCCGCCAAATGCCCTGTTTGGATGTTTTCGCTACCATCAAGGTCGGCAATGGTGCGAGAGACTTTTAGGATTCTATCATATGCACGAGCAGAGAGACCTAAACGATTCATGGCATTTTTGAGGATGGTGCGGCAATCCTCGTCCAACTCGCAGTATTTTTGGATGAGTTGCGAGGTCATTTGGGCATTGGCATGAATAGTGGGATACTCCGCATATCGTTCCTCCTGAATCTTCCTTGCCTTGATAACACGCTCGCGCACCGCAGCACTCGACTCACCATTGCTTTTCGATGATAAATCTTTGTAGGCAACAGGCACGACCTCCACGTGCAAGTCGATGCGGTCCATCAAGGGTCCACTTATGCGATTAAGGTATTGCTGCACCATACCTGGCTTGCAAGTACATTCTTTGTCAGGGTGGTTATAATAGCCGCAAGGACAGGGATTCATTGCCGCCACCATCATAAAATTAGCTGGAAAATCCACTGTCATTTTGGCTCGAGATATCGTTACCACTCTATCTTCCATAGGCTGACGCATCACTTCAAGGACAGTGCGTTTGAATTCGGGGAGTTCGTCAAGAAAGAGCACGCCGTTATGTGCAAGAGAAATTTCGCCTGGTTGCGGATAGGTACCGCCGCCAACTAAGCCTGCGTCACTGATGGTATGGTGAGGACTACGGAAAGGCCTCGTCCTTACTAATGCCGCATTGCGTCCAATCAATCCTGCTACGGAATGGATTTTTGTTGTCTCCAAAGCCTCGGCCATTGTCAAAGGAGGCAATATGGTGGGCATACGTTTAGCTAGCATAGTCTTGCCACTACCTGGAGGGCCGATGAGAATGACATTATGACCGCCAGCGGCCGCAATCTCCAAAGCTCGCTTGATATTCTCCTGCCCTTTAACATCGCTGAAATCGAATTCACAGCAGACATCTTGCCACGACTCCGTTATGTCAACAGTCACAGGTTTGATTTGACTTTCACCATTTAAGATGGAAACGACCTCGTGTATGTTTTCCACACCATACACCTCCAAGTCCTCCACCACGGCGGCTTCATATGCGTTGGTTTTGGGAACAATGAGACCTTTGAAACCGTCTTGTTTAGCCTTGATGGCAATCGGCAATGTCCCTTTGATAGGTTTGAGTGTCCCATCGAGCGACAACTCACCCATAATGACAAACCGATCCAACAAATCAACACTCACCTGCTCTGAAGCTGCCATAATACCTATAGCAATCGGCAAGTCGTAAGCCGACCCTTCCTTGCGGATGTCGGCTGGTGCCATATTGATTACTATCTTTTTATGGGGATAGTAATACCCTAAATTAATGATAGCAGCCTGAATTCGCTGCTGGCTCTCTTTGACCGCATTGTCAGGCAAGCCTACCAAATAGAAATTGATGCCTCTGTCAATGTTCACCTCAATGGTGACCAGAATTGCTTCAATGCCGAAAAGGGCGCATCCGAATGTTTTTACTAGCATAACTCACTACATTTAAAGATTTACGCCGCAAAGATGCAACCTTTGTCAAGAAAAAGCCGTTGATTAAACGTTTGTTGTCGACAGTAGTCGTTTGTTGTCGTTTGCTGTCGGGTATATTACTGATTACTACTTCTTTGGCTTATATCCTGAATCCTGAAAAATATTCTGTAAATCCTTTCGGTTCATCAGATTTTGAAGCGTAATCTCATTATTCGAAAAATAAGAACGAATGATGTTCAATCCAAAAAACTCACCCAAGCGTGAAGGCGCGTCATTACTATAAGCCTGAGTAAAAGGCCCATCACCGAAAAACATTATATACGAGTCCAAACTTGAATCGTATAGTCTTCGATTACCCACAATGTCAGCCCAAACTGCGCCTTCGTTCTCCACTGCCCACTGCCATTGCTTTGACGAATAACCAAGCAAGACGCTGTCAGGCATCGTAGGGCACATAGTTTCAATGAAGAAGTCAATTTCACCGTTATAAACCATTTCATCTACGATCTTACCCTGTTTGCGCCATTGGTAAACATAATTCATATACAATTCCTTAGCCACATCTTTGGCCATGGTATGCATATTCCTTCTCAAAGCCATATATTTCGGCATTCCGATTTGGTCATAGATTTCATCGTCGCCAAGATACCAATCTAAAGATATCACCATTTTATCGTCAAAAAGTTGAACGGCTGGTACATCAGCTGTCACACCTGTCACACAAGTAAAAACTTTCGTTGGCAATTGAATCTCTGGGTAATAATAATGGAAATGTGCCATCACATCCTCCACAATTGGTTCCATATACTTTAGGTCAGGGTATGCTGCCATCACCTTATTATATATATGGACACTAAACGGGTCGGTAGCAAAATCCTTAAGGTACTGTACGGCTGCGGGATCATTAAGGTCACCACTGAGGAAGACGAGGTAACGGTTTTGTATCCTCATCAACTCGTTTTGGAAGTCAGCTGTATCGAGGCTGAAGAGCACCTCCTCGTAACGTTCAAATTCGAGATCATAGGGCTCTGGCTTGATGTTCAACTTGGCCTTGTAGGATGAAGCCTCTTTTTGGCATGATGCCATAACAATCACGAGGCTGAATAAGATTAGGGTTCTTACTATGGTCTTCATAAGTAACAGTTCAAAATTAAATTGCAATATCTTTGACCTCTGGACTTTTAGCAAACTGTATTTGTTCATCTACTATCATTTTTCTTTTGCCCCTACGAAGCTGTGTTGGCCAAGATGCCTTCCCTTAGTATCTCATATGCAGCTATTGTCGCTCGGTTAATGACATTCTCACGATCCTTGCCGAAATTGAAGCATTTGGAAATGACACCTGTAGACGAAGCCAAGCCAAGCCACACTGTACCCACCGGTAACTCCTCCGTGCCACCACTTGGCCCCGCAACACCCGTTGTGGCCACACCGAAGTCGGCTTCCATCAGATCACGAACACCCTTGGCCATACCTTCCACCACTTCCTGACTGACTACTCCAAACTCCCCAATTGTTTTCGCAGGCACACCAAGCACTTTCGTCTTCATAGGCGTTGCGTATGTCACCGCACTTCCTTTGAATGCTTTTGAACTACCTGGTATCAATGTGAACACATGCGCAATATTACCTCCAGTACAGCTCTCTGCCGAGGCAAAAGTCATACCTTTATTAATTAATAGGTCAAATACGACTCTCTCGATAGGCTGATCCTGCAGAGCAAAGATGTACTCTGGAATCAATTCCGTCAGCTTTTTGATTTCATTGTCCAAAGTAGCGCGGAGCAAACCAGCATTCTCATGTCTACCACTCAAGCGGAGTCGCACCATACCATATTGGGGCAAATAGGCCAAGGACAGAAAATCGGGCAAAGCATCTTCCCAGCCCTTGATACGGTCGGCCAGATATGACTCGCCAATGCCTGTAGTCATAACGATGCGTTTCTCGTAAGGCACGGAATGGAACTTTTTCCTAATTCGTGGCAACAGTTCATCATTAAATATTCCTTTCATCTCAAACGGCACACCTGGCATAAAGACAAAAACGGCACCGTTCTTTTCAAGCCACATACAGGGTGCCGTACCGTAAGTGTTGGGGATATATATGCACGACTTGGGCAGCATAGCCTGACTACGGTTGCGCTCGCTCATCTGAAAGCCACGACGGTTAAAAAGAGAAATAATATTGTCGTATGCCTCTTGGCAAAACACCAATTCGGTTTCAAAAAACTTGCAAACTGTTGGTTTCGTGATGTCGTCTGCTGTGGGACCAAGTCCACCAGTCACCAACACTAAATCGGCATCCATACAAGCATTGAGAGCATCTAGGATGGCTTTTTCGGCATCACCAACGGTCAAAGAGGAATCCAGCTGAAAACCAGCGTCCGACAGATGCTCGCCCAGCCAGGCAGCATTCGTATTAATCACTTGACCAATAAGCAACTCATCTCCGATAGAGATGTTCTTAACAACGATTTCGCTCATAAACTAGAAATTTGTGCAAACCTTAGATTTGCAGCGTGGTTGTCTGCGAACTAGGAATGCAAGAGCAA
>CAMJHP010000048.1 GCA_946405575.1 uncultured Bacteroidales bacterium | reverse complement strand
GCAACCGTAGCAAGTACAATGTGTGGCAGTTCAACAACGAGGATAACAACGGTCCCAAATTCTGGAAAGACTTGTTTGACACCGACCTCTTCCGTTGCTATTTCGCCAAACGCTGGTTTGAGTTGACCGAGTCAGGACAGCCTCTAAACTACGATCTCGTCTGCAATCGCATTGACGAAATCGATGCACTGATTGCTGAAGCCATTCCTCGAGACAACCAACGCTGGAACCAAATGAACCAACACGCGCAGTATGTCAACAATATGAAAAACTGGCTCCAGCAGCGTACCAACTGGTTGAACCAAAACATTGGCTCCTTCGATGGCTGTTCCGATGTCGACCTTCCACCTTTGGTCATTTCCAAAATCCATTACCATCCCATGGACTGGTGGAATATCGATGGCGACTTGTTTGAATTCATCGAAATCACCAACAATGGCGACGAGGAAGTGGATTTGACGGGTGTTTATTTCCGCGAGTTGGGTGTTACCTATCAGTTTCCCGACAATGCGCATATTGCTGGCCGACAAGCTATTGTGCTTTGCTCTGATTCGTTGATGTTCACGGAGTATTACAACACAACGCCTTTCGGGCAATACACGCGCAAACTTTCCAACAAGTCGGAAAACCTCGTCCTGGCTGACGCTTGGGGCAACATCATCGACCAGGTGCATTACTCAGATAGCCTACCTTGGCCTATGGAAGCCGATGGCGAAGGTCCTTACCTCCAACTCAAAGACTTGAACTCCGACAACAGCCTCGCCGAGAATTGGACCATTGGTGACGATTTGACAAAAATTGACAAATTCATTGAAAACCAAAATATTGCCCTTTATCCCAATCCTACTTCGGGCAAGATTCACATTGCCTTATCGGAAAACGCTACTCATTGCCAAATCGTTGGTTTGATGGGTAATGTTTTGCAGGACATTTCCCCTTCAAGTCCTGTTTTTGACTTGGATTTGAGAGGTTTGCCTTCGGGGATGTATTTGGTGAAGGTGCAATTTGCTGATGGAAGGATGGCTTTCAAGAAAGTGGTTAAACGATAGAAAGCTGTTAGTGTCCTGGCCGTTCGATTGGATTTGCAATCCGCCTCTATAGCAAACCTCAAAAACCCGATTCTGTTGCCTGTAACCAGCACTTTTTAATGAAAAGTGTTTCCTTTAACCAACAGTTTTAGGTAAAAAATGTTGTCTATAACCAACATTTTTGTATTTTTGCAGGCAAAATATAGATATTGCTATGGAAACGCTATTTGTAAAACACGACCGATTGATTGCCAAAACCTCGTTGGACATTGTCAGGGAAATGATGAGCCGTGTGCATTGGGATGCCCGACTGCTATCCATCCAAGGAGCCAAAGGTGTGGGCAAATCGACACTGCTCAAGCAATTCGTCAAACAGAACTACCAACCTGACGACAGGAAAGTGTTGTACTGTTCCGCCGACACCATCGATTTTTCTCGCCGAACCTTGGTTGACCTTGCTGGAGAGTTTGTTATGAATGGCGGAGAAAGACTTATTATCGACGAAATCCACAAATATGAAGGATGGAGCCGCGAAATCAAGGAGATTTACGACCTTTATCCCGAATTGAAAATGATTATCAGTGGCTCGTCGCTATTGAGCCTGTTGGCTGGTGATGCGGATTTGTCGCGCCGATGCATCAAATACACTATGTCGGGCTTATCCTTCCGAGAGGCATTGAGATTCTATGAAAACCTTGAATTTTCTATTTGGACTTTGGAGGACATCCTCACGCGTCCATACGAATTGTGGCAGACCGTCATCGCACATTGTAAGCCTGTCGAGCAGTTCAAAAAATACCTTCAACATGGCTACTATCCTTTCTTTTTGGAAGGTCAACAGGATTATTATACGCGAATCGAACAGGTGGTCAACTATGTCGTGGAGACCGAACTCCCTTTGATTTGCAAGGTCGATGTGGCTTACACCCGAAAACTCAAGGCCTTGATTTCCATCATTGCCGAAAGTGTGCCTTACGAAGTGAATGCCAACCGATTGGCTGCCGCCATTAAGATTGGCAGAGATACCGTTGTGGGCTATTTGAAAAACATGGGCGACGCCAAACTGCTGAACTTGCTCTATTCCGACAAGAAAAGCATCGGCAAACTCACCAAACCCGACAAGGTCTATCTCGAAAACACGAATCTGCTCTATGCGTTAAGTCCTACTTCGGTCGAAATCGGGACGGCGCGCGAAACCTTTGCCATCACCCATCTTTCCGAAAACCACATTGTTGAATATAGTAAGGACAAAGGTGACTTCAAGGTGGATTCCAAGTACCATTTTGAAATTGGTGGCAAGGACAAAGGCTTTGCCCAAATAGCGGATTTGCCTGATTCCTACATCTTTGCCGACGACATCGAATCGCCTATTGGAGCCAAACTGCCTCTTTGGATGCTGGGGTTTTTGTTTTAAGTTAGGAAAATCACAGCTAGCGGATTGCGAAATCCGATGGAACCGAAGAATTAAAAACCAAGTAAAATGCTATTCGACAAACCTTACATCCATCCCAAGATGGAAATAGTCGGAAATCTTTTTTAAATCGCTTACTTTCTGCATATTGGAAAGATTAGCATAAACATAATACCCGTCCACTTTATGTTGCCATGTGACTTTTGATGTTTCAGGTCGTTTCTTCGTATCAACTAGATTATACTCGCCGTGCATAATGCCAACACTCTTCACCTTGCTTAAACCAATGTTTCTTAATACTTTAATAAATGTATCAATGGCTGTGTGCTCACAAATTTCAGTTCCATCTCTATAAGTCACGACTAAGCCTTTGGATTCGGATTTGTTTGAAGAACTCCTGTGGACTTTTTCTTGAGGAATGGTACTTGAAAAGCCATCGTTAATGTTCTTTCCTTCGATGAGTTTGGAGATGTTGACTTTTCGAGATAGTTTTACGCTCAAAACATCATCGGGGTCATAATCAATAACCAGAACCAGTTTTCGCTTGATTTGGCGCAAGCGAGGTTCCAAATCCTTAGTAATTGAAGGAAGCACTTCTGTTTTGATTATCTGTTCTTCCAACTCGTTGACTGCTTGCATCAGTTTTTCATCAATTGGTAAATTGAGATTCTTTAACGAGTTCATCGTGTTGTAAAGTTCTTCAAGTTTGCTCATGGTGCTAATTGATTACGCCTGACAAAAGTATGAAAAAAACAATTACAGCAAACATCCTGGTTTTATTCCAATTCTATTACTTCGACTTTAGTCGCAAAACATGTAAACTTCTTAAAAGGAAGGCCAAGATTATTATTCTTTACAACACCAGAAAGCTTCACCATTTTTCCAACATTTTCTTCTTTTTGGTTTCTTTTCAACAGACAATATCCACAATAAAAAACGTCATTATCTTTATCGTATTCGAGAGGAAAGGTCTTTCCTTCGTATTCTTCAAATAATGGTTTTTGTTTCAGTTCTGCATCGGCTTCATTTTTCAATGGTTTGCATTTTGCCAAATTTGCTTCTTTGTCGCTATGGCTTTTAGCATAATCGCAGAACCAAACTATTACATCGCATAACTGAAGCGCATAACCAAACAACAAATTAGATTGACGGACTTCAATATGCGAACCTGTATTGGTAACGGATAGGATGTTGCTGACGGAATCTGCAATAATAGGAGGAAAGATGTATTCTCCTTTATCACCATAACGAAATTGAACATGTTTGGGGTCCTTACCAGCCATATATCGACTGGCATCTGTAAGATTTCGTTGCCCTTCTTTGGTCAAGAACTCATCTGGCAATAATCCAATCTGATTTGCACTATGGAACAAAGACTCCAAAATCTTTCTGAGACGATTATACTCCTTGTCTGGGTTAAAATCTATCCGACTTTCAGGGAAATGCAATGCCGTTAGTATTTCAATCATTACATTTTCATCATTACTACTTAAAAAGTCCTCCATTGCATCAAACACCTCCTGATATTGTTGCTTGATTTGATTTCTTGTTCTTTTTGGTGCCACTTCAGCAATGCTTTGAAATAGTTTGTCCTCATCAATATCATTCTTAAAATAAAGCAATTCGCCCCAAGAATCATTATCGCGAGTATAGCGCTTTATCGTGGTCATTGTGCTATTAAAATCCTTTTTATCTACTTTTTCTCCTGCTCCTGCCGTAAGCACATACCACGGTATTGATGAGCCATATAGTCCAAATAGTTCTCTCAATTCACCTAGTGCTAATGTGAGAAATCCCAAATCGGCAGATTCTCCTTTTTTATAAACGCAGTTCGCATCAAGAATAATGGCATCCCATTCTAGAAATTTATTCTTATTGGAAAGCTCTTTTTGAGCATCTTCCCAACATTTGCATAAGCACAAGTCTAAACCATAATATGTATCGGCTCGATGTTGAAGCGATACACTAAAATTCTCGTCATCGTCAACTAAAAGAACCTTGTAATAAACCTTGTCGCTCATATTTGTGTCATTTATATATGTTCACATCTCTGAAAATCAATTTGTAAGTCACAGGGAACTCCGCTTCTGCATCTAACAGCAATTCAACCTCACCGCCAAACTTTGTTATCAGGTCTTTAATCTCGAAGCCCCCCAAACCGCTATGTCCACCAACGCCCTCTTCCGTGGTATCACCATAGGTGAACACTTTTTCTGCTGTCATTTTAACGGGCATAGGCTTGCCGTTATTGCTCACACGAACAATCAAATCGTGGCCCTTTATTTCCATCATCACCCGAATGATGTTTTCTTCTGTTTCTTTTCCCTTGAAACCATGTGAGCAGGCATTGAAAACAATATTGTCTATAATTTTTTCAAAAGCCTCATGGGGAAAACGAATATTTGCTGGCTTATCAGGCAATTCGCATTGGTATTCAAACATTGGGTCGTGATGTTTGATGTATTCCCGAACAAAGGCAGCGGCATCAAACACCTCGTTACCATCCATAGCATCGCCCAAATTGAACGAACGCAACTGCTTAAACAGCATGTTCATTTCGTGCTCTATTTGGGTGTAGATATTCTTGACTGACACGGGATGCGAATGCCCGACAGTAGCCTCGTCATCTACTATGCCATTGCCATTCTCTCGAGCCTTAAGCAAAATCTTCCACCAATTGTCCATTGTGGCAAGCCTTTGCACCATAGCATGTTTCTTCATTCGAATGTCTTGCTTGTACGACTCGAAATTCTTCTTGATTTCTTCTCTTGTGTCGGCAAGGTCTTTCTGACGGTATAAATCGACAAGTCTTCGCTGTTCTTCTATCGATGGTACGGCTATCTTTATGGAAAGAAAGTCTTCGTTATCTATCGAAATGTCTGTATATGGTAATCGATAACATTCCAGTTGTTTCTGAACTATTTCATTAGAATAATACGGGCTCAATAATCTGACCAGATAAGAAGTGTCAATGGGAACCTTTGGGGTTTCTTTCAACTTGAAAACAATCGCATTAGGATATGTGCAAATGATAGGATTACGGTCTGTATCATAAATTTGATTATAGTCTATACCTATTGATGTGTGTTCCTCTAAATCAAAATCATCTTCACCTATATATGAGCACAAGAATTGTTCGCCATCATCATCCAATTTCAACAAAAAGAAGTTGCCTTGAGGAACTCTACGGGCTCGTGGTATCACAACTGCTTCAATGGGATTATAATCCACCTTATAGAAATCTAAATAAAAGCTCCTATTTAAGAAGAAGCAAGGAATGTCTTCCTCAATTTCAGAATCATACAGATCTACTAAATCTCCTAATGCGACTATGGTTTCGCCCTCATTAGCAATTACTGAAGGAACATATTGACGTGCGATAAATGTGAAATACTCACTATTGTGAGCCTTGAATTCCTCCACCGAGACTTCCTTGCAATAATCTGGATTTTTTTCAGCTATAACCCTCGCAATTGTTTCAATATCATTTTCAAAACCATCAACCCAGGCAAAGAAAATCGAATTTGTCGGCTGTCTTTTTAACACCAAAATTTGACCTTTAGCATCATAAGAGGGTAAATCTTCCATTTCTATCACTCTATGGAGATACTTATTTTCAACAGCCCAATTTCGAAATTGTTGGTAATCAGGCCAATTTATCTCGGTTGGGCTACCCGAAACGAATATGGTTCCATCGGCTTTAACAAATTCTTCAATGAATTTTACAAAAGAATTGAGATTTGAATTAGAAACGGAAGAGAGGCTAGGGACAACGATTCTATCAAATGTTAAACCAGAAAATGTGCTCACGGCTATTTCTAGTTCTGCCAAATGAGCATCAAACTCTGTATCTTGACCTCGCTCTTCTTTGAAAAGACTCTTTATAGAATCCATGTCCAATGTAACCATGGAATAATTCAGCACAAGTTTCCGCTTTTTGTTTGGCATCAAACTATCACATAGTAACAACTTCTCATAATCATTGCTTTTGGCTATGCCTTCAATACAAAGCATCGAACGATAATAACTCCAAATAGATTTGAAATCATTGTTAAGAAAACCCAATTCGTTTTCTTCCAAACAAGACATCAAAAAACCTAAGTTTTTATCAGTAGTGCTATTATTCATACGATAGAGTTCAGCAAAAGGTCCTTTGGCATTAGCGGAAAGCACTTCTGGGTGAAGCCGTCTCACCAACAACATCAGCAAATCAATCCTCAATTCGTCCTTGTCGTTTTCGGAGCGGTCTGCTATTTGTTCTTCAAACTTCTCAATAATTGCCTTTGCATTGTCACTTAAAACGAATGAAACTTCCTTCTTCTGGTTCTGCAAACTATTCTCTGCCATAACGAAACGATTTTTTAGGTTAGTACTGAATGTTATTTATGCCGCAAAACTATCGCCTAACTCTGCAACTTTTCTTCATACTTGTATTTTCTCCCTAATCTTTCAATTTTCTCGCCAATTTTTAGCCGGAGGCTTTCAGGTGCAAGCACTTCTACATCGTCGCCGAAACTGAGAATTGCACTTTCCAATTCATTGTTAATTCGTACTTTTAACCTTACCACCTTGTATTCTTCGGTCGCCTCGTCTTTCAGTTCGGTCTGCGACCAATGAATGGGCTTTGTGGCCAAGTAAGGATACCGTTTTGCATTAACACGTAGCCTGACTTCCTCAATGGGACGGTCGGGAAACACGGTTACACCAACCGAATCCTCGAAATAGTCTTCCATATCCACATTGGATTCAATAAATGGAATGTGCAGTGTTTTTACGGAATCAATCCTGTCAATGGCCAATACTGAAAGGTCGTCGAAACCTTCCGTTTGTGCCACGAGAAACCACCTGTCGTTGTATTGCTTCAGGTAATACGGATGTATGTTCATGCTTCGTTCGGGCTTACCGAATGGTTTGTACGAGATACAAAGTGGCTGCTTATTGATGATGGCTCCCAATAATGCCTGAAAATGCCCGATGCCCACCAAGTCAGCATTGTTTTGGAACTCGACAAACCGTTTGTCGCCTTCCCAGCCATTACCGTTCTCAATCTGTAAGAGAAGGGTCAGCATCCATTGATATTGTGGAATGTCGTCGTACTGCGACAACATTCCGATCGTTTTCTTCAACATTTCTTTTTCTTCATCGTCAAGCGTCACCATCGGCAAAGAAAACGAAACATCGGCATACCTGTAAAGCCGCCGTTTGCCGCTTTTCAAGGACTCGTCAAGTTCAATATTATAAGGTGGTTCTTGCAATCGTTGAATATCGGCCCGAAGCGTTCTTTCGCTTATGGGCTGGCAATCGTGCTTTTCCAATTCGCGGTTAACCGCATCAAGTAGAGCATTGATGTCAAACTCGCGATGTGCATTTCTTAAACAGCGGTTCAACACTCTATAACGAATCAAGACTTGTCTATCTACTGGCATGGTAATGTTCTTTCTGTGGTGACAAAATTACAGAAAAAACGTATTAAAGCTTACTTTTTTCCTCCTTTGCCGAAAAGAGATTCGCCACACTCTGAAAGGACATACAAAAAGCATCCGATAATAAACAAAAGCTTCATGGTGGTAAAATTTTTGCTGCAAAATAACGGCCTATCCCTGCAGGTTTTCTGCATAGGTAAAATCTGTCTGTTGTGATGATTCTTAGTTCAGTCGGATTTGCAAATCCGCCAAAACCATAGCCAAAACTATAAGGGTAACTTTACAACTCCTCTGCAAACTTAATGTCCTTAACATTAAGCTGAAGATTAGTCTTACCCTGCCAGGTGTTGTACTCCAGATGGTAGCAGATGCTGAAAGGCTCGCCGCTGTGGATGCGGTTGAAGAGGTCGCCTTTCTGGAAGGCGATACCTGAGAAAGGTGCTACACCTTGTTCAGCATCGCCTACCTGCGAAACGGTGAGTTTCAAGTGCTTGTGACCACCAACAGGACGTGAACCACCTGCGTCGATGACGTTGTCCGTCCAAAACACAGGGGCCATATTGCCCGGACCAAAAGGCGCAAACTGGTTGAGAATGCGCATAAACTTGGAAGTAATATCGCTGAAGTCAATTTTCAAATCCACCTCAAGTTCAGGCACAAAATCTTCATCTACAAGATGTTCGCTGACGTAAGCTTCAAAACGACGACGGAATTCTGGCAAGTTCTCAGGCTTCATCGATAAACCTGCAGCATATTTGTGACCACCAAAATGCTCCAACAAGTCGGAGCAATGGTCGATGGCATCATAGATATCAAAACTCCTGATAGAACGCGCCGAGCCTGTAACCAAACCATTGGCACGAGTCAAGACGATGGTTGGACGGTAATAATAATCGGTAAGGCGCGAGGCCACGATACCGATGACGCCACGATGCCACCGCTCATTGAATACAACGGTACTCTTGGCATCCCGAAGCGTAGCGTCAGCATCAATCATATCGAGGGCTTCTTCTGTGATACGGTTGTCGAATTCACGGCGCTCATCATTGAGGTCGTTGATGGACGCAGCCAATTTTTCGGCGTGTTCCTTCTTGTCGGCAATGAGCAGTCGAACGGAATCTGAAGCCTTGGCGATACGTCCGGCAGCATTAATTCGTGGACCTATGAGAAAAACCAAATCGCTAACGGTCAACTCTCTAGTCAGAACATTTTCGTCTTCAGTCAGTTGGTCTTCATCGCGACGGTAAATATTTGCATGTTGCAAGATGGCTTCAATACCTGGGCGAGGCCTTTTGTTAAGTTGCTTCAAGCCAAAATAGGCCAACACTCGGTTTTCGCCCGTAATGGGAACGATATCAGCAGCGATACTCACGGCCAAAAAGTCGAGTAGCTCATACACTTTCTCGATGGTACCATAACCTTTCATCGAAAGGGCTGTAACCAGTTTGAAGCCCACCCCACAACCTGAAAGCTCATCGTAAGGATAGTTGCAATCGGGACGTTTGGCATCCAATACGGCTACAGCATCTGGGATGACGTCGCCAGCGCGGTGGTGGTCGCAGATGATGAAGTCTACCCCTCGTTCGTTAGCGTATTCGATGCGTTCCACAGCCTTGATGCCACAGTCGAGGGCGATAACCAGTTTGAAGCCGTTATCTGCCGCATAGTCAATGCCCTTGATGGAGATGCCATAGCCTTCTTCATAGCGGTCGGGAATGTAAAACTCGATTTTTTTCTTCTTGAAGAAAGGCTTGAGGTAAGTGTAGACCACCGCCACGGCTGTTGTGCCATCCACATCATAGTCGCCATAAACCAGCACTTTTTCGCCTTCATTGATGGCGCGGATAACTCTTTCAACAGCCTTATCCATATCCTTCATAAGGAATGGATCATAGAGTTGGGAAAGCGATGGACGGAAGAAAGTCTTGGCTTCTTCGTAATTCGTAATTCCACGTTGAACAAGCAAAGTGGCAAGGTTCTCATCAATATTGAGCACCTTGACTATCTCGGCAACTTGCTGTTTGTCAACCGATTGATTTAAAATCCACTTTGTTTCCATTCACGCAATTTTGAACTTGTAAAAATAAGGAAAAAACTAATGCAGCCTAATGGAATTTTCAATTTATATTCAAATTTGTTTTTAATTCTCTATTTTACAATTATTTAAAACTCAGAAATTATTCTATTCTACATAACGGAACAGGTTTTTGTAGCCATCAAAATCTGTTGATATCTTTCCTAAAAAATTGTCGTTTTAATGTTGCGCTGCTTTCAGTTTTTTCGTAATCTTGCAGTCTTAAATTAGCAAAGTTTTACACCCTTGAAAAAAATTAGAACTGCCTTAATATCAGTATTTTATAAAACAGGCATTGATACTATTGTCAACTTGTTGAAGCAAAATGGAGTGCAGATTTACTCCACTGGTGGAACATACGATTTCATCCAGCCGCTTGACCCCTCTGTGAAGACCGTCGAATCGCTCACAGGTTACCCGTCCATCTTGGGTGGTCGGGTGAAGACCCTGCATCCAAAAGTGTTTGGTGGTATCTTGGGTCGTACCTATCTGGAATCGGATCAGAAGGAGATGCAGGAATACGACATTCCGTCTTTTGACCTTGTCATCGTTGACCTTTATCCTTTCGAAGAGACCGTAGCCAAAACAGACGACGCAAAGCAAATCATCGAGAAGATTGACATCGGCGGCATCTCGCTTATCCGTGCCGGTGCCAAGAACTTCAACGATGTGCTTATTGTGCCCTCGCAGAAATATTACGATGAACTCATCCAATTGCTCAAAGACTATCAGGGTGAGACCTCCATTGAAGACCGTCGCCGTTTTGCAGCCTACGCCTTCGGCGTGAGCTCGCACTACGACAGCGCCATCCTGAACTGGTTTGTGAAAGACGACGATAATAAGCCCCTGCGTATTACCGAAGAAGAAGGTACCACTTTGCGCTATGGCGAAAACCCACACCAAAAAGGCACCTTCTATGGCGACTTAGATGCGATGTTTGAGAAGCTGCATGGCAAAGAATTGTCATACAACAACTTACTTGACCTTGATGCTGGTCTTAACCTCATCCGCGAGTTCAATGAGCCAACTTTCGCCATCCTCAAACACAACAACCCTTGTGGATTGGCTTGCCGTAAGACTGTCAAAGAGGCTTATGTCGACGCTTTGGCGGGCGACCCCGTGTCGGCCTTTGGCGGCGTGTTGGTTTGCAACCGCCCTATCGACCTCGAAGCCGCCGAGGAGATCAACAAGCTCTTCATCGAAGTCATTGTGGCGCCAGGATATGATGACGGCGTGCTTGAACTGCTCTTCTCTAAGAAAAACCGCGTGGTGCTACGCCTGAAGACAGACACATACAAGTCCCAGACCGTGAAGACTGCCCTCAATGGTTACCTCGTGCAAGACCGAGACCTTCACTCTGAGACCGCCGATGATTTCAAAGTCATTACAACCAAGACACCAAACGCTGATGAAGTGGAAGATATGGTATTTGCCAACAAAATTGTTAAACACAGTCGTAGCAACGCCATCGTTCTTGCCAAAGGCAAGCAGCTCTTTGCTTCGGGCATCGGGCAGACCTCGCGGGTGGATGCCTTGCGCCAAGCCATCGAGAAGGCTAAGTCGTTCGATTTCGATTTGAAAGGTGCCGTTTTGGCTTCTGATGCCTTCTTCCCCTTCAAGGACTGCGTCGAGCTGGCTCATAAAGCAGGTATCACCGCGATTGTGCAGCCTGGCGGTTCGGTGCGCGACCAAGAATCCATTGATTGCTGCAACGAAAACGGCATCAGTATGGTGTTTACTGGATACAGACATTTTAGACATTAACGATATGGTGGTAGAGACGTAGCGCGCTACGTCTCTACAAGAGAACAATTAACTGATAACTGAACAACTGACAACTAATAACTGAAAAAATGGGAGCATTTTCATTCCTGAACAAAGAAATCGCTATTGACCTTGGTACGGCCAACACGATTATCATATACAACGACAAGGTCGTCGTCGACGAGCCTTCCATCGTGGCTTTGCAACGCGATACGAAGAAAATCATCGCCGTCGGCAAACGTGCTATGATGATGCACGGCAAGACTCATGAGAACATCAAGACCATTCGCCCGCTGCGCGACGGCGTCATCGCCGACTTCCAAGCCGCCGAATACATGATGCGCGAGATGATCAAGATGATTAATTTCAAGAACACTCTGTTTCCTCCTAGCCTGAAGATGGTCATCTGTATCCCTTCTGGTATCACCGAGGTGGAGGAGCGCGCTGTGAAGGACTCAGCCGAACAAGCCGGCGCAAAGGAAGTGCGTCTGATTCACGAACCTATGGCTGCTGCTATCGGTATTGGCATCGACGTGCTTGAGCCTACGGGCAATATGATCATTGACATCGGTGGTGGTACATCCGAAATCGCTGTCATCGCCTTGGGTGGCATCGTCAATAACAAATCTATCCGTATTGCTGGTGACGATTTCACCGCCGACATTGAAGAATATATGCGCAAGCAGCACAATATCATCGTGGGTGAGCGCACCGCCGAACGTATCAAGATTGAAGTCGGTGCCGCCATTCCTCAGCTGGACAATCCACCCGATGACTACGCTGTGCAAGGCCGTGATATGCTGACAGGTATCCCAAAGGAAATCAAGGTGAACTATGCTGAAATTGCGCATTGCCTCGACAAGAGTATCATGAAAATTGAAACCGCAGTGTTGAACGCTTTGGAGCAGACTCCTCCTGAACTGTCAGCCGATATCTACCGTACAGGCATCTACCTTACCGGAGGTGGTGCCTTGCTGCGCGGCCTCGACAAGCGTCTCAATGCCAAGACCAAGTTGCCCATTCATGTGGCAGAAGACCCGTTGCGTGCCGTTGCCCGTGGTACCGGCATTGCTTTGAAGAACTTCGACCGCTTCACATTCTTGATCAAGTAAGACACGAGACTCCGAGACTGCGGGACTGCGAGACAATGGGGCATTACACCCCGAAGTCCCGAAGTCCTGAAGTCCCGCGTCAAAAAGAAGCCTATGTATAACCTGCGGCGTTTTATTATCAAACATCACTTCGTCATCTTATTTATTCTGCTCGAGGTGATTTCCATCTTACTGCTTGCCAACAGCCAACGATATCATCGTAATCGTATGGTAAACACCACTAATGATATTGTGGGCAAAATCTATGAGTGGGGCAGCGAGATAGGAAATTATTTTCGCCTCAACAAAGCCAACGAACAACTTGCCGAAGAGAATGCTATGCTTAGGCAAAAGCTGTCGGTCGTGTACGACACCACAACCTGTTCTTACAATATCAGCCAAGGCGACACGCTATACAAATACATCCCAGCACAAGTCGTCAACAACAGCACCAACCAAGCTAACAACTACATAATTATTAATAAAGGAGCAATTGACGGTGTTGAACGCGATATGAGTGTCATCTCTACTGATGGCATTGTGGGCGTGGTTACGGATGTCAGCCGTCATTATGCCTCCATTATGAGTCTGCTCCACAGCAAGTCTGTGGTAGGTGTACGTATCAAAGAGAGTCAGGAGCTTGCCAGTGTGAAGTGGGAGACCAACAATTACCGCTACGGTATGGTGGAAGATATCCCCACGCATATCCTGCTACAAAAAGGCGATACCATCTTGACAAGTTCGCATTCATACATTTTCCCTGAAGACCTTATGGTAGGCACAGTGGAAGAGTTCTACCCCACCGCCGTTGATGCCTTAAACAGAGCCAAGATTCGGTTTGCCACCGATTTCGCCACTTTAAGGCATGTCTATGTTATCAAAGATTTGCACAAACCAGAGCTGGATTCGCTAAAAGCTAGACTCAAATGATATGAATAAGACCGCATTACAAATCATCCGTTTCGTCGTGCTTGTGCTCCTTCAGGTATTGGTTATCAACCACATCCGCCTCGGAGGGTATGTACATCCTTATATTTATTTGATTTTCATTATGCTGTTGCCGTTCAGCACACCCAAATGGCAATTGTTAGTTTTAGGCTTTGCTTTAGGTTTGACCGTCGATTTGTTTACGGGAACACCTGGACTTCATGCAGGAGCTACCACTTTGATGGCTTTTTGTCGTCCGTCCATTATCAAACTCGTCTCGGGTAATATAAAGTTTGAAAACATTATTGAACCAAATCTTAGTCAATTGGGTGGACTTTGGTTTTTCAGGTATGTGCTTTGTTTAGTCCTTATTCACCATTTTGCCTTGTTTTTCCTTGAGTCGTTCAGTTTTAGACTCATCGGACAAGTGCTATTACGCATTTTGCTCAGTGTTCCTGTATCCATCTTCTTGATTATAATGATTTTATATATCTTCAAATCGGAAAAGAAAAGAGAATAGTATCAATATAAATACGAAATTTATCATGAAAAAAAACGTCTTTTTCCTTATGGCATTTGCACTCGGTATGACCGCCTGCAACGAGAAAGCCTCTGGCTTTAAAATCAATGTCAGCCTGGCTAACAGCAACGACAAAACTGTTTATCTGCAAAAATACGTCGATAATACTCCTATCATTATCGATTCGGCTGTTATCACCGACGAAACTGCAGTTTTGGCCGCTTCCCAAGATGACCCACAAATCCTTTATGCCCTGAAAATAAAGGGTATGCGAGGATCCATCCCGTTCTTTACCGACAACAAGGATGTTACTTTTGTGGGCGATATGAACAACCTGCAAGCCGCAGAAATTATGGCCTCAGAATCACAAGCAGCATTGGATGACTACAACAAACAAGTGAACCAATTCGACTTGCAAATCCGCGACCTCTATGCCGTTATGCAACAAGCTTTTTCCGACAACGATTCCATTAAGATGGATTCACTCAATAAAGTCGGAACGGCACTGATGGAACAACAGGACAATTTCCGCGATGAGTACATCAAAGCTCACCCTGAGAGTTTTGTCACTCACTATATCCTCGACGGTGTGAAACAAGACTACCCCCTTGACCAACTAAAAGACTTGATGGCTGGCTTCACCACCGAATCCATCTATCGTGACCACCTCAACGACTACGTTGCCAAACAAGAACGCCTCGAAGTGGGTCAACCTTTCATTGACTTCACTCTGCAAACCAAAGATGGTGAGAATGTCACCCTCTCGGAAAAGATTGGTCAAAACAAGCTCACTTTGGTCGACTTTTGGGCCTCTTGGTGTGGACCTTGCCGCCATGAGAACCCCATCGTGAAGGCTGCCTACGAGCAGTTCCACGAACTCGGCTTTGATGTCGTCGGTGTCAGCGTCGACCAAGACGAAGAAGCCTGGCTGAAAGCTGTTGAAGACGACCAACTGCCATGGACGCAGGTGCGCGACAGCGAAAACAAAGCTAGCGAGAGCTATATGATTTATTACATCCCATCCAACTTCCTCTTCGACCAGAACGGAACTATGGTGGCCAAAGGCTTGAGAGGTGAAGACTTGGCGGCAAAATTGGCTGAAATCCTAAAGTAATGATGAATGTAGAATGATGAATATCGCAGCGACGATAATTCTACATCCTACATCCTACATTCAAAATTAAAAACTCACACTATGAAAACAAAACTCATACTATTAGCTACAATTGCTCTTGGGCTTTTCGCCTGCACATCAAAGCCAGAGACCAAGACCTTTAAGGTCAATGTCAACCTTGCCAATGCCGACGGCAAAACGGTCTATCTGCAAAAGGAGGGACAAACCTTGGATTCAGCGGTGATTACCAATTGGGACGCTGTGTTTGAGACACCTGTTTGCCAAGACAACGAGATGTACGGCCTCATGCTGAAAGACTGGCGTCGACCTTTCCCGTTCTTTACTGACAATGAGGACGTTACCCTAGAAGGCGATGCTCAAAACCCCAACGCAATCGTGGTGAAAGGCTCTGAATCGCAAGCCCGACTTGATGCTTTTACAAAAAGCTACAACGAACTTGAAGCCAAGCTCGAAGCCGACAGCACGATGGACCAAGCCGATAAGGACGAAGTTCTGAAGATGCACTGCTTCGACTATGTGTGGGACAACCCCTCCGACCCAGTGGCGCATTATGTGATGTACCGTTACAAATGGGCCTTCGGTCCCTGCGAATTGCGCACGATGATTGATAACATCCACCATGTCGACAGCTCCCTTAACACCACCAACCTGAAACTTGCTGAAGAATATGTGGAGAAACAAGAACGCGTGCAAGCCGGTCAGCCGATGATTGACTTCACCCAAAACGATGCTGAGGGCAACCCTGTGACGCTTTCACAGTTGGCCGAAGGCAAACTTTTGCTCGTCGACTTCTGGGCATCGTGGTGCCCCGACTGCCGCAAGGCCAACCCCGATGTGGTGGCTGCTTATCAGAAATACCACGACCAAGGCTTCGACGTCCTCGGAATTTCGTTCGACACCAACAAGGAGGCCTGGCTTGCCGCCATCGAAAAGGACGGCTTGACTTGGACCCATGTCTCCGACCTGCAAGGCTGGGGCAATGCCGCTGGAACCTTGTATGCCATCTCTTTTATTCCCCAAAACGCCTTGATTAAGGACGGTATGATTGTCGCCCGTAATCTTGAGGGTCAGGAACTGATGGAGGAGATTGGAAGACAGTTGGAAAAGTAATTAGTGCAGATTCCATAAACTGAAAAATGGCGCGAAGAAATTCGTGCCATTTTTGTTTTATCGTCCAGCTGCCCAAGCCACAAACGGCGGATTAGGATAATCCTCTTTGCTGTATTCCAAGGGCTGTCCATCGCTGATGCGGAGCACCTTTCCACCCGAAGCGCGGAGGATGGCATCGGCAGCGGCGGTGTCCCATTCCTTGGTCTTGCTGTAGCAGACGTAAACATCGGCTGAACCTTCGGCCAGACGTGCGAACTTCAGGCTGCTGCCCTGAGTGTCAATGACCAAATTGGGATGAACTGGCCGCAATACCTTATTAATATATTCATCCACCTCTGGCGTGCGGTGCGAACGGCTTACTAAAACCGTAAACGGACGTTCTCTTTTAATGCTGAATGCTGAATGACCTATCTGAGGCGATAATTCCGCATTCTGCATTCCGCATTCTGCATTGACTCCGTCGAATGCATAGCATTTCCACATTTTATCCATCACGGGAGCATAGATTACGCCCAAGACGGGTTGTTTATTGTCAATCAGCGCGATGTTCACCGTAAATTCGCCATTGCGATTCACAAATTCCACTGTGCCATCCAATGGGTCGACCAACCAATAACGATTAAATTGTGAACGGTCGGGCGGCAGGTCTTCCTCGCTGACGAAAGGCAATCCTGTCGGTTTCAATATTTCTTTGATGATATTGCTGGCGCGCAAGTCGGCTTGTGTGACGGGTGAGTCGTCATCCTTGGTATAAACTTCGAAGGGCTGTGCATAGACCTTCATAATAGATTTTCCTGCCTCACGAGCTGCATATTGGGCTAATTCTAATAGTTGTTCCATATCGCAAAAGTAGTGTTTTTTTGACTATGGCCTATAATCTATTGCTTACGGAAGCTTTATAAAATGTTGACTTTTCCCCTTGGATAAAGCTGCCATAGGCCTTTAGACAATAGTAATGGTTATTTATATAACATTGAAAACCAATAGTTTAAGAAAAAAAATTCAAAAAAATTGGCTTTATCAACTATTATTCCACTAATTTTGCACGCGAAAATGCAAAACATCGACTAATGTCGAATCAAAGATTTCAACGAAGTTAAATCGAGGGTTACAGATGCACCCTTTAGCGTAAAATAGAGACTATGGCAAAAAATTTAGTTATCGTGGAGTCACCGGCCAAAGCCAAGACCATTGAAGGGTTTTTGGGCAAAGAATACACGGTGAAGTCGAGTTATGGACATGTGCGCGACTTGAATAAGAATACATTAAGTGTCGATATAAAAAATGATTTTGAACCCGAGTATGAAATTTCGGACGACAAGAAAGCCCTGGTGGCCGAGCTGAGGAAACTTTCAAAAGCCTCCGACACGGTGTGGCTCGCTTCCGATGAGGACCGCGAGGGAGAATCCATCTCATGGCATCTCTATGAGGCCCTCGACCTAAAGAAAAAAGACACCAAACGTATCGTTTTCCACGAAATCACCAAGACCGCCATCCTTGAAGCCATTGAGAACCCGCGCGACATCGATATGGGTCTCGTGGCCGCCCAACAGGCTCGCCGCGTGCTTGACCGTCTGGTGGGTTACGAGCTCTCACCTTTGTTGTGGAAAAAAGTGAAACCCTCACTTTCAGCAGGACGTGTGCAGTCTGTTGCCGTGCGCCTCATCGTAGAGCGCGAAGAGGAAATCAAAAACTTCGTGCAAACCAGTGCCTACCGTATCACTGCCCAATTCACCTTCTTGAAAGACGGACAAGAGTATAACCTCCTTGCCGAGTTGCCACATCGTTTTGATACAGAAGAAGAAACAAGGAAGTTTTTGGAATGTTGTACGAATGCCTCCTATAAGGTAGATTCCATCGAAAAGAAACCTGCTTCGCGTTATCCTGCACCACCATTCACCACTTCCACTTTACAACAGGAAGCGGCACGAAAACTAGGTTTCTCGGTGGCAAACACTATGCGCATCGCTCAGCAGTTGTACGAATCCGGAAAAATCACCTATATGCGTACCGATTCCGTCAACCTCTCGAAGCTTGCCCTCGGCATGGCCAAGAAGGAAATCACGGAAAACTACGGTGCTGAATATGTGAAGACCCGCCAATACCAGACCAAGACCAAAGGTGCCCAAGAGGCCCACGAAGCCATCCGCCCAACCTACTTGGACCAACATACCATAAAAGGCTCAGTCGACGAACGCAAGCTTTATGAACTCATTTGGAAGCGTACCATCGCTTCACAAATGGCTGATGCTCAAATGGAACGCACTAACGTGAACATCGGCATCTCGACCAACGACAAGCAATTCGTAGCCACAGGCGAGGTCATCCTTTTCGACGGCTTCCTGAAAGTCTATATGGAAAGCTATGACGACGACCGCACAGAAGATACAGCCGCTATCCTCCCGCCCATTGAAGTGGGTACAATTCTCGATATGGAAAAGATGGAAGCCCAGCAACGTTACACGCGTCATCCGCTGCGCTATACTGAGGCCAGCCTCGTGAAGAAGATGGAAGAACTTGGCATTGGGCGTCCTTCCACCTATGCCCCCACCATCTCCACTATCCAAAAGCGTGATTACGTGACCAAAGGCGACATCAAAGGTGAACCTTTAAACTACAAAATCATCACGCTGAAAAACGGCAAAATCTCCGAAAAAATTGGCAAAGAAAACTATGGTGCCGAAAAAAGCAAGCTGTTGCCTACCGACATTGGAGTGTTGGTAAACAAATTCTTGATCCAATATTTCGAAAGCATCATCGACTACAACTTCACAGCCAACGTGGAGAAGGAGTTCGACAAGATTGCCGAAGGCAAACGTGAATGGAACGCTATGATCAAAGATTTCTATAAAGGCTTCCACCAGCAAATTGTCTCCACCACAGAAAACTCAGGTAAGTTCAGCGGTGAGAAGATGCTGGGCATCGATCCCGCCTCAGGCAAAAAGGTCTATGTGAAAGTAGGTCGTTTCGGACCAGTAGCCCAAATTGGCGACACCGAATCGGAAGAGAAGCCTCGTTTCGCTGGCCTGAAGAAAGATATGAGTATTGAAAGTGTCACCTTGGAAGAGGTGCTGAAACTATTCGATTTTCCGCGTATCCTTGGTGAGTTTGAAGGCAAGGAAATCACGGTGGCCGTGGGGCGTTTTGGGCCATACATCCGCCACGATAACAAATTCTACAGCCTCGCCAAAACCGACAACCCCGCTTTGATGGAATACGACCGTGCCATTGAAATCATCAACGAGAAACGCCAGAAGGACTTGGACAACATCATCCTCACTTTTGACCAAGACCCCGACTTACGCGTCTTAAATGGCCGTTTCGGACCTTACATTACTTACAATAAAACCAATTACAAGATCCCGAAAGGCACCGAGCCCTCCACCTTGACCTACGAGCAATGCTTAGCCATTGTGGAAGACCCGAAAAACGCACCAAAGAAGAAAGTGACGAAGAAGAAATAAGCAAAATATAGGCAACACTCTTTGACTTTCCGAAAATATTGTGTAGTTTTGCGAAGTAAAATTATCATCCTATGACAGGACAGCGATATATCAGCCCTTACACCGACTTCGGTTTCAAGTACATCTTCGGCAGCGAACTGAACAAGGAATACCTGATTTCGTTCCTGAACGCGCTTTTCGAAGGCAGGCACAACATCAAGGATGTCACCTACCAGAATTCGGAGCATCTTGACGAGGTGGTGTATTCGCGCCGTGCCATCTTCGATGTGTATTGCACCACCGACAAGGGCGACCACATCATCGTGGAGATGCAGAACGTGGACCAGGACTATTTCGCCGACCGTATGGTGTATTATTCCACTTTCCCCATTCGCGAACAGGCCAAGCGCGGCGACTGGGACTACAAGCTGAACCCCGTCTACACGATTGGCATCCTGAACTTCATCTTCGACAAGAACAGCGACGACGTCCACCACGAAGCCAAGCTGATGAATGTGGCGACCAAGGAAGTGTTCTACGACAAGTTGTCGTTCATCACGATTGAGTTGCCGAAGTTCAACAAGAAGGAGGACGAGTTGGTGACGCTTTACGACAAGTGGCTGTTCGTGTTGCGCAACCTTTCGCGGCTGATGGAGCGTCCTGCCGCCTTACAGGAAAGGGTGTTCGCCTCCCTTTTCCGCCATGCAGAGATTGACAAGATGCAGCCCAATGAGCGGCGGCAATACGAGAAGTCGTTGTTCGATTACAATGACATTAATAATAGTAATGTAAAACACTTCCGCGAAGGCAAGGAAGAAGGATTAAGAGAAGGCAAAGAGGAAGGGTTGAGAGAAGGCTTGGAAAAAGGCATCCTTCAAGTAGCCAAAAGCATGAAAGCCGCTGGTATGTCTGCCGTATCCATAGCCAAAATGACAGGCTTGCCGAAAGAAGAAATTGAAAAACTACAAACCTTTACCATGGCATCGCAACGCAACATCAGCCCAGAAATCAATAACAGTAATGTAAAACACTTCCGCGAAGGCAAGGAAGAAGGACTAAGAGAAGGCAAAGAGGAAGGGTTGAGAGAGGGCAAGGAAGAAGGATTGAGAGAAGGCTTGGAAAAAGGCATCCTTCAAGTGGCCAAAAATATGAAAGCCGCAGGCGTTGACGATGCCGTCATCTTGGCCACAACAGGACTGAACGAAGACGAATTGAACTCATTATAAACCAACAAGATAAAACCGATTGATTAAAGAAAAGACAAACGAATAACCTGACATAATTAACCCCTTGAGCTTTACGCTCTTGTTCTCTCAACTGAAAACTGGACACTTTCTACATGTGAGAATAAGTGCATTAAAGTTCACGCTTGGCGTGAATTTTTGCATTTATCTACATGTATCGGTAGTCCAGAAATAATCCGCAGTTGAAGGTAATGCAAAAGGTTTCACGCCTTTCTTTTTGCTTTTTCTGAACATGGGCGGAAGTTGATGGAAGTATAGAAAAAGCAATTATCTAATTCAAACAATAACAATTAATTATTTATTGAAAAAGAAAGGAGAAACAAAAAATGAGAAAACCAATGATGTTCCTTTGCCTGATAATTTTTGTCGGCATTACCAACGGGCAAACACTTCGAGTTTCATTAGTCGATGAATTTAATGATGGTAAAACTAAAGTGTTTTGTGCAGACACTGTGACCATCTATGTAGACTCCACATGCGAGTGGACAATGTGGTGTAGACCTGACTTTTCAGAAAGCTTTTATTCCTATGAACTCACTGTCACAGAAAGCCAATACCAAGGGAGTTGGCGAGTTACTTCCGATGAATGCATGATAAACATGGAAATTTGTGTATACATCACATCGCCAGAATCCAACGCTTTCAACCCATTCAATGAGCCATTCATCTGGAAACATCCTGACGACACTATTACACTTGGTAATCCAGAGTTGAACTATCTCGAATGGCTATGGTCAACTAATGAAACTACAACAACAATCGATGTCGTGCAAGATGGCACTTACTCGGCAACAAATGTGAACGACCCTTGTGGACCAAGAACCTACGCAATCGATGTCTACAACAATGTCGAAATCGACTTGGCTACCTGTGACCTTGAGAGCAACTTGAACTTGGTCACCTGGCCCACTACCGAGGCACAAGCCCAGTACATCGACCATGTCATCGTGAAGCGTGACGGTATGCAGGTCGGCACAGCCCCCTACTCCGATGGTCAGTTCACTGACAATATCGGTAGCGGTTCCGCATCTCGTACCTACACACTCACAGCCATCGCCACAGACGGCACAGAATGCCCCATCGTGAGCTATCCCAAGGAAACCATCCACATGAGCTACACTTTGGGCATGAACAACACCATCGAAATCGAATGGAACACCCCCACGGGCTACGACCTGTTAGGCTACAACATCTGTGAATGGCATGAAGACGATGGCTCACTCACCGTAATTGATTTTGTGGGTGCGAGCGTGACCAGCTACACCTGCTCGGAAAGCCAGTTCGACCAGGGTTACATCGTCGTGCAAGGCGTTGAAGCGGGCAAAGACGGCGAAACGCGCCTTCTTTCCAACCGTAGCATGGATTTGGTTGGCCTCGGCGAGAACGAGGCAACGGCCTTCAGGGTTTATCCGAATCCCGCCAATGGCATCCTGTTTGTAGAGACGTGCCATGGCGCGTCTCTACAAATGGAAACCTACCGCATTGTCAATCCCATCGGCCAAACCATAATGAAAGGCCAAATCACGATGGAAAAACAACAAATCAGCGTACGCGATTTGCCTAAGGGCGTGTATTTCATCACCGTTGGCTGTGCCACGCGGAAATTTGTGGTGGAATAACCGTGTTGATTTGTAGGGCTGTCGCATTGCGGCTGCCGCCGATGAAACGACAATGCGGCTGCCGTGGTACGACAGCCCTACAATTCGCCGTGGTACGACAGCCCTACAATTCGCCGTGGTACGACAGCCCTACAATCCCAACAATAATCGAAACTGTAATCCTTCAGCCTATAGGTCGAAGGATTTTTTGTGCAGGGCAAACGCATCAAATTTGTAATAGTTGCATCAAATAGCCCCAATCCCATG
>CAMJHP010000047.1 GCA_946405575.1 uncultured Bacteroidales bacterium | reverse complement strand
ACGACCTGACACAGCACCCCGGCATCGGCGAGGCCAAAGCCATCACCATCATGGCCGCCCTTGAGCTTGGCAAACGCCGTCGTGGCGCAGAGGCCAACTTGCCCACCGAAGTGAAAGACTCAAAAGACTCTTTTGAACGGTTTCTTCCCTACATCGATGATATGAGGCAAGAGCATTTCTTGGTCTTGTACCTCAATCAAAGCAACCACGCACTGAAAGTGGAATGCATCAGCAATGGCGGCACCACCACCGTTATCGCCGACCCAAAAATCATCTTCAAGAACGCCTTGAGCCTCAGTGCCACTGCCATCATTTTAGGGCACAACCACCCTTCCGGCAACCCGCGCCCCAGCGAAGACGACCGCCAACTGACGAAAAAGCTGGTGGCAGCTGGCAAGCTCTTAGACATCAGTGTCATCGACCATATCGTCATTGGCAGCGAACGCTATTACAGTTTCCGCGACCACGGAGAAATGACCTTCTGAAACACCTTACACCCATGAAACTCGTCACCATCATCGGGGCACGTCCCCAAATCATCAAAGCAGCTGCGTTGAGCCGCGCCATCCGAAACCATTACTCAGACCAAATTCAGGAAATCATCGTCCACACAGGACAACATTACGACGACAACATGTCGCAAGTGTTCTTCGACGAACTGCAAATCCCGCGTCCAGACTACAACCTTCATGTCGGCTCGGCTTCACACGGTGTGCAGACCGCACGTATGACCGAAGGCATCGAGGCCCTATTAATAAAGGAGCAACCCGACTTTATCGTGCTCTATGGCGACACCAACTCGACCCTCGCTGGTGCCGTGGCCGCCGCCAAAATCCATGTGCCCATCGTCCACATCGAAGCGGGACTGCGCTCGTTTAACAAAAGTATGCCTGAAGAGATCAACCGTATCGTGTGCGACCATTGCTCTACCCTGCTCTTCACGCCCACCAAAGCGGGACTGGAAAACCTAAAACATGAAGGGTTTCCCATAAACAATGGCGGCCCTTACACTATTGACAATCCAAAGGTCTACCACTGCGGCGACATCATGTACGACAACAGTCTGTATTTTGCCGACATTGCTGAGGAGAAGACCGACATCATACAACGTTTGAAACTGGCCGACAAACCTTTCATCCTGGCCACCATCCACCGTGACAGCAACACCGACCATCCCGAGAGACTGAGCGCGATTTTCAAGGCACTTATCCAACTTTCAAAAGAGTGTCAAGTCGTGCTGCCGCTACACCCAAGAACAAATAAGCTCCTGAAGACCAACCTCGACGAAGCATTACAGAACCAAATCTTCAATAGCACGAACATCAACCTTATCCCGCCAGTTTCCTTCTTGGAAATCATCGCTTTGGAGCGTCATGCCCAATTGGTGATGACCGACTCGGGTGGTGTGCAGAAAGAAGCCTATTTTTTCCAAAAGCCAGGAATCATCCTACGTCCTGAGACCGAATGGGTGGAGATTGTGGAGACCGGCAACGCCATCCTTGCCAATGCCGATGAAGGGCGCATCATGGAAGCTTGGCAGCATTTCAAGAACAACCCACCGACCAAGTTCCCTGGAATTTTCGGCGACGGCTATGCTGCGGAATTTATGCTTGACAAAATAATTTCTTGTAAAGTGTTGTAGATTAAGAAAAAAGTAGTATTTTTGCACCCGCTAAACAAGCACATACTATTATCAATTTAATCATTTAACAATCAAACAGTTATGAATCAGTACGAAACCGTTTTCATTTTAACTCCCGTTTTGTCTGACGAACAGATGAAGGAAGCGGTAAAGAAGTATGAAGATCATCTGACCAACAATGGTGCAGAGATCGTTCATGAAGAGAACTGGGGCATGCGTAAGCTTGCCTATCCTATCCAGAAGAAGTCCACGGGCTTTTACCAACTCATTGAGTACAAGGCCGAGGGTAATGTAATCGCCGATGTCGAAACCGAACTGAAGCGTGACGAGCGCGTTATGCGCTTCCTCACTGTGAAGCTCGACAAGCACGCTATTGCCTACAACGAGAAGAAACGCAAGAAAGCCGAAGCTGCCGCCGAGGAAGCCCAAGCCTAATGTTGAACAATTAAAAACGAAGAAAAATGGCACAAGTGAACAACAACAACGACATCAAATATCTGACTCCCATTGCAGTCGATACCAAGAGAAAGAAATACTGCCGCTTCAAGAAGAACCGCATCAAGTACATCGACTACAAAGATGCCGACTTCTTGCTGAAGTTCGTCAACGAGCAGGGTAAGATCCTGCCCCGCCGCATCACCGGCACTTCAACGAAATACCAGCGCAAGGTTGCCCAAGCCGTCAAGCGTGCCCGCCACCTCGCCCTGATGCCATTCGTAGCAGATTGTTTGAAATAATTTGAAGGAGGACAACACATGGATATCATTCTGAAACAAGACGTCACCAATTTAGGATATAAGAACGACATCGTCACCGTGAAGCCCGGCTACGGCCGCAACTACCTCATCCCGCAGGGCATCGCCATCCTCGCCACCGAGCGCAACCGCAAGATCTTGGCCGAAGAGATGCGCCAACAGGCTCACAAGGAACAAAAGATCAAGGACGAAGCCACCGAGAAAGCCAAGGCTTTGGAAGGCCTGAAGCTGCAAATCCCCGCCAAGGCTGCCGCCACGGGTAAGATTTTCGGCTCGGTCAACACCATCATGATTGCCAACGCCATCAAGGAAGCCACCGGCATCGAAGTGGACCGCAAGCACATCGTCCTCAACGAAGACGCCATCAAGGAAGTGGGCGATTACACTGCCAAGATCAAACTCCACAAGGAAGTGGCCGTTGACATCGACTTCAACGTTTTCGCTGAATAAGAAGAACATACTTTTTCGTGTTTTTGGGCTGTCTCCTCCGTGGGACGGCCTTTTTTTTGTACCTTTGTTGACGCGTAGTCGTCACTGCGAGTCACGAAGCAGTCCAGATATTTAGCTCATTTCCTAGATTGCTTCGCTCCGCTCGCGATGACGCAAAGCGTGTCAAATACTATTACCATATGCTCACCAAAAACACCATAAAACAAATCGCCTCACTTCGTCAGCAAAAGTTCCGCAAGGAGTTTGGCCTCTTCGTCGTGGAAGGACGCAAGATGACGGAAGAACTACTCCAGTCCGACTTTGAAATTGTTGGGTTGTATGCCACTAAGGATTTCATCACCGATTATCCTGCTTTCTCTGAAGCTGAAACTGTCACCGAGGTGCAAATGCAACAAATGAGCGGCCAAGACACGCCGCCAGGCATATTAGCTGCAGTAAAGATTCCACAATATGGTGAAATCAAGACCACCTCTCAACTCACACTTGCTTTGGATGGCATCTCCAACCCAGGCAATATGGGCACGCTCATCCGCACTGCTGAGTGGTTCGGCATTCAGGATGTTGTGTGCAGCTCGGATTGTGTTGAGCTATGGAATTCCAAAGTGGTACAAGCCACTATGGGTTCACTGTTTAGGGTAAAGGTATGGTCAACCGACTTGTCCTCTTTTCTCAAGCAAGCCAAAGCCAACGGCACGTCCATTTATGGTGCCTTGTTGGAAGGCGAAAATCTTTTCCAGTTGACATCCAAGCCAAATGGCATCCTCGTTATTGGCAGCGAGTCGCACGGAATACGGACAGATGTCTTACCTTGCATCACGCATCCCATCACCATTCCTCGCGTAGATGGCAGCGCAACAGAATCGCTCAACGCCGCTGTGGCAGGAGCCATTCTGATGGCAGAAATGACCAAGTAGATGGGATTGCCTAAAGGCAAGAAATGCTTTGCATTCATCGCAGATAAATCTTTCAAAAATCATTATTAAAAATCGACAGATTTTAAAGAGATTTTGTTCGGATTTCTTACGAAGCAATCCTAAAAAAGAAACAAAAAAACCGCCCCAAACGGAGCGGCTTTTTCATTCAATCGTAGGATTGATTACTTGGTGATGACAACACGCTGGACGTTATTGTTGCCATTGTTGTCGTAGATGCTGAAGAAGTAGACACCAGCCTCAACATTTATCTCGATGTTGTTGACCATGCTGTCGAGCTTCACCACGCGGACGAGTTGACCAGCCACATTGTAAATGGCCACATGGCTCAGGCTCTCGCCTTCAAGGGTAACCATCGAAGTAGCAGGGTTGGGATAGATGCTAGCCAATTGCATCAAATCATTCTCAGCAACAGAAGTGACATCAACCGTAAGAGTCAGCGGGATAACGACAATACTATTGTCTGGATCATTGGTCAGGAAGATGACTTCAGCTTCCAAAACATCGCCGTCACTGAGGCCGAAGGAATTGACGTTAACAGTAACCACATCGGATTCACCGATGGCCATCGAACCCTCAGGTTTGCTCAAAGTAGCCCAAGTGGCACTGACGGGCGAACCCTGGCAATTCATACGAATGTGGAAATTACCATAGTTCGTGCTGAAGACCTCTGAACATCTGTTGAAAGCGCCGCCACCATTGGTGCGGTAGAAGTCACCATATTCACCAGCAGCTCCACTGCCATCGAACGACATGGCATAACCATCAATAGATTGAGTATACTCAACGGTAACCCAAACATTATAACCCGTTAAGTCAACAGGGGTGTCGAAATTGGCAACAGTCCAATCATCAGGAACAATGGCATTGTAAGCAATCGTCTTCTCGGCGAGGACTTCGCCAGGTTGGCCGTTCATACCCTGACCGTAAATACGGAAGGTAACAGAAGAATTAGGTTCAATACCAATGGTGTTTGTTTCTGAGTTGGTAAAGAACACATACTGAGCACTGACAATCTTGGTACCCATCACAGAGCCAGCATAAGCCGCACCTGGATACATAGCACCGACCTCAACCAAAGAAGGAGCTTCAACATTGAGACCAACGAGTGAAGAGTTTTCACTGATATCATTATCATAGTTGACTTGAGCAGTACCAGTTCCACCTTCGCTTGTGCCAAAGTCAATCCAAGCAGTCCAGTCACCAATTGAAGTACCGTTTTCATTGCTAATTTCGATGTCGACAGAATTGGCATCGTCTTCCATAAGGTCAACAAAGATTTCTTCGGTATCGAATTCCAATGAAGCTGCAGTCTCTTGACCGATTCTAGTATATCTGAAGTTGTCAAGATAATAGCAACCCAGTGTAGTATTAGGAGCAAAGAAGTCCATAGCATCCATCTTACGGCCAACCACGTTCTGGCCGAAGCTGTCGAGGCTCCACTGCCAGCTCACGATGGAGATTTCCTCAGGCTGAGTGGTCTCAGAACGATAGAAGAGTTCGGCTTCATCGGCATCCAAATCCACATGGATACGGAAGAACATCCACTCATTCACAACTGCTGGAATGTCACCGTTACTGTTAGCGCCAGCGTGGACTGTACCATGTCCAGGTGCATAAGTAGTAGAAGAAGTGCTGCCATCATTGGTAGCGTTCAGATAAGCCTGCATAGCCCAGGTTGAACCGCTACCGTTGAATTCGTGAAGGATGTTGAAGTAACCGTACTTGCCTTCATCGCAGAAAATAGCGAACTCAAGGTCATAGGTACCTGATTCCTGACCACCGAGAAGGAGGACATTGTCGTTAGCACCGGAAATGTAACCGCACTTGGTGCCACCAGCCTCAGCAATAACACCGTCTTCGTTGCCGCCAGGATGGTTGGTCCAAGTCGTCCACCATTCGTTTCCAATGGCAATAGCGCTTTCGGCAATCTTGCCACCAAGAGGATAAGCTTCAAAATCGTCGTCAATCAACACCTGGTCGTCAGCACCGCTGATGATACCGATGTTGTCAATGTAGAATTCTGAAGTGGCTGCATTCTCGGGAGGATAGAAGTCCATGGCATCGAGGGTACGACCGACAGTGCTCTGACCAAAACTGTCAAGGCTCCATTGCCATGAGCACATTTCCTGCTCGGGCTGGCCAGCGATGTTCCAGTAAAGGGTAGCCCAGTCTTGGTCCATGTCAATGTGGACTCTGTACTGCATCCATTGGTCATAAACGCAAGGGATTTCTACAGTGCTATTGCTACCAGCATGGACAGTGCCCAAGCCTTCGCCGAAAGCTGTGGTATTCTGACCATCATTGGAGCAGCAGAGATAGAATTGTGCTGCCCAAGTGGAACCAGAACCAGCAAAATGGTGCAACACGTTAAAATAACCATTCTTACCATTCGGAACGTATGCATCAAAAACGAGGTCGAAAACACCCGTTTCGATACCACCGAGTTTCAGAACTTGGTCGTTGCCAAAAGTAAAGTGAGCGGCCATCGTACCGTCAGCTTCAGCGAAGACACCGTCTTCACCACCGCCAGGGGCATTTGACCAAGTTGTCCAAGGATCGCCAAGGGTTTGGGCGATCTTAGCACCAGCAGGGCAGTCGTTGAAATCAAAGTACAGCGACTGTGCGAAAGCATTGCCATAAACGAAGGCAATCATCGCAATGAGTAAAGATACTTTTTTCATTTTTTTGAACTTTTAGTTAGTATTAAGTGGATTGTTCATTCAAAAAAGCGCGCAAAACGCGCTGCAAATATAACCATTTTTTGTTTGTTGCAAGGGGATTGTGGGATTTTTTAGTTTAGAGTTGAATGTTTAGAGTTTAGAGTTAGTTGTAGTTTAGAGTTGAGAGGTGAGAGTTTCTCTTGCTGAGATCAAAAAAGGGTATTGTGTTATCAACAGAAATCACTATTTTTGCACCAATCTTGAATTTCGAATCTTGAATTTTAAATTTAAATCTTGAATTAAATGAAAATCACAGACAACTACATTGAAGCCAACAAGGACCGTTTCCTTGAGGAACTGTTTGGCTTAATCAGAATCCCTTCCATCAGTTCGGAATCAGCGCACAAGCCGGACATGATCCGCTGTGCCGAATATTGGCGCGATGCCATTCTAGCCGCTGGTGCCGACAAGGCCGAGGTGATGCCCACCGAGGGCAACCCCATTGTCTACGGCGAGAAAATCATCGACCCAAAACTGCCAACGGTCTTGGTTTACGGCCATTACGACGTGATGCCCGTCGACCCCATTGACTTGTGGCACACCGACCCGTTTGAGCCCGTCATTAAGGACGGCAAGATTTGGGCTCGCGGTGCCGACGACGACAAAGGTCAGTCGTTCATGCACGCCAAGGCCTTCGAGACCATGGTGAAGACCAACACTCTCCCCTGCAACGTGAAGTTCATGCTCGAAGGCGAGGAGGAAATCGGGTCGGGCAGCCTCTCGAAGTGGGTCGTGGATTACAAAGACCTCGTCAAGGCCGACATCATCCTCGTTTCCGACACCTCAATGATAGGCCCCGACGTGCCGAGCATCACCACGGGCTTGAGAGGTCTCGCTTACTGGGAAATCGAAGTCACTGGTCCCAATGCCGACCTGCACTCCGGACTCTTTGGTGGCAGCGTGGCCAACCCGCTCAACACCCTCTGCGAGATGATTGCCAAGTGCATGGACGAGAACAACCACATCACCATCCCGCATTTCTACGACGAAGTCATCGAATGTTCTGCCCGCGAACGCGAACTGCTCAACATGGCTCCCTACAACGAGGAAAACTACATGAACAGCCTTGGGGTAAAGGCTTTGCGTGGCGAGAAAGGCTACACCAAGATCGAGCGCGTCGGCATCCGTCCCACCTTCGACCTCTGCGGCATGTGGGGTGGCTACACGGGCGAAGGCGCAAAAACCGTGCTGCCTTCAAAAGCATACGCTAAGCTGTCGTGCCGTTTGGTGCCCGACCAAAACAACGAAAAGATTGCCGTATTGGTGAAGGACTATTTGGAGAAGAACGCTCCTGAATATGTCACCGTGAAGGTCACGCCGCTGCATGGCGGTCAGGCATACGGCTGCCCTGTTGACCTACCGGCCTATAAAGCCGCCGAAGCAGCCTACATGGACACTTACGGCAAGTTGCCCATCCCGATGCGTTCGGGCGGTTCGATTCCGATCATCGCCAGATTCGAGGAAGTGTTGGGCATCAAGTCCATCCTTATGGGCTTCGGCCTCGGCGAAGACGCCATCCACTCACCCAATGAGAATTACCGCCTCGACCACTTCTACAAAGGCATTGAAACGATTATCGCTTTCTATCAGCATTTTGCTAAGGGCGGAGAAATTGCATAAACGTTTACAATACGTTAAAATGAAAAAGGAAGAGTCGATTGGCTCTTCCTTTTTTACGTCTAATACCTTGGTGATGCCTCTTACTTCGAGAACATCACCTTTTCGCTGTTGAACATGCGGGTCAGAACCCAGACGGCGACGCCTGTGTAGACCACATTGGCAGCCAGAGTAACAATAACGGGCATCCATCTCATCTCATGGGCGAAGACCGAGGTCATCACTTGGATGGAGTTGTAGAAGGGAATCAGATAGGCCGTCAGATTCTCGGGCGTACCGTTCTGGAACATAGGCGTCAAGCCACAAAACATCACCACCAACATGAATGGTGTAATCATAGTGCCAGCGTTCTTTACATCCTTGGCCAGTGCCGACAATATGCTGACGGCCGAGGCCATGATGAGCACCGTAGCAAAGATAATGAGCAACAGCACCACGTAGTCGGCACCCGTAAAGTTGAGCCCCAACTCCACTCCTGCCGCGTCGGTCGGTATCATCTTGGGCAGCGAAAGCACAATACCGATGAAACTTGAGATACCACTTAATAGTGCTATGCAACTCAAAGAAACCACCTTGCCCATAGCGAGCTCGTTTCTCCGCAAGGGAGTTACCAACAGGGTAGCTATAGTGCCGCGCTCCTTCTCGCCAGCGATGGCGCTGGGGGCGATGGCCATCACACCGCTGAAAAGCAACATCAAGATAAGCATCGGGATGAGTTTCGACAAGATGCTGCCTAACATTTCGTCGCTACTGGCCTTATCGAAGGCAGCCCCTTCTGAGTCTGCGCGGTTGATGTCGAAGCGGTTGCTCAGTTGGTCCTCGTAAGCCGAAAGTGAGGCTTCGAGAATATGATAAACACGACTCGAAGCATTATTGGCAGAGTTGTAATAGATTTCTACATTTGGTGCCGCTATGCCGCTTTGAGGATCGTAGTTGGCCACTTTCTCGTCGAATGCTTCAGGGAAGCGCACCAGCACCACGTTGAGGCTCTTATCTTCCAATCTATCTATATCCTCTTGGGAAACAGCTTGTTGAGATACAGAGATAGCGGGAATGGCATCAATAAGCGGTGCCACGCTGGCCGGCAAATTCTCCACGCACAAGGTCACCAGTTCATTGGTTCCTTCGGTTGCCATCTTTTTCATAGCCATGCCCATGAAGCTGTAGATGAGATAAATCAACAGGCCAGGCATTATGACCGTCGTGAACAGCATCTGTCGGTCACCGAAGAATCGAGCGAACTCTTTCTTAATGATTGTCAAAGTGTTGCTTTTCATTCCTCACCTCCTTTCACCTCTTTATATATTTCGAAGAAACGGTCTTCCATCGTTATGCCAGCGCACACCTCTTCGAGGGTGCCACAGGCTGTCATGCGACCATCAATGATGATACCCACACGGTCGCACAATCGCTCTACAAGACTGAAAATGTGGGTACTGAGAATGATGGTCTTGCCTTCGTCGCGCAATTCCTGCAGGTAGTCGGTAACAGTGCGTGCGGTCAGCACATCGAGGCCGTTGGTGGGCTCGTCGAAAATGATGATGCCGGGATTGTGGACCAACGAAATGACCAGCGATAGCTTTTGCTTCATGCCGGTGGAGAGGTTGGCCACCTTTACTTCTGCGAACTTGTTGACACCAAAACGCTCAAACATTTTGGCCTTACGCTCAGCCATCACCTCAGGCGCGATACCGTAAAGCTGCGAGAAAAAGTCGAACAAGTAATTCGGCGTAAAGAAATCTTCCAACTTCAGCTCGGAAGTCAGGAAGCCGATTTTTCCACGCACCTCCTCGGGCTGGTTCACTACACTGAAGCCATCCAATATGGCATCGCCACTATCGGGGCGAATCAGGGTGGCCAACATACGCAACGTGGTGGTCTTTCCTGCACCGTTAGGACCCAAAAGGCCAAAAATCTCCCCCTTGTTGGCGGTAAACGAAAGGTTGTCGACTGCGACAATCGCTTTCCGCTCCGTCCTTTCTATTTTCTGTTGTTTGCGTGAGAGCTGAAACGTCTTGCTCAGGCCTTCAACGCGAAGAATCTCATTCATAGGACTCATTCTTTTATGATTTGCTTATATTTCAATCTTGTTACTTCACCAAACTTGCCCAGTTCCTTTTTGTCGATTTGCTTCTCGTTGCCCGACATCATGATGACCACGGGGCGGTCTTTAATCATACGGTTGTAGAAACTCTGCACATCATCGAAACTGGCCTTGCGGATGAGTTCCGTAACTTCGCCGCGCGGGTCATGGTCATAGCCCTTCTTCATCCAATTCTGCACCGTAGCAGGCATATCGCGGAATCCGACATATTCACTCGAACGCGATTTCAGCAAGGCTTCCTTCGAAGCGTTGAACTTCTCCATACGGACCGGCATATTGACAATCAAGTCCTTAAAAGCCGTCATACCGTCCAAGGTCTTGTCGGACTGTGTACCGAGGAAGCCAAAAAGTTGACCCGGTTTGCGCTGCAGATAGTCATACCGGTAATTAGCGTAAGCCGTATAACCCAACGAGCGGAACTCCCTGATCTCCTGGAAGACGATGGAATACATGTCCGTTCCGAAATACTTGCTGAACAAGGAAGCCATTGCCTCGTCTTTGGCACTCAACTTCTCCCCAGGAACATAAAAATAGATGTTGCTTTGGCGGAACTTCTTGTTGGAAGCGATAAATACCTGAGGCTCAGTATACTTTTTCTCAACACGAATCTTCTCATGTCCCTTGATGGCGTTCGACTTCACCAAGTTGTTGTTTTTCAACATACCTACCAACATCTCTGGTTGGGTATTGCCACTATACAGCACATAACCATCATATTTCAAAGCTTCGACGACTTCTGCAAGCAATTCCTCTCCGCTTCTCTTTTTCCATTCCTTCAAGGTGGCATGGTTCAAGAAGTTCGACTGGTCGCCATACATGGCATACTCGCGGACCGCCTGTGCCCATGTTGAAGCATCTTCACGAAGTGCGCTGTAGTCGGTCTTTTCACCATCCACCAAGGTCTTGATGTATTTCTCTTCGTTGGAAGGATTCTGCAACTTCCTGCTGCACAAAGCCATAATATTGTCGAGATCTTTCTCAAAACCCGTCATATGTACTGTAAAATGATTATCTGAGCTGTAGAAGTCGACCGTGGCACCCAACTTTTGCAATTGAAGTGCATACGCTTCAGGTGATTGTGTCTTTGTACCCTGCATTTGCAGATAAGATACTGCACGGCTCAAGTCGGGGTCGTTGGCGGAACCATAGTTGAACACAACTTTCAGGTCGAAGATATCGTTGCGGGGATTGGTCGTCGAGTAGAGTCTGAAGCCATCGTTAACCTTACTAATCTTCACATCATCTCCAAATTTAACGACTTGAGACTCAACTTCGGGCACCTGCTGTGCCTCGATAGCCTTGGCGAAATCGGACTTGGCTTCCGTATTCTTGGCCTCAATGGGTTTCCAATTGGGTTTGTCGACTTTATCCTTGGCTGGGAAGCCCATCTTGGAGCGCACATCCAAATAGTCGTTGCCGAAATACTTGTTGGCAATGGCCACCACTTCAGCCTTGGTGATATTCTTCAATCGTTCCGTCTCGGCAAGATAATCCTCGTAAGTCTGTCCTGTGGTTTCCAGCTCTAAAAAAAGGCTCGACAATCTTCCAAAACTCTCTGTGGCTTTCAAGCGTTCCGTCAGCATGCTCATGCGCATAGCCTCGAAGAGGTCGTCGCTGAACTCGCCTTTCTTCAATCGTTCGAGGCAGTCAAAAATGAGATTCTCGGCACTTTCGTGCGATTGTCCCAACAATTTGGGGATGTAAATCATTACATTGCCACCATAGTCTTCCAAAGAGAGGGGCAGCAAGATGGCAGCCATGATATCACCGTCTTTCATCAGTTTGTCCATCAAACCCGTTTCGCCATTGGCAAAGATGGAGCAAGCGAGGGACAAAGGAAGCATATCAGGATCCGAATTCTTTACGCCAGGGAACACCAATGCACCCATTTTGACGGGCGTCATTCTGACTTCCTTTATTGTCGGGCCGTCAAATTTTGGCAAAGTGTAGGTTGGTTCCTTGGGCAGTTTTCCGCTGCGCCATTTGCCAAACTTCTCGGCCACCATAGGTTCAGTTTCATCAATATCGAAGTCGCCGACAAGGATAAGGGTCATGTTGTTGGCCACATAATACTTGTTATAAAACTCACGCATCTTGCTGGTCTGCGGGTTTTTCAAGTGTTCAGTATAGCCGATAACGGGACGACCGTAAGGATGCTCACCAAAAACCTCTTTGAAGAGATACTCCTGAAAGGCTGCACCAGGATTATCGCCATACATATTCTTCTCCTCGTAAACCGCCTCCAGCTCTGACTGGAAAAGACGGAATACGGGGTTGCGGAATCGCTCCACATACACATCCATCCACTTGGAGAGTTGGTTCGACGGGAAGGTGTTGAAATACATAGTTTGGTCGTAGGACGTACCCGCATTCAGACCTTTGCCACCCATCTGTGTAAGGATAACGTCCACCTCATTCGGTATGGCATAGTCGGCTGACTTTTGCGACAAGGCATTGATTTTCTGCTGAATGGCTTGTCTTTCAGCCACATCAGAAGTCTCGTGCAACCGATCATACATCAGGTCGATGCTGTCCAGATACACTTTCTCGGCCTCCCAGTTGGTCGTACCGATCTTATCCGTTCCCTTGAACATAATATGCTCAAAGTAGTGCGCCATACCCGTGGCGTCAACAGGGTCGTTCTTGCTGCCTACATGGACATAGACTGCACCGTAAATTTCGGGCTGCGAATGGTCTTCACACATCACCACCTTCAAGCCATTGTCCAAATGGAAGGTCTTGGTTTTCAGGTCGCTCTGCTGGGCAAATGCAAATGTAGTTCCTAATACCAACAGGAACAGAATCAATAGTTTTTTCATTTTGCTTGTTTTTTTATTGTTATTCAATTTCAAACATGTTTTTATACTGTTCAACGATATAGGCATCCACCCAATCGTAATACCGCTGCATTACATTGGCATCCTGTGACTTCCGATAGCGGATTAAGGCTTCCTCGCCAAGTTGCATCACTTCATTTTCAATCGGGAGGATACGTTGCAAGATTCCTGTCCCCTTTTTGTTCATCAACTTGGAGAGGTCACCATAGAACTCCACATTGCCGCGTTCGAGCGAAAACACACGTTCTTTCAGTTTCAAACCCATCTCGTTCAGTCGGGAATGGCCTGTTCCATCATCCGTGACGATGGCAGGCAAACTCCCAGAAGTAGTAAGCACCAATGGCATAGCAATGGTTGTCAAAGGCCAGCCTATGATGGTCCAACTGACCGTATTGAGCGAAGACTCGTCGGGTCTGACACCTTGCACCAACACCACAGAAGCCGTAGAATAACGGGCAATATAGTCATGGAACGAGACGTAACGTGTATCTTCTTCGGTCTCAGGTATGAAATCATGCATATCGAGTTTGGTCACACCGTGTTTCAGATAACGAGAAATATGAGTAATCAGATAATCATGCTCCAAATTGCCTTCCTTGCAAGCCTCAGCCATAAAATCGGTGATGGCCTGATAGCGTTCCACGCCCTGGTCCAGCTTGTGGTTGCCCGTCGTACCAAAATTGGTGCGCATAAGATAACCGTCAGGAGCAACTTCAGGGTCGTTCACATCGAACTTCACATAATTGTAGTTGCCCGTTTCATAATAGGCGCAACCGCCTTGGGCATCAAGCACGGCAAAATTGGAGTTGACCTCACGAGGTTTCTTTACCGTGTCCAATAAACGCTCGAAATCTTCCAAAGTAGCACACAATTCCAGAGCCTTACGGATAAAGATGCCATCACCATCGGTGTCGCCACCATCTCCATTCATATTATAGGCAGCAGTATTGATGATGCCGAACCCAGCTTCATTGTGACCGCCCCAAACGTCATTGGGCTTCGTATCCCCAGCATTCACAAGGCCAAGATAACGATACCGTTGACCTTGAACTACAATCATCATATTGTGCACACTCTTCGAATCGCGATGCTTGAAAATCATCGGGCGACCGTCCTTGGTGACCCTACCAGAAACAATGACCGAGGTACAAGCCCTGACAGGCTGCACCTCGGTCATCATGACTGCCACCAATGCAAGAGCCAAAACCAGCTTCTTCATGGCAGATCAGTTAGTCTATAACATGCTGATAGTACGTTCCTTCCTTGAAGTTTTTGATACCATCCTTCAGGAAATTCACAAAAGCATCCTTGTCCAAATCGTATGCGCGCGGCTTCATCAGCAGGTTGCCGTTGTGGTCCATAAGGCAGTAATAAGGCTGAGCATTGGTCCCGAATTTGGAAATTTGGAAATCGGCATACTTACGACCGATGGTCTTCTTCTCCTTGCCGTCGTAGCTGGAAGTGTACCATTCATTCTCAGGTAACGAAGTCTTATCGTCAACATATAAGGCACAGAGGACAAAATCATGGCGCAGCATATCCTTCACACGCGGGTCGCTCCAAACATTGGCTTCCATTTCACGGCAGTTGACGCAGCCGTGGCCAGTGAAGTCAACAAAGATGGGACGGTTGAGTGCCTTTGCAGCGACAAGGGCTTGGTCGTAGTCGAAATAACCTTTCAGGTTATGCGGCAGATGGAAGAGGTCGGCGTACTTGGGTTCTTCGTCATACTCGCCCACGGCAACAGCTTCTCCTTGCGGTGCCACCGACATATTGGCGAACTTGGCATCCACATAATCGATAACCTTCTCGCTGTTCTCCTCGATAATACGGTTGAGATCGAAATCGAGGGTCTGCTTGGGCGGCAGATAACCCGAGAGGGCCTTCAAAGGAGCGCCCCACATACCTGGAATCATATAAACCACAAAAACAAGGTCGATGATGATAAGGACAAGGCGGAACACACCAAGTTCCTTAAGCTCCTTCTCACCTTTGAAGCGAATCTTACCCATAAGATAGAGACCGAGCAAGGCAAAGCATACAATCCAAATGCCGAGATAGACCTCACGGTCGAGCAGGTGCCAGTGGTAGGTCTGGTCGGCCACGCTAAGGAACTTGAAGCCCAAGGCGACTTCGATGAAACCTAATACGACCTTAACGGAAGTGAGCCAGCCACCGCTCTTAGGCAGACGCTGCAACAGGTTCGGGAAGAACGCAAATAAAGCAAACGGAAGGGCAAAGGCCACGGCGAAAGCAAACATCGTCACGATAGGAGCCCAGAACTCGCCCGAGGTCGACTTGATGAGCACCGTGCCCACGATGGGACCCGTGCAGGCAAACGACACCAACACCAAAGTCAAGGCCATGAAGAAGATACCGCCAAGGTTCTTCGTGCTTTGCTTGCTATCGCTCTTGTTCACCATATTGCTGCCCAGTGTGATTTCAAAAGCTCCGAAGAACGATGCAGCAAAAATCATAAACACGAGGAAGAAGATGATGTTCGGCAGCCAGTGTGTGGCCAGCCAATTGAAGATGTCGGCCGTGACGCTGTTGCCACCCACGAGCCAAGTCACCAAGATGATAATGGCAATGGGCAGGGTGTAAAGCAACACAATGAAAAGGAAATACATAAAGGCCTTGAAACGACCTTGTGCCTTGGTTTCACCCTCACCGTGCATGAAGAACGACACGGTCATAGGAATCATAGGGAACACACAAGGTGTCAAGATGGCGGCAAAGCCCCAAAGGATGGCTTCGAGAATCATGCCCCAGATGTTGGATTTCGTGCCAGCAGTGGTTTCAGGCTCAGCGGCCTCAATCACAGCGGGTTCGCCGTAGGTAAGATTAACGTCCTCGACTAAGGAGACACATTGACCGTTTTTGCAAGCTTGATAGTTGATTTCGCCCGTGATGGGAAAACTGCCGTCCTTCAGTTTGCGGAAGGTCTGGGCAAACTGCGCTGTACCAGCAAATTGCTTGTACTCTACTTCAAAAATGTCGTCGTAATACATCGGTACATCCGTAAGGTCGCGAGCCTCACCCACCACCTCAAAAAACTCGGAAGTCTTGATGTCGAACACCGTAGGAAGTGGTCCCAAGTCAGGCATCTTGGTGGAATAGATGTGATACTCAGGGTCGATTGTAGCCGTGGCAACAATATCGAACTCATTTTCGTTGAGGTCTTGGATAGCGATAGACCACTTGACGGGGTCAATAATCTGCGCTCTAACCTCCATAGGGACGATGGCGGCGAAGGCCATCAACAGGAAGAGAAATAGTTTCTTCATATAAGTTAATTATTTAATTAAGTTAATTATTTAATTTTCAACGAATTAATTAATTTATTGCTTTTCATTTCTATACAACACTTTACCTTCCCGCTCAATACTCTCTATTAAATCCTCATTTCGAAGCATAGAGTGAAGACTTAGATCAACAAAATATGGCAGATACAAATCATCAATCTTAGCGTCAAGGAGAGCCAATTGAAGACAAGTCAAATTACTGCCTTTCAATGTAATATCAATATCAGAAAAGACCTTATTCGTACCTCTTGCACGTGAACCATAGATAATAGTCTCCTCGACTTCAGGAATCGAAGCCAAAGTATCACGCAAGGCGTTAATCTCATTATCTTTTAGTCCAAACTCCATCATTTTACTCAGATTGGGTGAACAAATCGGCAGATTTATAACTAGACAGATTATTCATTCTTTCATAAACACACAAACGCTTGAAAATAAGCATCTTTTACACGCACTATAACATCTACAGCTGTATCTTCATCATAATTCTATTCCCTTCTTGGCAAAGTGTTATCCATCACAGTATATTAACCTGCAAAAATAGAAAATTTATCTATCTACCTGAGTCTGTTTGCAAAGAAATATAGTTTTTGTTGAAATCGTAACCTTATATCGTTCATCAATGCGATATCCGGCCACCCAAAGAATGTCGCCATCAGCGGAAAGCAAGAGCCAAACATTTTGTTTTTGGTATTCCGTAAATTTCTGGTCCACAAAGAAATCACTGAGCAGCTTGGAGCCTTTCATACCCAAAGGATGAAAACGGTCGCCATAGTGCCAATGACGCAAGGTCAAAGGAAAATGGAGCTTGTCAAAGTCTAGTTGTGCCACTTCGGAGGATTTGTCGATGACGAAATCGGGCGTTTTGTCAAATTGTGTGAAACGCAAATGTATAGGTAATGTAATTCCCTCCTGCCCTACTTCGATTTGAATCTCTACATCTTCAACAGACTTAATTTCAGTTAGTTGCAATTCATTTCTACCGATAACCAATCGATGCGTTGTTGAGCAATATTGATTTCCAACGCCCGTTCCGATGGCATCATAGATGAAGCGGCATTGGTCGGTGTTGAAGCCGTATTGTCTTAGCCATTCGAAAAGCAATTGGAATGAACAAACAGGCCCTTCGACAGGCTCAGGGACCTTAACTTCTGACAGCCGTTTTGCGTCATTGCGAGGAACGAAGCAATCCAGAAAAGCAGAATAAGGAAACCTTTGAACATCTCCACCTTGCTCAACAATTTGCGCCAGCTTCTCTTTCAATAACGACCTATAAAGCTCATTTTCAGCAGAAAGATGCTCTAAAGACTTATACAATCCCTGCCGTGCTTCGGCGTGCAGTTCATCGAAGGCGGGCAATAATCGATTGCGGATTTTATTGCGCAGATAGACGGATTCGGCATTGGTATGGTCTTCGCGCCAAATGATATGGTTTTCAGCTGCATATCGGCGAATTTGTTCACGAGAGGCCCACAGTAAAGGACGAATAATCACTCCATTTTGTGGCTTCATACCTTTCAGTCCATTGAGGCCTGCGCCTCGCAACAAGTTGATGAAAAAAGTCTCAGCTTGGTCATCGGCATGGTGGGCTACAGCGATTTTGTCATAATTCAATTGTTGTCTCAACTCTTCAAACCAAGAATAGCGCAGGTCGCGGGCGGCCATCTCGATAGAGACACCGGTTTTCTCGGCATATTTCTCGGTTTCAAAATGCTTCACAAAGCACTGAATGCCATTCCGCTCGGCATAATCTCGGACAAACTTTTCGTCGCCATCGGATTCCTCGCCGCGCAAATGGAAATTGCAATGTGCCGCGACAAACTCCACCTTGGTTTTTAGCAACAAATCCGCCAAAACCATAGAATCAATGCCGCCACTGAGGGCCAAAATGAGTTTATCGCCTTCAGCGATGAGGTTATACCTATTAATATATACCTGGAACTGGTCAATCATTGTCAGTGCATTACCACAAATTTTCCCATTCCTTTTCCGTTCACCTGAACGAAATACAAACCATCGAGATACTGATTTGTATTAATCTTTACCTGTTGACTATCAGACACAACGGCATCCACCAACTGACCCAAGCTGTTGTAAACTTGAATCAAACCCTGCGCCTCAATATTCACAACATCATCAGCTGGATTGGGGAAAAGCATACAACTTTCTTGCTGATTATCAGAAATATCCGAATAGCATTGATGCACTTCTATGCCCAAAGGCTCAAAGGCATCAATAATGGTTTGCAAATCATAGATATAAAAGCCCGAATGACCTCCGTCAAGCACGATTTCTCTATTGGGGGCAATCAGAAAATAATGCGGTGATGCTGTCAAATGATACAAATCCACGAAAGTCTGTGCTCCTCCTTCCATGCCTACCGTTGGATACTCAACACCAAACTCCCCACACCATCGGAAACACAACTCCTCGGGGTCGGTGGTCACTTCCATATAGAATATGTCTTCATTGTTGCATCCATAACGGTAATAGGATTCCACAATGTATGGCATCACCTCGCGGCACGAAATGCAAGTGAATCCGAAGAAATCAACGAAAACGAACTGACCTCGATCAAGAATGTCAAACAAATGGATTTCGTTTCCATGACAATCAACCAACTCGAAATCCAAGGCTTCGGGACCAACACAAATCGTATCTGAAATGTTCTCAGAGCCATCTTCACAGCGCGAAGCCACAAAGTAACAGTTCTCCTCCGTCGGATGATACGTTACGTTTTCTATGTTTGGCTCAACCGTGTTGGCCTCAAAATGGAAATCCTCTTCCGCATAATTCCGCGAAAACACATGATAATACTGGGCACCTTCAACGCCCTCCCACTCGAGGTCCAATTGTGACGCTGAAAGATGAGCCGTCAAGTTGCTTGGTGCCTCGCACTGACCAAAATTGCAATCGCTTGGCACGATGCCCAAATCCGAAAAGACCTCCTCAAAATGATAGACTATCGGCTCCTGAAATATCTGATGGTCAGGCAAAAACAAAAGAAACTGGTTGTTCCCATAGTCGTAGATGCAATCAGGATATAGGGCATAAAACGAGGCACTTCCCCCATCCATGCCAACCAAAGGGAACTCTACATGGTATTCTTCGGCCCAACTTTGGCACTGTGCATCATCAGCATTGGTCAACAATTCCATGAAAAACACATCCCTGCCATTGCAGCCATACTGATGGTACAAATTGTTCATGGTCAAGGTCTGCCCATAACCGCTAAAATCATTCTGAAAGTGAACCAAGACATATTGCCCACCGTCGAGCAACTCAAACAGATTGTATGTTAAGCCATTACAATCCGTAAAGGTAAAATCCTCAACTTCTGGTGGACACTCGGCCTTCAACTGCCAACCCAATGCTAGAAATACCAATACAAACAGCGCCTTTTTCATGTTCAGGTAGTATGGATTGCAAAAGTACAAAAACCCCACAATCCGCAAAATAATTCACTTCTTTTTCTTCACCGAAAAACCAAATCCGCCGATTTTCTCGCCGAGGCCGTAATACTTGCCGTGCGAATAAGCCAAGGGCTTGGCGTGGTTGAGTTGGAACGCACCCGTGCCCTTGTCGATAAGTTTTTCCTCCGCATTAACGGCCACCACCTCAGCGATGAACATATCGTGCGAGCCTAATTCCTTCACCTCCACCACCTTGCACTCTATACTCAACGGCGACTCGGCAATCAAAGGGGCTTTCACGATTTGGGCAGGCTCAGTGTGCAAGTGCATCTGCTTGAATTTGTTGTAGTCGCGGCCCGAGCGCACACCGCACCAGTCCGTGGCAGCGGCCAGTTCCTCCGTCGTCAGGTTGATGACGAACTCCTTGTTTTTCATGATGAGTTCGTGCGAGTGGCGTTCCTTGCGGACGGAGATGTAGCACATGGGCGGGTCGGAGCAGATGGTGCCCGTCCAGCCGATGGTGATGATATTGTAGTTTTCCTCGCAGTCGCCGCAGGTGACCATCACAGCGGGCAAAGGGTAAATCAGGGTTCCAGGTTTGAAGGGGATTTTCATTATAATATGCTCTTGAATTGAATTTTCTGTTGCTTAGCCCACCTTTCAAACTCCCATTCGAAATCATCAAACACATTAAGGTCGTCACAACGAAAAGACATCACAGGCCATGTCTCTAAACGATAATTCTTACCTTTTTTTGTTCTAATTGTTAGTATTCCCAACCAACGTCGATAAAATTTCATATTTTCCCATTCCACAATTCGTTTTTCGGGCACCAAAACAGACTTTGATATTTTAGTTTGTTCCAATCCCTCATTAGTTATCTTAAGATTGACTGTCGTCCCCGTTGCTGCTATTATTTTATCAATCAAAAAGAAACCAAAAAGCATAATAGGCAAATATACTAACAGACCCACTATCTTATTATGTAATTCCCAACGCCTAAGAATTAAAATGGTTAGAGTCAAAGACAATAAGAGCATGGTCAAAAACACCACAACTTGTACCAAGCGTGAGTATCGCTTCATAACAAATCCGTCAGGATATTCTTTCGCAATCCGTTCGTCTCTTGTCAAATGCTGTTTCTTTTCCTTCTTTGCCATCTTAGTAATAGTATTCAGGTGCAAAAATAACGATTTTCCCTATCATCTTGCGGAGAATGGTTCGTTTTTGTATTTTTGCGCATTGAAAACAAGAAAACCATGTACGCTGAACAAACCACATTGAATCCAATCCAGTTGCACCTGCTCGAAATGTTCAGCCATTGCAACAGCGAAAAGATGATGCTTGAATTGAAAGAGGTGTTGGCTGAATTCTATGCCAAACAAGTTCAAGAAGAAGCCGACCGTCTTTGGGATCAAGGTACTCTAAACGGCGAAGCCATTGAGCGCATTCTTGATGAGCATTGGAGAACTCCTTACCCTGAGGCGAGATGAGAAGAATCGTCATCGACACTAACTGTTTGATTGCCATACTGCCCTCGAAAAGCCCCTATCACAAAGTGTGGACAGATTTTTTGGAGCAGCGATTGGAGATTTGCGTGTCAAACGAAATCTTGATGGAGTATGAGGAAATCATTTCAGAAAAGACTTCACCTGCTTTTGCAGAAGCTATCATCAAGACTTTGATAAACAAGCCCAATTTTATCAGGGTCTATCCTACTTGGCGTTTCGGTTATATTGTGGCAGACCCCGACGACAACAAGTTTGTTGATTGCGCCATCTGCGGAAGAGCAGAATTACTTGTTTCAAACGATAAGCACTTCAATATTTTGAAAGACATTGGATTCCCGTATGTAAGAGTATTAAGGATCCAGGATTTTGTTCAAATTTTAAATTAGTATTATTCAACAACTTAAATCTAGTTTTGGTAATTATCATCCCAATTCATAGGCAAGAATAAGCATTTTTTTTCCTAATTCATAGGCAAGAAACACTAAAAACTTGCACAATTCATAGGCAAGAACCCTTTTCCAGACAAAAAAATCCAGCCCAAACGAGCGGGATTTTTCAGTTTTTAGGTCGGCCTGTCGAGGCTTAAAATTTTCTATCAGTCGGCCCTTCGACGGGCTCAAGGACCTTAGCTCAGTCGATGGTCCAGGTCGAGCCGCTGTTCAGCAGGTCGTCCATGCACTTGATCTTCGAGTTGGCCTTCTCGTTTTCGATGACTTGGTCAAGGCTGTCGTTGAAGGTCGGGGCTTTCACGTCGCGGATGACGCCGATGGCGACGGGGAAATGAGGCGGCATCATGTGTGCCAGCATCATGTGGATACCCGTGTCCTCGGTGGTCTTGTCGTGGACGAGAATGTCCTTCTCGGTGATGCCGTTCTCGCCAATCTTCACCACTTCAAGTTGGTTGCCATTGAGGCGGATACCCTTGTCGCGGTTCTTACCGAAGATGAGCGGCTGGCCGTGGACGCATTTCACCTGCATGTCGTCGCGGACGTCCTTGCCAGTGATGTTTTCGTGCACGCCGTTCGAGAAAATCATGCAGTTTTGCAGGACTTCGGTCACGGCGATACCATCGTGCTTGTACGACTCCATGAAGATTTCGCTCAGTTCCTTCGGGTTGATGTCCACGCCACGGGCAAAGAAGGTAGCCTTGGCACCGATGGCGAGTTCGCCAGGATTGAACGGGTCTTCGTAAGTACCTTGCGGCGAAGTCTTGGTCTTCGTGCCACGGAAGGTGCAGGGCGAGAACTGACCCTTGGTCATACCGTAGATACGGTTGTTGAACAGGATCAGGTTGATGTCGATGTTACGACGGCAGGCGTGGATGAAGTGGTTGCCACCGATGGCGGTGCAGTCGCCGTCGCCGGTGATCATCCACACGCTGAGGTTCGGGTTGGCCAGCTTCACGCCAGTGGCGGCAGCGGCAGCACGACCGTGGATGCTATGGAAACCATAGGTGTTCATGTAGTAAGGGAAGCGCGAGGAGCAGCCGATGCCGGAAACGACAACGATGTCTTCCTTCTTCTTACCCAACTTCGGGAAAATGTCTTGAACGGCCTTCAAGATGGCGTGGTCACCACAACCGGGGCACCATTTCACCACCTGATCGCTTGCAAAATCCTCTTTGGTCAGCATGACCTCTTGTTCGATATTCTGATTTTCCATAGTCGTATTATTTTAAAAGGTCGTTAAACTTAGCTTCAAGCTCGCCGATGGTGAACGGCAGGCCCATCACCTTATTGAATTGCTCGCACTTGTACTCGGGGAAGTTCATGCGCAGGTACTTGGCAAACTGGCCGCGGTTGATTTCGCAGACCACGATCTTCTTGTGACCTTGCAGCACTTCCTCGGTGTTGCGCGGCAGCGGCATGATGTAGTCGAAGTGGGCGTGAGCGATGCTCTTGCCTTCTTCCATCAGA
>CAMJHP010000046.1 GCA_946405575.1 uncultured Bacteroidales bacterium | reverse complement strand
ATGTGGAGACGGTGTGCACTCCGCCTCCACAAAACAATGAATTCAAGATGATTACAAATTACATTGTCGGTTTTGGTTAGACGTTGCACGCAACGTCTTTACAAACGTAATTACATAGCTTTCGCCCATGTATCCTTCAACGCCACGGTGCGGTTAAAGACCAGATGTCCCTTTGCGCTGTCCTTGTCGACGGTGAAGTAGCCGATGCGTTGGAATTGGAAGTGATCGAGGGGCTTGGCATCAGCCAAGTATTCCTCAACATAGCACACAGGACGTACCTCAAGCGAGTTGGGATTCATCATTTCCTTCATAGCTTCCAACGCAGTTTTGCCTTCGTTTTGCAGGCGAGCCAACTCATCACGGGGATTCTCCACCTTCCAGAGACGGTCGTACATACGCACCTCAGCTTCGAGACAACGCTCACAGCTCACCCAGTGAATGGTGCCTTTCACCTTGCGGTTGGCGCCAGGCAGACCACTCTTGGTGTCGGGGTCGTACTCGGCATAGACTTCCACAACCTCGCCGTTCTCATCCTTCTTGCAACCTGTGCATTTCACGATGTAAGCGTTTTTGAGGCGAACCTCGTTGCCTGGTGTCATGCGGAAATATTTCTTCGGAGCATCCTCCATAAAGTCCTCTTTCTCAATCCACAACTCACGGTTGAAGGCAATCTTGTGGCTGCCAGCGGTTTCGTCCTCAGGGTTATTGATAGCTTCCATCTCTTCCACTTGTCCTTCAGGATAGTTGGTGATAATCAACTTCACCGGGTTGACTACAGCGGCCACGCGGGTGGCGGTGGCGTTGAGGTCCTCGCGGATGGCACTCTCCATCAGGGCGAAGTCGTTCAAAGCATCGTAGGTAGTGTAGCCAATCTTATCGATAAACTTGTGAATGCCGCTCGGCGTGTAGCCACGGCGACGGAAACCGCAAATCGTGGGCATACGCGGGTCATCCCAACCGCTCACCAAACCCTCGTTGACGAGGACAAGCAGGTTGCGCTTGCTCAGCAGGATATAATTAAGGTTCAGCTTATTGAACTCGGTTTGACGCGGACGGTTGTCGTCCAAGTTATCGCCTTCGCCTCGGATTTCCTTGAGCCAATCAACGAAAAGATCGTAGAGTGGGCGATGTACCACAAACTCCAAAGTGCAGAGCGAATGGGTGACACCCTCGAAGTAGTCACTTTGTCCATGGGCGAAGTCGTACATCGGGTAGGCGTGCCACTTGGTGCCCGTGCGGTGGTGTGGTGTATCGACGACGCGATAGATGATGGGGTCGCGGAAGTGCATGTTCGGGTTGGCCATGTCAATCTTGGCACGAAGCACCATCTTGCCCTCGCCAATCTCACCATTGTTCATCTTGTTGAACAGGTCGAGCGACTCCTCAATGGGACGGTTGCGGTAGGGACTCTCAATGCCAGGCTGCGTAGGCGTGCCCTTCTGTGCGGCAATCTCCTCTGAGCTTTGCTCATCGATGTAAGCCTTGCCGCGTTTGATCAATTCTATGGCAAAATCCCAAAGTTGCTGGAAGTAATCGGAGGCATAGTATTCGTTGCCCCACTGGTAACCAAGCCATTGGATATCCTCTTTGATGGCATCGACATACTCCATGTTCTCCTTGGTGGGGTTGGTGTCGTCGAAGCGCAAGTTGCACACGCCGCCGTGTTGGGCAGCAATGCCGAAGTCGAGGCAAATGGCCTTGGCGTGGCCAATGTGAAGGTAACCGTTCGGCTCTGGGGGAAAGCGCGTCTGTACGCGTCCGCCGTTCTTGCCGTTAGCAAGGTCTTCTTCCACTTTCGCTTCAATGAAATTGAGCGATTTCTTCTCCGTTACTTTTTCTTCTTCTGGGTTTGTCATAGGATGTTGAATCGTTGATTGTTGATTGTTTAATTGTTGTCTTTAGTATGCTTTGTATTTGTCGCCAGTCTTTTCGATGAGGATACGATAATAATCGTCGCTGTACTTGGGGTGCTCGCTCTTGATGGGCGTGTATTTCTGTCCAGGTTTATTGGGCTGAGCGGTATTCAGATTGCCGTCCATATACTTCATAAACAACTCCTGATAGAATTTCTTCCAAGACTGTGTCATCTTATTAGCTTGGTTACAAGAGAATTGAGTGAGTTCCCTCACTTGCGCTTCTCTTCCCTTGATGGTGTTGACGCGTTCATCCAAGGTGGGGATTTCTTTCTCAACCCATCTGGTTTCCAGTTCACGCTGACGCTTGCGAATCTCGGGGTGGATGTAGTTATACTTGGTGTAAGCCCAGTTACTCATCTGATTGAAGGTCCAAAAAGCGGAAGTCTCCGACCATTCACTCATCGAGCCGTTGCCTTCGCGGAAGCACTCGGGAATCTCGGTCATACAGGTGTACATAGGGCAGTAGACGCAGTTGTCGGTGTCGTCAACGCCGAACCAAATGATACCACCGATAGGCCATTCATATTTGCCACGGCTTTGGGCGACAAAGCTAAAGCCCGTCTGCTGGGTAGCGGTGGTGCGCTCATGCACATAGGTCACGCCATCGACTTCCCAATCCATAGGACGCCAACGATAAGGACAGTGGAAGGGACCTGCACCCACATCTTGCGACATATCTAATTCAGTGCCTTCGAGATGATCACGCATGAAGTCCATCATATCAAGCACGCTCACTTTCTTGTTGGGCAGCACCCAAAGTGGCATACGGTTGGTCGGAAAGTTGTCAGGAGTTTGGCACATACCAGCGACATAAGGCTGCACACGCTTGATGTCGCGTCCCGTGGCATAGCCCCAATAGTCTTTCATATTGTCAGTCACTTTGTTGAACATGGCCCACACGCGCAGGTCGCAGAAACGGGCACCGTCAAAAGTGACGGGATTGTAGACATCGGAGAAGGAGAACTTGTCGTCAGGACCATCATATAGTTTGGCTTGCTTGGCGAAGCTGATGACATCATCAGCATAGACACAGTCGATGTTCGGGTCTTTCAGGAGTTTGTCGATGTTCTTGAAAGTGATGCTGGTCTTGCACTTACGCGTGGCCAGTGGGAAGGTGGTGATGCGGGCCTGGTTGGCGTGACCGCTCACATAGCCATCGGGAATGCGGCGAGCCACCCACACGGCACCTTTGTTATCCTTGCCTTTGCCAATCATCTCAAGAATCCAGCACTCTTCGGTGTCGGAGATAGAGAACGACTCGCCCTCGCTCACATAGCCATAGTTGGCTACCAACTCGCCCATGCACTTGATGGCTTCGCGGGCGGTCTTGGCACGCTGCAAGGTGATGTAAATCAGGCTACCGTAATCAATGATGCCAGGGCCTTCCCAGAGGCTCTCAATGCCGCCATAGGTCGTCTCGCCAATAGCCAATTGGTATTCGTTCATATTGCCAACCACATTATACGTATGTGCCACCTGCGGGATTTGGCCACGATACATGCCACCGTCCCAGTCATAGACGTCGAGCATAGCACCTGCCGGCCAGTCTTTGGCAGGATAATGATAGAGTTCGCCATAAAGCACATGGCTGTCGGCAGCGTAGGAAATCATACAGGAGCCATCGGTTGAGGCACCTTTGGTAATCAAGAAATTAGTGCAGGCGTTGGCTTTCCCAAAAGAAAAAACGAGAACCAAAGCCACGATTGCTGAGAATACTTTTTTCATATTGTTGAGATTTTGTTGTTTGTTGCACTGAAAAAATCGCCACAAAAATAGGAAATAATATGCAAATCCAAAAACAATTTGATAAACAACTCTATTACAGCATAATACCCGACAACAAACGACAACAAACGACTACTGTCGACTACAAACGTTTAATCAACGGCTTTATCTTGACAGGGTTTGCATCTTTGCTGTAGAAAAACTGATAAATCTACAATTATGGAAATACCAGAATATGTTAATGGCATCCCAACCAAAAAAACAAAAAGCAAAGAACGGGTACAATTAATCAATGAATATTATTCCAAACTACGGAAAAAACCTCAAAAAGAAGGTCGAAGTAATTCGGTTTTCAACAAATTCCTTGGGGTTGACGTTTATGTCGTTGAAAAAGAAAGTGATAAGAAAACTATTTATGCCGCTTCAAAAAACTGGCAATCAACTTATGCTGTCAAGCATTTGGAGGATGTAATAACCAATGCTACAAAGTTAGACGATGGCCCCAATCTATGACAAACCCAAAGGAAACACACAAAAAGCCAATGGCTATAAAAACATTGTGGTGCTGCATTATGCCTTCTCAGATGATTCCATTCCTTACTTGAATTTCTTTGCAAAACTGACCATCGGAATAAAAGCTGATAGAAAGCATGTTCAATACTGTATCAACAAAGTAGAATGTGTCTAATAAAAAAACCGCACTCTACATTACCTCCTGAGTTACATTTGGAATGTGTACGGTTTCTGTCTGCAAAATTACAACAAAAACTAATACCCCACCATAAAAATGAAAAATTATTCCTACTTTAGCCAAATGAACGCAATCCAAAGCATGGCGCAGCAAACCTTTATTAACCAGAAACTTGACTTCGTCGAGGAATTGGTGCTCTACACCGACTCACACATTTTCCTTACGGGAAAAGCGGGCACGGGTAAGACCACCTTTTTGAAGAACCTGCCACTGAAAACTTACAAACGCATGGTTGTGGTGGCTCCCACGGGCGTGGCGGCCATCAATGCAGGCGGACAAACGATCCATTCGTTCTTCCAGCTGCCTTTTGGACCGCAACTGCCAGAAAACGCATTGGGTAGAGGCTACAATGCAAAAACATTGGCTGCCCAATTCCAGAAACTCAACAAAAAGAAAATCAACTTGATACGCAGCCTTGACTTGCTCATCATCGACGAAATCAGTATGGTGCGTTCCGATGTCTTGGATGCCATTGATGCCGTACTGCGTCGTGTGCGCCGCTCACAGAAACCTTTCGGCGGAGTGCAATTACTGATGATTGGCGACGTTCACCAGCTTGCACCCGTAGCCAAACCCGAGGAATGGGAAGTGTTGTCGCCCTATTACGATACACCTTATTTCTTCGGCAGCCAAGTGCTAAGAAAAGCGCCCTATGTCTGCGTGGAGTTGGAGCACATCTACCGTCAGCATGATGACGACTTTATCACCTTATTAAATAAAGTGCGCAACAACTGTATGGATGCCGATTGCGTGCGAGTACTCAACAGCCGCTACAGACCAAGCTTTGTTCCTAAGGACAATGAAGGCTACATCACCCTGACTACCCACAACTACCAAGCCGACCAAATCAACGAATCGAAATTAGAAGCCATCAAGGAGAAACCACTGAAATTCAAAGCGGATATTCACGGCACTTTTCCTGAAAACACTTATCCTACTAAGGAAGAACTGGAACTGAAAGTTGGGGCACAGGTGATGTTTGTGAAGAACGACCCAACACCCGAAAAAGCTTTCTTCAACGGGAAAATCGGAAGACTGGTCGGCTATGACGAGAAAGAAGGCACCGTAACCGTGGAAAGCGATGGAGAACTCATCACCGTACCAAAACTGAAATGGCAGAATTTGGAATATACCATTAATGCTGAGAACCAAGATATTGAGGAAAAGGAAATCGGCAGTTTCACCCAGATTCCGCTGCGTTTGGCTTGGGCAGTCACCATACACAAGAGCCAGGGGTTGACCTTCGACAAGGTCATTGTTGATGCTGGTCAAGCTTTCGCCCACGGACAGGTGTATGTCGCTCTCAGCCGCTGCACTTCACTTGAAGGTCTTGTGCTGAAGACGCGCATCACTCCTAACACCTTGGTCAACGACTATTCCGTCGACCAGTTTGTGGAGCATCTTCCCGAAAAGGAACCCACGCAGGAGAAAGTGGATGCATTGCGCCACGATTACGAGTTGGAAACCATACTTGAGCTCATCAACTTTGATGGCATTTACAAAAACTTTGGCAAGTTGATGAAGGTGATTTACGACAACGACACCCTCTTTGAGTGCTCGTTGATTCAAGAACTCTCGCAGCGGCGCAACAAAATTCACGAGGAATTGTGTTCTGTCGGCATCAAGTTTGAAAGCCAGATACGAAATCTTCATGACAAAACGCCTTCGTGCGAGCAAAACCCAATCTTGCAGGAGCGATTAATAAAAGGTGTAGCCTACTTCGATGAACACTTAAAAGCTATAGCCAAGGGACTGTTCGACTTACCTTTCAAGACCGACAACCAAGCCGTCAACGAACAACTTACTGAGGCCCTGAAATTGCTTAAAGAGGACATCTATCTGAAAGGATGCTGTTTGGAAGCCTGCAAAAATGGCTTTACGGTCAGGGAATACCAGAAAACCAAGTCGGTGAAGGCGATTGAAGTAGAAAAGACTGGGAAGAAGAAGGTGGAAATCAAGTTTGAGCCAAGCAAAAACGGTAGCCTTTATTCCGTATTGCTGTCTTGGCGTGCTAAACGAGCCGAAGCAGACGATGTGCTTGCCTCCAACATCGCCCCCATTAGGACCCTTAAAGCCATTGCTGAGATAAAGCCCGTTACCCTTACCGAGTTGCGGAAAGTAGAAGGCATGGGAACGAAGCGTGTCCGCAACTATGGTGCAGAAATCCTCGACATTGTGCTAAGGTTTCTAGGACAAGACCCACAAAAGGCCAACATCGGTGATTTGGCTAAAGTTCCAACAAAGCAGACCAATGGAGCTACTTACTTTCAGACCAAAGACATGGCGGAACAAGACATGAGCATCGAAGCCATAGCTAAAGCAAGAGGCCTGGCTGCATCAACCATTCTCAGCCATCTTACTTATTGGGTGGAACAGGGTAGCTTCCCTGCATCGCAATTTGTTTCAAGTGAAAAGATGGCAGAGATTCGTGACTACTTTGAGGCTACTGGAGACCCAAAAATCACCACAGCACGAGATGTTTTAGGCGATGACTATCAATACGGGGAAATCCGCATGGTTTTGGCCGAAATGAAAAGGGAAGGATACTTCAAAGAAACATGAACTTGATTCAATAATTATTGCTATTTTTGCAATCTATAATATTTAATGCACTGAGTGTTTTGAGATTATATACCGTAGGCCATTCTAGCCAGTCATTAGAAGAGTTCCTTACGTTGTTGCAACGTCACGGCATCAACTGTGTGGTGGATGTTAGGAGTGTGCCAGCTAGTAAATACGCGCCTCAGTTCAACGAGGAGAGTATAAAGGCTTTCCTTAAGTTGCACGGCATCCAATATCTGCCTTTTGGCAATGAGTTTGGCGCAAGGCGAACTGACTGCATCAATGATGAGGGACAGGTGGATTTTGAAGTGGCAGTTACGACTCCTTTGTTCCAACAAGGTGCAAAAAGATTAATGAAAGGTTTGGAAAGAGGCTTCTGCATCGCATTGATGTGCTCGGAGGCCGACCCTTTGGAATGTCACCGTTTTTCATTGGTTTCCAGATATTTTTATAATCAAGGGATAGAAGTTTTTCATATTATGAAAGATGCGAATTTGGCCTCTCAAGGTGAGGTGGAAAAAAGAATGGTGAACGATTTTCTCCATTCGCGGAAATACCATCTTGCTGAAGTTGACGAGTTGTTTGGCACCTATACCACCGAAGACCAGCTCAAGGATGCCTACAGATTGAAAAACAAGGAAATAGGTTATAAACCCGCATTGCAGTTGGAAGGAGAATATTGACATGATTACATTTTACACTATAGGCTTTACGAAGAAAAGTGCCGAACAGTTTTTCAGCTTGCTACGCGATAACGGCGTGAAACAACTTGTTGACGTACGTATCAGCAACAGCAGCCAGTTGGCAGGTTTCGCCAAAGGCAAGGACTTGGAGTTTTTCACTCACGAGATTTGCCACATTCCATATAAGCACATCGTCGATTTTGCTCCCACCAAAGAACTGCTTGACCAATGGCATAAGCAGGAAGTGACTTGGGAAGAATATGTGGAGATTTATACCAAAATATTGAAAGACAGGGAGATTATAAAGAAATATGGTGCCAAGCCTTTTGATGGTGCTTGTTTTCTTTGTAGTGAAGACACCCCCGAGCAATGCCATCGGCGCTTGTTGGCAGAATATCTACAAAAACATAGTAAAGAGACAGTTCAGATTGTCCATTTAATTTGAGGTTATGGAAAAGTATTTCATTTGTTTGGCAAATTCCTATAAGCATGGAGGCAGATGCATCGCTGGCATTGAAGTCGTACCTCAATCTGACGGAAGTCTTGGCATTGTCCGCCATGATGATGGTCGACCGCGATGGATACGACCCGTATCAATGTCTGCCAACGGTGAAATCCCCAACCATCTTGCCGAGAGTTTCAAGATTTTTTCTTTGGTCAAACTGACCGATGTGGAGCCGTGCCCCGACAATGCGCATACAGAAGATGTACATTGTACACGGATGGAAATCTGTCCATTCGAGCTGTCGCCTACCAAGGACTTTTTGAATCAACTCATTGACACCCAACACCAAGCCGTGTTTTATTTCAGAGGAAAATCTATCCCGACCACTATCATTGACCGACTCAATTATTCGTTGATGCTGATTCATCCTGATAATGCTTGCGCCTATTGTGACGAGGGAAGGGAAAACTCAAAGTATCGGATGAAGTTTACCTATAATGGGTCGAACTACGATTTCCCCATAACCGACCCCGTATTTTTGGAACAGTTCAAGAAAAGCCCCGACAGTTATGCAGATTTGGAGGGTGTTTATTTGGTGCTTTCGCTCGGAATAGCGTTTGAAGGGTTTCATTACAAACTGTTGGCTACTGTGTTGATTCCAAACGATTTGGATGTTACACAAAAACCTCAATCCATTGATGACAGCAGCCTATCATATATGGAGCAGCAAAAACTGCTTTATGCCAATGCTTACGCCAAGTGGACGCCTAAGGAAGACGCAGAACTTCTAGAGTTATTACACAAAGGAATGTCAATTAAGGAATTGGTAAAGAAATTTGAACGAAATGAAGGAGCCATTCATTCCCGCATTAAGAAACTGACCTTTGAGCAACAAGACAACGAAAATGGATTCCAAAACGATGAAAAAGAATTGGCCTACTTGATAGAGTTAAAGCAGGAAATCGAAAGGAAGATACAGGCTCTTCGTGAAAAAATCAGTTTGAAAAGCCAAATTTAATGATGTTTGGTTTTGTCCAGCATTACGGCTCCGGCAATTGGTTCTGCTGCGGCACGATGATGGCACAAATGATATAGGCCAAAAGACCTGCTCCGCCCATAAAGGTGAAGACAATCCACAACAAACGAATCAATGTAGGGTCAACATCAAAGTATTCGCCAAGTCCTCCACACACACCGCAGAGTTTCTTGTCGGCCATCGAACGATATAGTTTCTTGTTGTTCATTTTTCTTTTGTTTTCTGAGTTCAAAGTGCAAAAATAAACATATTTCCCAAAACAGCGGTGATTTGGACACCTTTTTGCAACAAATCGCCTCCACACATTTTAGTCTTAAATTCTCGACAAATAGTTCTGCGCCCATTTTTCTAACAGCACATCTATAATAAGAGTTGATTTTTTACAATTACGGCGGGCTATACGGAAAATTTGTCTATTTTTGCCTTCATAAACACAACATACCTCTAATTATGTTCATTAAAATGAAAAAAACAATTCTTCTTGTGGTTGCAGTTATGGGTTTTGCTTTTGCAGCAAAAGCACAGAACAATGCCATAGGTGCTCGCATTAGCGGTGGCAATCAATGGTATTGTGCAGAAATCTCCTACCAGCGAAGTTTAGATGCCCCTAACCGTATCGAGACAGACCTTGGTTACAGGGTTGATGACGAGTTTGACATAGGGTATTTGTTTTTAACGGGCGTCTATCAATTGCATTTTGATATTTCTTCCGCTAAAAACCTTGGGTGGTATTTTGGTTTTGGTCCCAGATTAGAAATATTATACTATGATGGTCACTCCGGTTATGATAATCCAATTAACTTTGCAGGCGCGGTAGGTGTAGTGGGTCAAGTTGGTATGGACTATCATTTCAATGCAATTCCTCTCCAACTTGCATTGGACTTCCGTCCCTGCTTATATCTTGTCCCTACCACTGTATTCCGGTGGGCTGATTTCGGTTTAAGCATCCGATATAAATTTTGATTTCAGCACTCCAGGCCGAAAAAACGATAAACCACTCAATGCTACATTTTTTGTTGCCTTTTCTATCTTTGAGCCAACAAACTCCAATCCAGTTTTGCCAGATTACAAAGCCAGCGAGACAAAGTCATACTCGAGAAGCCTTTTTTTGCAAGCAGCATCCAACGAAATGACGGCTGAAAATTCAGAAATCGCTTATCAAACAAGAACCAAAAGTTTGTAATCGAAAATCATAATTCATTGATTTTCAATATCATATTTCTACAAAAATTTGTAACGACCGATTCTTACGAAAAAAAGATGGTTTTTAGTTATATTTTTGCATTGGAAAATTATACAAAAAATGAAAGGTCTATCGCTCAAACTAAAAAAACGTTTTTTACTCCTAATCGGAGTGGCTTTGCTCTTTTCCGCCTGCAACACCAAGAGCAAGACAGAACAGATGCAGGCCGTCGTTGCTGAGGTGCGAGCCAAATATAAGGCCTACGAAGACATCAGCACGGACGACCAAATCTTTGAGGCCTACGACTACTTCGTGAGGCAAAAGGACTACGAAAATGCCGCGCCCGCCGCGCTTTACAGCGGCTGCGTGCGACAAGCCAAAAAGGAGTACGAGTCGGCGATGAACTGTTATAAAAAAGCGGACGAATACGGTAGGCAGGTCAGCGACTCGGTGAGTGCGGCTTTCGCACAATATTATATAGGTGACTTGCTCAACAACAGCGGACACGAAGTCGAGGCCATCGGCAACTATAATGCCGCCGCCGAACTGTGGGGCGATAGCCTCTCACGTAAAGCCAAATGTCTCAACGCCGTGGCTATGATGAATATCGTCATTGATGAATATGACAGTGCGTTTGTCTATCTCGACCAAGCCTTGAATCTGGCGCAAACCGCCGAAGACAAAGTCACCGAAGCCTCGGTTTGGAACAACTATTCCGTTGCCTATCAACTGCTTGATGAATACGACAAAGCAAAAAGTTGTCTGCGAAAAGCTTTACCTCTGACCGACCAAAAACGCCTCCCAATCGCCTTGCTGAACCTCGCCAAAGTGTATTTGGCCTTGGACGAGCGAGATTCGTTGGAATACTACAAAACACGGATGCTCAGCGCGATAGAGGAAGTGGAATGTCGGCCAGAGACGCAAGCCGCCGTTTATGGTTTCCTGATTAAGGACGCGCTTGCCGTGGGCGACTATGAAAAAGCCTATCAGTTTGAAAAACAGCATGAACAAGTGGCACTAGACATTCTCGGCGACCAAACACAAAGCTCCGTCCTCGAAATCCAGAAAAAATACGACTTCGAGGCGCAGGCCAACCAGCACAACCGCCAAATGCTCTCGCGGCAAAGGCTCATCATCGTGCTCACCATCGTCTTGATTGCCGCCTTGGTTTTGGTCACCATCTTGATTCTCAACGCTTTGAAAAAGAAGCGCATTGAGGCCGAAATCAATGCGAACCTGCTGGAACTGAAAAAACGCAACGCGCAGCAACAGCAAGAACAGACTGCAATGCGAGCACAATACGATGAGCTACAGAAGCAGAACGCGCAGCAAAGTGAACTACAAGCAGAATTTGGCGACAAGCTGAAAGATGAATACTTGCAGAAATGCAACATCATCCGTTGTTTCGAAGTATTGTCGCGTGACAGAAGCAATCCGATAGCTTTCAAAGACTTGGAGAAGTCACTCTTTGAAGGCGAAGACCATTGGGCTGGTTTTGAGGCCGCTTTCGAAGGGGTGCATCCAGGCTTCATCGCTTTTGTGCATAAACAATATCCCGACTTGACTGATTTGGAGTTCCGCTACTGCCTGCTTTCGCACTTCAAACTTTCGCGCCAAGAGTATGCCAATGTGCTCGGTTGCAGCGTCTATAATGTCGATAAGGTGAGGGCAAGCCTCAACAACAAGATGAAAGAAAATGAATAAGACTATGAGATATAGATGTTTAACATTAGCCATTTTTGCCGTCATTCTTCTGATGATCGGTTCATGTAAAAAGTTCAATCCTTTCGAACAACATAAGCCCACGCAGGATTATGTTTCTGGTGACGACAAAGACAAAATCGATCTGAAAGGCACGTTGATGAAACCCGACATGCGGTATGTCAATATCTATGCGGAGTTGGTGGATAAGACGGTTTATGTCTATTTCAACGAGGCCATTGAGCCATGTCTCATCACCCTCTCCGCCGAGAACGAAGACGTGCTGTATGCCAGAAACGTGCAGAAACAGTATCCAGCCACGTTACGCATCTTCATGGAGAACGAACCCACTGGCGACTATCGGCTCTACATCACCAACGGTAGTGAAGAAGCCTCCGCATGGTTCCATTTCGAGAACGCGAAAACACCCAATCGCGCTCCTGTGCCCATAGAAAGCGATTAAAAGATTTAAGATTCAAAATTCAAAGATTTAAAATTCAATAAATTATGAAAAAAACAATTGTAATTGCTTTGGCTCTGGCCTTATGTCTGCCAGCCATGGCGCAACAAGAAAAGGAATGTTACATTAGCGATGAGTTTAGCATTGGCTATGGCTTCCATCCCGTGAGTGGGGATGAGTTCGATTTGGAAAGTTCTAGCTTTCGCCATCATTTAGATAAAGTGGGGGCTTTTTATGGTGCTTACACCCATTTTTTCAATCAGGTAGTCGGCGTGGGCGGCACATATTGCTTCGACCCGAGAATCATCGACTACACCTATAACGGCATCCTCACCAACAACCCTTTGGTTTGTTCGCTCAACGAGTCGTGCCATTCCGTCATGGGACACTTGAAACTTAATTGCATCAACAAAAAGCACTTCGTTCTTTATACCAAGTTTGATGCTGGCGTATGCTTTTGGGGATACAAACTAAAGGAATACCAACCTGAACTATTTGGTGTGGAACTCCCTGACAAGCATTTCTGTTTCGCATGGCAAGCTGCCGCTGGCATTGAGGTTGGCAACGAACGCATCGCTGGTTTTTTGCAATGCGGCATCGGAATGGAAGGCAACTATAGCATAGGAATTAGATACAAACTTAAAAACAGAGCACAATGAAAAAGATATGGACAATTGGCATGATGCTCCTTTTGATGAGTTCATGCGTAAAACATACAAACATCTACTTAAAACTATCCGAAGAAGACGCGGCAGCCATCCCTTATCGGGAAGGGCAAACCGTGAAATTCCTCAATCAAGATGGCGACACGCTAACCTATCAGCTCGCTCGCGACGAAATCTATCCCTATAACGGAGAGCAATACATCAATGCAATCAATGGCGGAGACGTAATGCACCCTGCTCCTCATTCGACCGAGTGTTACGCCCGAACGGTAATCCTTATCTGCGAGGAATGGAACGGAAAGCGGCTTTGCTTCACGGCACGACCCGAAAAAGAGTTTTCATTCTATTCCGACGACCTCGACTTGAACATAAGTCTGTTGCCAAACGGCCCCTGCACCATCAATGGCATAGACTATGAACACGTCCACCACGAGATTCTATACAGCCAATACACCGGAGAGTTGCTCTACGATTGGTACTACAACGAGGATTTCGGACTGCTCTATTTCGAGAAGGGGGATTTCTCATTGACAAGGATTCCTTAAATCACAAAAATTATGAAAACCAAATACTTATCATTATTCGCAGTCTTGTTTGTCACTTTGATAACGGCATCGTGCAAGAAATTCGAACCGACCGATCTCATCGACGACAAAGACAAAATCGACATCAAAGGCTCGCTTTCCAATGGCGACATGCGCTATCCGAACATTGAGGCGGGTTATTGGGGAAAGACCGTTTATGTGTACTTCCACGATTATATGGGTGAATGCGTCGTCAGCATCAGCAACAGACAAGACCATGTCATTTTTTGCGACACTGTAACTTCGGGTTACGACACAGGAACTCGATTCTATATAGGCGATCAACCCTTAGGCCGCTACCACCTCGTCATCAGCAACGGCACGGATGAAGCTGAAGGATGGTTCAACAATTTCCGCATCGTGGCGGTCGGGCCCCATTAGTCGTTGGTTGGTCGGATTTGAAATCCGGCCAAATCGAATTGGGGATTTGAAATCCCCGCCTCAATCCCGATGGACTGCAAATCCATCGCAACCTAATTTAAGATTCAAAATTCAAATAGTTATGAAAAGAAACATCTTTTTGTTTGGATTGCTACTTGCATTAGGTAGCCTCCACGCCCAAGAAAAGGGCCAATTCGTGCTTCAAGCCGAAGCCAATGCCGGCATTTTGTTCTGCTATCCTTTTCAGGGTACATTTAATTCGATTGACCTTTTCGGCTCGATTGGGCCAGTTTTCCGCTACCAAGCGGGTGAGCATTTGGGAATTGGCCTTGGAGCCAACTATTGCCTTCACGAATGTTTCCAATACTTGCCCGTTTTTGCCGATGCGAAATATAGCTTCGGCACAGGAAAGACGAGGCCATACGCCGAAATCCGTGCTGGGTATGCCTTTGGCCTAAAAAAAAGATATGATTTGATGACCCCCGCCATTTATTCTCCGTGGTTTTCAATAGAAGGGTTTTACTCCCAATTCATCGTTGGCTATTCCATTGGTCACTCCGACCTTGGCATTGGTGGACAACTCGTCAATATGAAAAATAGGACAATAGATTTTAGTGATGGTCATACATCCCACAATAACCGTCTGCAACCTGCACTGTTTCTGCATTATGCGTATAATTTTCATTTCGGTAGATAAACCTATAATGTTCCATTTTTTATGAAAAACCAATTATTTCTTCTCGGTTTGCTCATTGCCTTTGCGGTGCCCGCCTTCGCGCAGCGCGACACCATTCGAAGCAACAAGAACGAGTTCAGCTTCGGCTATGGCGTGAAACCTTCAAGCAGTTTCCGTTATAACCCAGGCCAACACTATTATCCATTGGAGGAACACATTGGTGCCATTTATGCTACCTACACGCGCCGCCTCACCAAGGTCATCGGCATCGGAGCCACCTATTGCCTCGACCCACGCGTCTACAACTATTATGAAAAACCCAACAGCAAAGAAGGCCTTATTTGCCGCCTTGGCGAGACGAGCCACACGCTTATGCTCCACCTCAAAATCAACTGGCTCAACACCAAGTATGTGAACCTCTACAGCAAAGTCGGGCAAGGCATCATGGCTTGGGGCTACAACCTCAAGGAATACCGACCCGACTTGTATCAAATCAACATGCCGTCCAACAAATTCATAGATAGGATTGACTACGCCTACCAGTTTGTTCCCATCGGGGTGGAAGTCGGCACAAAGCAATATGCTGGCTTCATCCAGTGCGGCATCGGCATGGAAGGCATCATCAGCATCGGTTTTCGTTACGGACTAAAAGATAAGGAGTAAACGCCATGAAAAGACACTTGATATTATGCATTGCCCTCGTGGCCGTGATGGTTTCCTGCGTGAAAGAGCCTCAAATCTATCATCGCCTCACCGATGAAGAAGCCGCTATTGTCCCCTATCAGTTGGGGCAAACCATCCGAATGCTCAACCAAGACAACGACACACTCTGCTTCACCGTTGTACACGACACCACTTATGTAGCCTATAACTACGACGACTCCCGTTACTACCCCTCCGAAGAAAAGTCCATTGGGCCTCGTCCCTATTTCTATGCTCGTGAGATGGTGCTTCAAAGTCCGCCCGAAGACAGCTGCCTGCTGCGTTGCATCGTGGCACCCGAGAAGGTAGTCACCGTCACTTACGAAGAGCTCCGCCTTTTCCAGGACCGAGATTTCTATTATTGGCATACCCTTCTAGGCCGCACCCTTCCCTTGAACGACCTGGCCACCACCACCTTCACGATTGGGGAAACCACCTACGAGGATGTGCATGTCGACCAAGGGTCCTATATGGCAGACACCACCATGATTTCCTACGCTTGGTACTACAGCGAAACCGAAGGGCTACTTGCTGTCAAACACGGAGGCTATTCTCTGACTTGGCTACCATAGTTTTGTCACGCAGAACACAGAAACCTTTATATATGATGAAGTCGAGAGAGCGAAATGCTTTCCCGACTTTTTTATAGCCCTGAAGGGGCGACACTATCACACCCCGATATGCAATGTCGGGCTCGTAATAATTGCGGATGCTAATCTCTTTCAAAAACTTCAATATACTCTTTCCCTTCGGGAGTACTAGGCAAATCCTCTTCAGAAACAACCGTAAAGACATAAACTAACTCCCTCTCGGTCTTGACTTCCCTGATATATTGCCGCTTCAACTTTGGGTTCACTCCCGATAGGCCCAGCGTTTCCATCATCTTCCGCTTGAGCGTTTTCTCCGGTGTGTCGCCAAACGCCACATGCCACCAATAACGCCTCGTGATCTCACCCTTGCCATTCATGATATGCAGATGCACGACAGGGTGCAGCATCTTGTTGCCTTTGTGCAGCTCCACATACATAGCCCGTCCCATAATATTGCCGCGCTCATTGACGATGGGAAGGAATTCTATGGGATTCACTTCAGGCTCAAACTTGCGTGACTCATCCGATTTGACTGGCTCAGCAACGGTTTTATCCTCTACAATCGGCTGTGCCTGTGCCGTCGGCTCGGGTTGCTCTTCGATAATTCTTCGGGGACGTCTCTCTATCGTTGTCGAGGTCTTGACGGGATTGTCATTAATAATCCGAGTAAGTTCCATCGGCTCAAACGACACCTCCTCGACAGTTATCTTTTCCGAGCCTTTCAATTCAAGGATGTCGCCCGCCTTCTTCCCTATCAACAATTTGGCAATAGGTGAGATGAATGAGATGAGACCTTTGTTCACGTCGGCTTCATCCACGCCCACAATCCGCATCACGCGCCCGTTGTAACGCACCCAAGCCCCAAAGCTCACCGTCTCCTTGTTGGATTTGGAAAGGTCGACCTCCACAGCACTGTTGATACGGTCAACGAGCAGTTTCATCGAAGCATCGATGAAGTTGACTATGATGTAGTTATCGCCCGCCTTGATTCGCTCTGCCTCAAGGTCTTTCAGCTCCTCTTTGAGTGCCTCAAGCCCTTCTTTTGTGACATAGTTGGGCACGTCTTCCGGAAGATATGCCCGCATCGGCACCCTCGGAATCTCTTCCTGGTCGCCTTCTTTTATGAAGCCTCTACTCATCGGTGTGTGTTTTCCTTCAGTATCATTTGACACGAGATTTGAGAGCGATAAGCTAAAAGCTGTAAGCCATAAGCCATTAGCATCGATGCTTCCAGGCTTATTGCTTACAGCTTACGGCTTAAAGCTTAAAGCAAAAAAGTCTCGTGTCCAATATGTCAGCCTATCTGCTTATTTAATCACCAGCTCATCAATAATGTTCTGGCACTTACCCACCTTCTCGATGCACCAGAGCAGATAGCGGGCGTCCATGCAGATGGTGCGCTGCACCTTGTTCTCGAAGCTGAGGTCGCCGCTCATGGCTTCCCAGTTGCCGTCGAAGGCCAGACCGATGAGGTTGCCCTCGCCGTCGATGACGGGACTGCCCGAGTTGCCACCCGTGATGTCGTTGGTGGTGATGAAGTTGACGACCAACTCACCGTTTTCATTGGCATAACGACCATAGTCCTTCTTGGCCACGAGGTCGCGCACATCCTGCGGAATGTCGAACTCCCAGTTGCCAGGCACATACTTGGCCATCACGCCGTCCATGGTGGTGTAATAGTTGTAGTTGACGGCATCGGCGGCCTTGTAAGGCTCCACGGTGCCGTAGGTCAGACGCATGGTGAAGTTGGCATCAGGATAGAAGTTGCGGTCGCTCTGCATCTCCATCAAGCCCTTCATGTAAAGGCGCTCGCCTTGGTTGCCGAGGTTTTGGGCTTCCTCATAGCGAGCATACAAAACTTGGTATGAATCGATGATGTTCGTCGTGAGGGCAAAGATTGGGTCTTTGTCCAAGGCTTTGGGCTTCTGCATCCACTTCTCCAGACGAGCCTTGTCGGTGAAGATGGATTTCTCGAAGGCTTTGGCCACATATTCGGTGAAATCACCATTGTTCTCCAAGCCGATACGGAGAATCTCGCTCGGCATAAGGTTGGCTTGGTTGTTCTTGTAGAACAACGCCAACAAGGCAGCGGTCACATCTTGGTCGAGAGGCAGGCTGTAGTCCTTGAAGAAGGTCTCAACGGCAGGCTGCATCTTCTCGGCAGCGGTTTTGATGTCGGCTTTGTCGGCCTTGTCCTCAAACATCTGGTTGATACGCATGAACCTACGGCTGAAAGCGATGGCCTCGCCGCCATTCCAACCCGCCTCACGGTGGTAAACAAACGACTTCTCAATCTCGTCCAAAATGTCCCACTTCGCTTTGATACCCGTGAAGATGTCGCCATATTCGGCCTTGCGCTTCGAGTCAGCATTGACCCAATTCATAAAGTCCTCCTCTTGGGCAAGGCGGCGTTCATAGACGTGGTTGCGCTTGAGCTGCTTCACCTGACCGATATAGTATTTCCAGTAGTTCGACACGCTGGCCTGTTTGGAGGCGTACATAATGAACACCTCTTGGTCGGCATCCATATGCTTGCGGTAGTTCTCCAGCTTGGTCGTGCGGCAGTCGATGATGGCTGGGCCTTCCTCGTTGATGACGTTCTTCACTGTGTAGGAAGTCGAGTAACGGTCGGTCGAGCCGGGATAGCCGAGGATCATTGCATAGTCACCGGGCTTCACGCCACCTAAATTAATAGGAAGGAACCATTTGCTCTTCATCGGGATGTTGTCGGCACTGTATTCCGCAGGACTACCATCGGGAGCGGTGTAGACACGGAAGATGTTGAAGTCGCCCTTGTGGCGCGGCCAGGTCCAGTTGTCGGTGTCGGCACCAAATTTGCCGATGCCCCAAGGCGGGCAGCACACGAGGCGCACGTCCTTGTACTCGTCATACTCAAAAAGGATGTACTGGTTGCCACTATAAAACGGCACGATTTCGATGCGTACGTTGCGTTCGCCTTTACGTTCCTTGGTGAGTTCCCGGCTGTTTTTGGCAACGAGTTCATCGCGCTCAGCTTCGGAGGTCTGAGCTGTGACGCCTTTCAGCACGGCCTCGGTGACGTCTTCCACCTTATTTAAAAAAAGTACGGAGAGACCTGCGTTAGGCAGTTCCTCGCCTTTGTTTTTGGCCCAGAAGCCGTCGGTGAGGTAGTCGTGCTCGATGGACGAATGCTTCTGCACATAGCTCAAGCCGCAGTGGTGGTTGGTGAGCAGCAGGCCTTCGGGAGAGATGATCTCGCCCGTGCAGCCGCCGCCAAATTGCACGATGGCGTCCTTGATGCTGGGTTGGTTGAAGCTGAAGATTTGTTCAGCCGTGAGTTTGCAGCCCATGGCTTGCATCTCGGCCAAATTCTGGCCATTCAGTGAATAAGGCAGCCACATACCTTCGTCGGCGCGGGCTACTGTCATGGTCAGCACTAAGGCTGCGATTAATGAGAATAGTTTTTTCATTTGATTTGTTTTTAGATTATTGATTTTCATTTTTTCTTTGGCACCCTCGACCCAAGCAAAAACAACCCAATCAAGACCGCCCAAATGCCTATGCTTATTAAAGAATCCCAAAGTGTATCCATCCAAGTTTGCCGTCCGATGAGTGCATTAAACAGTGGAACACCCAACATACCAAACAGTCCAATTGGCGCGACCTTCACGATGGCTTCCTGCTGTTCCGAGGGTTTCATAGCCTTGAAATTTTCGGCAAAGATAGTGAATTTACCGTAAAAACATCCTCGATATGTCTTCAGCACGCAAACAAATCATCCAAAGTAACTACGCTTTGAACCAGGCCGCCGTACTCATTTTGTTTTAATCAACATCGGAGATTTAAGGTGTTTTATTTTCTAAAACGCGGTTTTTTGTGAAGTTTAGGAAAATAAAAAGACCTTCAAGTTTCATCAAAGGTCTTTTCAGCAACATTTATTTGCAAAATAACAGCCTCGCATTAGATATGTAACTAATCAAACTATTTTATATTTTTTTGACTTTGGAGTTTTCTTGACTATGTTCTTGACTATGACCACTTTCATTTCAAATTTGAGCGGCCATGGTCACAAGTTATTAAGTAAATGTTCAAAATTAAACTGCATTATCCTATGACTTCGGGACACGGGACTTCGAGACAAACCCATGTCCCGTAGTCTTATATCCAATATGTAAACTAAATTTGCTCATCTACTTATTTACTTATTTAAAATGCTTTTAAATAATAACTTTGAAGCTTAGAAGTTGTAGATTTTATGGAAATACGTATCTTTGCAATAAGAAAACCACCTAATAAGTAGAGAGTAATAGTTCATTTTGTTATCTATTTGTTGTTAGCCAATACTGAAATACATTTTTTGATTATCAGTCAATTATGATTTATGCTGAAATTTGATTCATTTTATTTCCAGTGCCCCCATTGCCAAGCTTGGCTCGAAGGTCGCAACCTGAAAGCCGAAATGGTCAACGAAGCTATCTTGTATTCGGATGGTAAGGTTCTGAACGACAATCTGATCACCACGCCGCAAAAGATGATTATGTGTCCTTCATGCGGCCATATTTTTTGGATTGAGAAGCCGGTTGAGCCTTTGATTACCTTCGAAAAACCAAATGCAGAAGTCTATTCATGGAATACCTGGCGATTTTTCGGAATCAGTTTCTCCAACAATAAGGGGAAAATGGCATTAATCAATCATTACAAAACCTTCCTGAAAAAAAGCCACTACGAGCCTAAGAAAGAGATTTATCTACGGCGTTTTTTGTGGTGGGCATACAATGACCTTCATCGGAACCATCAACACGTTCGCCTGAAATACCTACTCAACGGCTTTATGAGTTTCGGGGTGTGGCACTGCAACAGGAAACTGATTCTTGAGGGTGAGAAGCTATTCATCAAAAACCACAATGACTTCGCCGACAACTTAAAACGGCTTCTTGCATTACTCGAAAAGCATCCAGACGAACAAATCGATCTTGAATTGCCTGAAATCTACCGAGAGCTACGTCAGTTTGACAAGACCAAGGAACTATTGGAACAGATAGGCAGCCGTACACACTTCACCAATGAGATTCTGCGCCACTCCAAATGGAAAGACGCTCGGGTATTTATGGTGTCTGGATAATAAACAGACAATGAACACATCGTACACAAAACCTCTCTCATATAATGCACAGATAAAATCAACCATTTCCCACTTTTTTTTCTATTTTTGCAGTCTAATTCTAAGGACAAAATAATGAGAATCGCAGTGGTGGGAGCCACCGGATTGGTCGGCTCAAAGATGCTTCAAGTACTTGACGAGCAGAAAGTTCGCATAGATGAATTGATAGTGGCCGCATCGGAACGCTCCATCGGAAAAGAAATCATTTTCCAAAGCAAGACTTATAAGGTAATTGGTGTGGACAATGCCATCGCAGCCCACCCCGACATTGCTATATTCTCGGCAGGAGCTGCAGCTTCAAGGCAGTATGCGCCGCGTTTTGCCGAACAAGGCACTTTCGTTGTCGACAACAGCTCGGCCTGGCGCATGGAGAAAGACGTGCCTTTGGTCGTCCCTGAAATCAACGCCGACACTATCACCAAGGACACACACATCATCGCCAACCCCAACTGCTCTACCATACAGATGGTGATGGCATTGGCGCCGATTCACAAGGTCTACGGCATAAAACGATTGGTCATCGCTACCTATCAAAGCGTGAGCGGTAGCGGATTGAAAGGGATTAATCAATTGAACAGCGAAGAAAACACTGATAAAGACGTAGCGCGCTACGACTCTACAACGACAAAACCCGCCTATCCGCACCAAATCTATCGCAATGTCCTCCCCCATGCCGGTGATTTCTGCGACAACGACTACACCTCTGAGGAAGAGAAACTGGTCAACGAGACCCGTAAAATATTGCGTGACAACAACATCGCCATCACAGCTACGGCTTGCCGAGTGCCTGTCAATGGAGGCCACAGCGAGGCCGTCAATGTAGAAACTCTGCGTCCTTTTGAGATTGACAACATCCGCAAGATGTTGGAAGTCACACCCGGCATTATCGTTCAAGATGACCCGAGCACCAATCTCTACCCCATGGCCATCACCGCTTACGACAAGGACGAGGTCTTCGTAGGCCGCATCCGCCGCGATTACAGTATCGACAACGGCTTGAACCTCTGGATTGTGAGCGACAACATCCGCAAAGGTGCCGCCACCAATGCTGTGCAGATAGCTAAATACTTAATAGAAACGAAACTTGTATAATATTGAAATTCGAAATGCTGAATGGCCGACCAGACCCATCATTCCACATTCATCATTCCGAATTCATCATTCTTCATAGATGAAAGTTTTCAGAAACATCATAGAAGCCCGCAACATTCCCCACGCCGTGGTCACCATCGGCACGTTCGATGGTGTCCACCTTGGCCATCAAGCCATCTTCAATAAGATGAAGACATTGGCACAAAGCATTGGTGGACAAACAGTTGTTGTCACTTTTGAACCTCATCCAAGACAGGTACTCAACATCGACAGCTCCAATCTGCGTTTCCTTTGTACACCCGAGGAAAAGCTCAAGAAATTTGAGGAGTTCGGTATCGACAATGTTGTCATCATCAACTTCACCAAAGAGTTTTCGCGCACGCCTTCCGAAGTCTTTATCAAAGACTACATCATCGACAACATCAAGCCTGCCTATATCGTTGTGGGTTATGACCATCACTTCGGCAAGAACCGTATGGGCGACTTTGGCCTGCTCAATGACTTGAAGCAAAAATACAACTTCAAAGTAGAGCGTATTGCCGCACAAGACGTTGAGAATATTGCCATCAGCTCCACGAAAATCCGCAACGCTCTTGCCACGGGCAACGTAAAGAACGCCAACCGATTACTTGGCTACACTTATTCCATAACTGCAAAGGTCATTATGGGCAACAAAATTGGTCGCACTTTGGGCTTCCCCACTGCCAACCTTGAGTTGCCGAGGGAATATATGCTCATCAGTAACCGAGGTGTGTATGCCTGCCTCGTTGACTACGAAGGCAAGACCTACAAGGCCATGGCCAACATCGGACATCGACCCACCATCGGCGACCGCAGCGAGGACAACCCCATCATCGAAGTTAACCTGTTCGACTTCGACGGCGACCTCTACGGCAAACAGATCCATGTGCGTTTCATCGACCGCATCCGCGATGAAGAGAAGTTTGACGGGCTGGATGAATTGAAGGCGCAGTTGGAACTGGATAAGAAAGCAGTTTTGAACCTTTTAGACCATGACCATTGACTATGACTATGACCGCTTTACACTATGTGGGTGCGGTCATAGTCATGATCATAAGCCATAGGAAAAATGAAAATCTTACTACTGACCATAGGAAAAACGGATGAAGACTACCTCATCACCGGCATCAAGAAATACGTGGGCCGCATTGGGCATTATGCCTCGTTTGAGATGAAAGAGCTCCCCGACCCACGCAACCGCAAGACCCTCAGCGAAGACCAACAAAAGAAAGCAGAGAGTTTCCTATTATTGCAACAGCTGCAGCCTGGCGACCAAGTCATCCTTTTGGATGAAAATGGCAAGCAATTTACCTCCGTAGAGTTTGCCGAAAACCTTGAAAAACAGATGGCATCTGGCGCAAAAAGGCTGGTGTTCATCATTGGTGGGCCTTACGGCTTCGCGCAAGAAGTCTACGACCGCGCCAA
>CAMJHP010000045.1 GCA_946405575.1 uncultured Bacteroidales bacterium | reverse complement strand
AAAATCGCATAAAACACACAATTATAATGAAAAAAGAAGTAAAATTCAGCCTGGTCTACCGCGATATGTGGCAGTCGTCAGGCAAATACGTGCCACGCAAGGACCAATTGGAAAAGATTGCGCCCTTGATTATCGATATGGGTTGCTTCGACCGCGTTGAGACCAACGGCGGCGCCGCTGAGCAGGTCAACCTGCTTTACGGCGAGAACCCGAACCCGTCAGTACGTGCTTTCACGGCTGCATTGCATAAAGGCGGCATCGAATGCCACATGCTCGACCGCGCCCTCAACGCTTTGAGAATGAACCCCGTGCCAGCTGATGTGCGTCAACTTATGTACAAGGTGAAGAAAGCTCAAGGTGTCGACATCACCCGTATCTTCTGCGGCCTCAACGACGTTCGCAACATCATCCCATCCATCAAATGGGCCAACGAAGCCGGCATGATTTCGCAAGCTGCCATGAGTATCACCTACTCGCAGGTGCATACCGCCGAGTATTATATGCATATTGCCGACCAACTCATCGAAGCCGGAGCCAAGGAGATTGCTCTGAAGGACATGGCAGGTGTGGGTCGCCCCGTCAGCTTGGGCCGTATCGTGGAGCATATCAAGAAACAACACCCTGGAATCAAGGTGCAGTACCATGGTCACACCACGCCGGGTCTCTCGATGGCTTCGATGCTTGAAGTCTGCAAGGCTGGCTGCGACTACGTCGACGTGGCTATGGAGCCGCTGTCATGGGGTACCGTCCATCCCGATGTCATCAGCGTGCAAGCTATGCTGAAAGATGCCGGTTTCCTCGTGAAGGACATCGATATGAAGACCTATATGGCCGCCCGTAGCATGACCCAGAGCTTTATGGACGATTTCCTCGGCTACTGGATCGACCCGCGCAATCGTTACATCAACTCTTTGTTGTTGGGCTGCGGTCTGCCAGGTGGCATGATGGGCTCGCTGATGGCCGACCTCAAGCCAGTGCACGCCGCCATCAATATGAACCGAAAAAAAGATGGTCTGCCAGAAATCAACGAAGACGAAATGCTGGTCGAACTGTTCCAAGAAGTACAGAACATCTGGCCGAAACTTGGCAACCCGCCTTTGGTCACCCCGTTCAGCCAATACACCAAAAACATCGCCTTGATGAACCTCTTTGCCCTCAGCAAAGGCGAGCCGCGTTACGAGACCAGCATCGACCCTGCCGCTTGGGACATGATTCTCGGCAAGGCTGGAAAATTGCCTGGCACTCTTGCCCCCGAAATCGTAGAATTAGCCAAGAAGAAAGGTTTCAAGTTCTTCACGGGCAACCCGCAAGACAACTATCCTAATGCCTTGCCACACTTCATCGAAATGATGAAGAAGGAAGGCTGGGACCGTGGTCAGGACGATGAAGAACTCTTCGAGTTCGCTATGCACGAGAAGCAATACCGCGAGTACAAGTCGGGCGAGGCCAAGCGTCGTTTCAACCAAGAGTTGGAAGCCAAGATGAAGGCCAAGTTCGAGAAAGCGGGCGGCGAGGCCAAGATTCCGGACTTGCGTGCTTTACGCCATCCCAATGCCGAACCTGTCATCGCTCCTGTGAGCGGTATCGTAATGTGGGAAGTCGACTTCGACGACAAGAGCATCGCTCCTGCCCCTGGCAAAGTCTACAAGGAAGGCGACCTGCTCTGCGCCATCAACAGCGAACATGGTATGGAACCCGTCTATGCCTTGTGGTCAGGAAAGATTGTGGAGGCCACAGCTGAACAAGGCAAGCGTGTCAGCAAAGGTGACACGATTGCATTTATCGAGAAATAATCATTGGTTTGGTCTGTAGAGACGCGCCATGGCACGTCTCTACAAGAGCCAATGAAAATTCTGGCACGGAAATTGATAACGCCTTGCCAGTTCATTGAAAACAGAAATCAATTCACTAAATGTTTAATTAAAAATCATCAACAAAATGAAAAAATTGTTTTTGACCTTAGTTCTTGCCTTCGCTGGCATCTTCGCTGCTAACGCACAAGTATGGATTGGTGGCGGACTAGGTGGAAAATTCCAAAAAGAATCCACAGAATTGTCAATTGCCCCTGAAATTGGCTATGCCATCAATAACCAATGGCAGGTAGCCCTCGGCGCTGGTTACACATTTGAGAAGGGTACTGCTACAACTAACAAATTGTACCTTGAGCCTTATGTCCGTTACGTGGCCACCACCATCGACGACAAGTTCTCACTGTTTTTCGACCTCACCGGTGATTTCGGCCTGATTGATGCCTCAGGTTGGGCCGCAACGCTTCGCCCTGGTATCGCTTGGATGGCTACTAAACATTGGACGGCAGCCTTCCGTTTTGGTTTTGCCGGATACGATCACGGTTACTACGGAACCAACGATGGGTTCTATCTGAACTGTGAACTGGTTGCTCCAGAAATCAGACTTTATTACAATTTCTAACCGATTTGAAATCATAAGATGAAAGGCTGCCTTCAAGGTAGCCTTTCATCGTTTTATGAGACACGCTGATACACCGTCACCACGCGGCTCACATTATAAACCTTCATCGTGACACTATCCTCTTTCTTTTCTGAAGGGAACTTCACGCTGGCATCAATATTGCCAAAGCCGCCAAAGGCTCTGTCGTCGGAGGTGAGGATGATACGATAATCGCCCGTTTGTCTGACGGGAATCTTGTAATCGGGGATGGAATGCGGGCCCCAATTGAAAACAAAGATGAGGTTGCCACGCTCGTAGACAACGGTCTTGTTTTCCTCATCAGCATAGAGCATCCACGCAGGTGGTGCCTGCATCACTGGATGGTGCTTCACGAAATCGAGCATGGCCTTGTCGAAAGCACCCATAAAACGGTATTTCAGGTTGTCATTATCTACCAACGACCACTGGCGACGGGCATAATGGTAACTCCAATCATTGCCTTGACGTGGAAAATCAATCCACTCGGGATGGCCGAACTCATTGCCCATAAAGTTGAGCCAAGCCTCACCGCCTAAGGTGAGCGTGAAGAGACGAATCATCTTGTGCAGGGCGATGCCACGGTCAACGGCCATAGAAGGTGTGTCAACACTCATTGAGGTATACATCTCCTTGTCCATCAATCGGAAAGCAAGGGTTTTGTCGCCCACTAAGGCTTGGTCGTGCGACTCGGCATAGGCCACTGTCTTGGTCTGCGGCAAGTGGTTGGTCATAGTGAAGAAGAAGTTTTTCATATTCCAATGCTCCTCTGGTTGGTCTTTCAGCACCTTAATCCAGAAGTCGGGCAAGCCCATACCCAAGCGATAGTCGAAGCCCATACCTCCGTCGGCGATGGGGTTGCAGAGGCCAGGCATACCACTCACGTCTTCCGCAATGGTGACAGCCTGAGGATTCAGTTCATGACACAGTGTGTTGGCCAGTTGCATATAGGTGACTGCATCGGCATCCACATTGTCACCAAAGTATTTCTCTGGTGCATCGAATGTTGTTCCAATGCCATGATCGAGATAAAGCATAGAGGTCACGCCGTCGAAGCGGAAACCATCGAAGCGGAATTCCTCCAGCCAGTAGCGCACATTGGAGAGCAGGAATTGCAGCGTCTCCTCCTTGCCGTAGTTAAAGAGTTTGGAATCCCATAGGTCGTGGTTGCCGCGCGCTCCAGGATGCAGGTATTGGCTGTCGGAGCCATCGAACAGATTGATGCCCTCACGAATATTCTTCACCGTATGGGAGTGCACAAGGTCCATAATGACCAGCATACTCATACCGTGTGCTGTATCGATCAATTCCTTCAATTCCTCGGGCGTACCGAAGCGCGAACTCGGCGCGAAGAAATTAGAGACATGATAGCCGAACGAGCCGTAATAGGGATGCTCCGCAATGGCCATGAGTTGGATGGCATTGTAACCATCTGCCTTGATGCGCGGCAGGATGTTCTGGGTAAATTCCTTGTAGGTCCCTACCCTTTCCTCTTCCTGCGCCATGCCGATATGTGTCTCATAAATCAGCAAAGGCTCGTCTTTCAACTGCGGTGCGGCATGTTTATATAAATAAGGTGTAGGCGGATTCCAAAACTGACCCGCAAAATCCTTGTTGCCTTCGTCCTGAATCACCCGCTTGATATACACTGGAATGCGCTCATGCTCACCGATTTGCGACTGCACCAGCACTTTCAACTTGCTGCCATGAACAAGGCGATGAGAAAACTCGCTGTCGGGCAAAAAGATTTCCCAAAAGCCGTTACCAGCCAATTCCAAAGGATACTCATAACGTTTCCAGTCGTTGAAGTCGCCCATCAGCGAGAGATAATGCGCTGCGGGAGCCCATTCGCGATACCACCAGCCGTGGCGGCGTTTGTCGTAGTTAAAGCCTAGAAACTGATGCGCCGTTGCGAAAGTTTTGAGGCTGCCGTAGTTATTTTTTATGTTGTTCAACCGTTGTTCATAGCGGTTGTGGCGGTCGTCAACGGCTTTGCTGACGGGGGTTAGCCAAGGGTCGTTTTGTACTAGAGGAAGCATAGTATTGTTCTTTTTATTACTGCAAAAATAACAAATTATCTACAAATCTTGCGAAAATCAAAACATTGACAGTTCACATCACAACCTCTTTAACCAAAGGCCAAGGAAACGGTCATATATGATATAGCCCTTACTGGTCTGGTAAACCAAGTCTTTGTCCACCAGCACCGACAAGGCCGACTTGACACTGCTCGTACTGGGCAATTCATAACGCTTGATAAACTCATTGCTCAACGGCTGTTCGACAAGCTCGGCGCGGGCAATGGCTTTGAGCAAACTGAACTGGTTGTCGGTCAAAAACGAGGCAAGCATTTGATAATGTGGTGCTAATGTATTGACATAAAACATAATCGCCTCAACAACCTGCTTATCCGTTTCCACCTTTTTTCCTTGCTCATACAATCGATTCAGGATGGCTTGCAGATACCAAGTGTAGCCGTCAAAACGCTGATAAATATCATGGAACACTTGTTGGCTAAACGAGCCTTTCTTTGCTTCGAAAAACTTGCTGGCAAAGTCATAATAGACATCCTCTTGCAATGGTTCCAAATTCATCAGCTGCGTGCTTTGGTAGAAAGGCCTGTTGGAAGCACAGAACATCTCTTCCATCAAGTGTTTCTTGCTTCCGGAAAAGATAAAATTCATATGGTGGATAAACTGGATATAGGAACGCAACAAAGCCTCTGTGCCCGTTTCAGGATATTCTGTAATCTGCTGAAACTCATCTATGGCCATATACACCAGCTTGCCCAAGCCGTTTAAATGGGAGAAAACGCTCTTGAGCGTATATTCAGCTTGCGCAGGGACCACACTCACCGAAACAGTTGGCATCCCCGTCATCAAATCCGGAGAAATGGTAGGACGAAGCCCCTTGAAAAAATCCAACACTTTGTTCGCAAACGATTTTTCCCTTTCCAACGCATCCTCGATAACCGTCTTGCACAATAATTCGACAAATTCCTGCAAATTTTTGGTCGAAAACATATCGACATATATGCAAATTGCATCTTTATTTTCCTTCTTAATCTGATAAAAAGCATGATTTATCAGCCCTGTTTTTCCTATTCTTCTAGGAGAAATTAGGGTGATATTGCGTCCATTTTGGAGCGCAGATATCAAATTTTCCGTTTCTTTGACACGGTCACAGAAGTATTTTGGCCCTTCGTATCCTTGGAAAACAAACGGATTATCAATCTGTTTCTGTTTTTTTCCTGCCATAATATCTATATGTTTTCATTGCGAACTTTACGTAACGAATTTTCCGCAATGTAAAAACAGAATTTTTTTATTTACATTACATTTTTTGTGTAATTATTCTGAAAAAAAACATCAAGTCAGCTCAAAATAGCCAACTGAGATAGTGAAACACGACCTCCTTGAATCCAAATCAACTACTTTCGTCTCCAAAGGCTCCAAATGGACGGGCTGCACTTCAGAAGCAAAGTCATTCATGTCAAACTCATTAGCTTTGCGTTTTCCCATCAGTGCCAAGGCATCATGCGGAATCTTTACTTCCACATCACGCGATTCATTGCGGTTGAAGTTCACGACTACTAACAAGCGTTCCGTTTCGGAATAACGCAAAAAGGCATAAACGAACTGTGGGTCGAAGTTCATATACCAAGGGTTGCACCACATCAGGTCATAGAACTTGCCTTCTTTTATTGCCGAGTGTTCATTTCTGAAATGCAGCAAGTCGCGGTAATAGCCAAAGAGTTTCTTTTGTGCCTCGTCAAACCCGCCACCATCGAACTTGCCATCGTTCATCCATTTTTGGTGCTGCGGCATATGACAATAGTCGAAGATAGAGGTGCGCCCGTCGTCGCCGCTGTAGCCGATTTCTCCGCGAGCATCTTCACCACTCTCCTGACCGTTGTAAACCATAAACGGCCCTGTGTTCATCAAAGCGGAAAGCGACACGGCAGGCAAGGCATCAAAGGCACTGCCCACAAACTGTTGCGAAGCCAATCGCTTCTCATCGTGGTTCTCCATGAAACGCAACATGTGGGCATCCATCTCGTCCAAATCCTTCCACACCTGGCTGATTTCCTTGGCCTCATGACCTTCACAAAGCACACGTTCCAAAGTATTGTACAGATCCACCTTATCATATAGGTAGTCAAAACCCGCATCCAAGAACGGCTTGTAAAGGTCAGGCTGATAGATTTCCGCAATCATCATAGGCTGGTAATCCTTGCGCAGTTCGGCAATCACCCACTGCCAAAATGACACCGGCACCATCTCGGCCATGTCCACTCGGAAACCGTCGACATTCTTGCCACACCAAAAACGCAGAATCGCCAGCATCTTCTCCCACGTGTCGTGCTCATCATAGTTCAGCTTCACTGTGTCGTACCAGTCGTTGATGCTCGGATTGGGCGCAAACACATTGTTACCCGTCGCTTTGGCAGGAAACTCCTCATAAGGCTGTTCGCTGATTCTTCTTGGCGACACAAACGCCTGTCCCTCACAATAATTGAAATTGCACGAGTCAAAGCCTTTGTTCTGTCGCGCCAAGTGATTGGGAATGAAGTCGATGATCACTTTCATTCCTTTATTATGGATACGACTGACCAATTGTTCGAAATCATCCATCGAGCCCAAATCGGGATCGACGGCTCGATAATCGGTGACTGCATAAGGCGAGCCTGCTCGGCCCTTGGTGATGTCGGGGTGCGTGCCTATGCTTTCGGAAGCGTGTTCCAAAATGCCTGTCAGCCAAATATGGGTAATGCCCAAGTCCTTAATGGCTTCAAGGGCGGTTTCGTCAATATCGTTGAAGATGCCGCAGCCGTTTTCAGCCTTGCTGCCGTTTAGTCGGAATGAAGTCTGCTTGTTTCCGAATAGTCGAGGAAATAGTTGGTATATATTCATACGGCAAAATTAGGAATTTTTTGTGCAAAACGAAACAAATTGAAAAATATACTACTTTTGCGGATTATGAGAGCAAAAAACATCCTTTATCTTATCTCGGCTTTACTATTGGGCAAGTCGCTTTATGCACAAGTCCAGCCCACATGGGAATCCATCAACGAGCGGGGTTATCCACAGTGGTTCTCCGACGCCAAATTGGGCATTTTCATCCATTGGGGCGTATATTCCGTGCCAGCCTATGCCAGTCTAGAAGGCTATGCCGAGTGGTATTATCGTGGCTTGATGACCAATGACGACCGCAAGACTTTCCAAGAACGCGTCTATGGCAAAGATTTCAAATACGAAGACTTTGCACCGATGTGGAAAGCCGAACTATGGAACCCCGACGAATGGGCCGAACTCTTCAAAAAATCGGGAGCAAAATATGTCTTGTTGGTCTCGAAGCACCACGACGGTTTTTGCCTTTGGCCGAGCCAATATGCGACAAGCTGGAACTCAGTTGAAGTCGGCCCGCACCGCGACATCTGTGGTGAACTGACCGATGCCGTGCGCAAGCAAGGCTTGAAAATGGGCTTCTACTATTCCCTGCCCGAATGGACCAGCCCCATCCACCGCTGGTATGAAGACCCAGACGATCAAATAGGCACCTACGTCGATACGCATATGATTCCGCAATTCAAGGAACTCATCACGCGCTACGAGCCCACCGTACTCTTCACCGATGGCGAATGGCGCAACAGTGCCGAGCAATGGCACGCCACCGAGCTCATCTCGTGGTACTACAACACCGTTGGTAGCGAAGCCATCGTCAACGACCGGTGGGGCGACGGACAGCAGCATGGTTTCCGTACGCCAGAATACAGTGCGGGCATCACCCTCACAGACCGTCCTTGGGCGGAATGTCGTGGATTGGGCCGCTCCTTTGGCCTCAACCGTAATGAGCCTTTGGAAAACTACCTGACATCCGACGAACTCATCCGCCATTTCTGCGTCCTCGTGGCAGCGGGCGGTGGTATGACGCTCAACGTGGGTCCTTCCGCCGATGGTAAGATACCGCTCTTACAACAAGAACGACTTCTAGACCTAGGACATTGGCTCGAAACCAATGGAGAAGCGATTTACGGCACGCGGCCTTACAAGAAATTCTACGAGATGAAACCCGTCACTATCACGCGCACCGACGAGCAAATCAACTTCGACTGGAAACGCAACTCCCCCGACCCTGCCATCAGTTGCGACCACTTTCAAGCGCATTGGCAAGGCGAATTTTTCTGTCCTGATGACACATATACTTTTGAAATTCAAACCGAAGACAAAGCCAAGTTGGTCATTGATGGCAAAACTGTCATAGAAGATACACGGGAAAACAACACAGGAACAACGAAACTCTATGGATTACAACATAGTATCGATGTCACCTATGAAGAATATGAACTTGAAGCCACGATGACGTTGTATTGGTCATCGAATACCATGAAAAAGCAGGTAATGAACGGCTTCCTGACAGGTGAATGGGGATGCAATGGAGCTGAAACGCAAATGCCGCACGGTTTGGATGCCACCTATTCTTGCAAGCAACCTTGCGTGTGCTATACTCAAAGCAAAGATGCACTCTATGCCATCGCATTGAATTATCCTGAAAACCAATTGGTTTTAAACCTCGACCAACCTGCCGATAATATGGAGGTAACCTTGTTGGGCTGCCCAAAAGCATTGCCCTGGAAATACAAGGACGGTCAACTCATCATCGACACAAGCGGACTGAAATACAGCGACTTGAAGAGCACAGCGGCTTGGGTGTTTAAGATGAAATGAAAAAAGCGACATATGCCGCTTTTTTCATTTTCAATCCGTCAACTCCTTTAAGCCTTGATAGCCAATTATCCGGCTTGTCCCTTTAGGTATTCGCTTGACATAGAAGCGTTCATCCTCCTGTACAAATTTGAAATGCAACAAATCTCCTTTGGGAAAACAATCTATCGCACTGATTCTCATAATCTTATGCATTTGATAAGAAAAATCAGAGGTCTTTACAAAAGTTAAGCGTTTTCCTCCCTTGATGATGCTGGTATTAAATCCATCAAAGTAATTGCGGTTGCCCCATTTGCCCACAAACTGCTCTGGTTTTTTCAAGTCATAAATACAAACACGAAACTGCTTATCTGTCTTAGGCTGCAACTCAAGAACTTTCTGAAGAATGGTTTCTTCGTCCATTACCACCTCCAAATATAACCATTGAAAACGATTGCCTTGATTCTCCCAAATTGGAATAAAATGAGCTGAAGCCGAAGTTGAATCGTTCACAACAACCGTGTAATCGCCCTGTATCGTACGGTAAAACTGCTCGGCATCTTCTTCTGTAAACCTAGTCTTATTTTGCGCAAGACCGCTAAATGTCAACAAAATAGCAGTCAATAACATTGCAAATCTTTTCATATCAAAGTCTATCTTTCATTGGTTTGAGCATGCAAAGATAGGAAAACAAATCCTCTTTCGCCAAAAAACCATCATAATCCTAATATTCGCAGGTTCAAATACACAAATTCTTTACCATTCGAAAACAAGGCTTGTGCAAAAAGGGTGGAAAGGGCTAAGCATACGGAAGCAATGCAAGTTGTTGCGCATCAGCATCAACGCCATTTACTACAAGCCCAAGGGCGAAAGACCGGAAACGAAGAAGCGATGAAGAAGATGGACAGGTTTTATATGGGACATCCCACGGCGGGCGCGAGGACGATGCATCAGCACCTTCTCGACGAGGGCCTGCATCTCAACCTGAAGCGGGTCCGCAGGCTGATGAGGAAGATGGGCATTGACGCCATCTACCCGATTCGGTCGTTGAACAAGGCGGGGAAGGCGTCCTACATCAAGCCATACCTGCTTCGCAACCTGAAGGTCACGCGCCCCAACCAGGTCTGGTCGATAGACATAACCTATGTCCCGATGGCATATGGTCACATGCACCTGGTGACCATCATAGACGTGTTCAGCCGCCGCATCCTGTCGTGGAAGCTGAACAACACCTTGTACGCATCAGAGTCTATTGAAGTCCTCCAACAGGCGATTGTGCGGTTCGGAACCCCTGAGATCATCAACTCCGATCAGGGGAGCCAGTACACGAGCGGGCTATGGGCCGAAGCCTGCGGGAATACTATGAAAGTCAGCATGGATGGTCGCAGACGCGCGAAAGACAACATCTGGATTGAGCACTTCTGGCGGACCATCAAACGCGAGTACATCTACCTGAATCCTTGTGATAATGCAATTGAGTTGCGGAAGGGAATTGAGAAGTTCATACAGTATTACAAACACTGAACGGCACCATCAGGGCATTGATAACGAAATCCCGGAGCGCAAATACGAAAACAACAAATTATTAATCCGTACCTATGAAACTGCTTGATGTTTCACATTAATTCATTGTATTTGCAGTCTCAATTAATGGGTACATTATACAGGCCTCTATGCCTTCAAAGCGGGAAACTGTGAGATGAGATTCGTGAAGGAATAATTTTAAAACACGGTCGCATAGGTACAAAAAAAACCGCAATTCAAGCGAAGGCTTGATTTGCGGCATTCTCTTAATAAACCAGAAAACTTATTTATGAACGATCACTAAGCGTTGCGTATTCCCGTTGCTTGTCCTGATGAAGTAGATGCCTTCTTGGTACTTGGCAGTCGGGATGACCATTTGAGAATCGTCGGTGAAGAAAGTTTCGACCTTTTGACCCACTACGTTGTAAAGGCTAACTTCGCCAAGGTTCTTACCTTGGAGTGTTACGCTTTCATTGGCAGGATTGGGAAACAAAGTCAATGTCGAGCTGTTTTCATCAACGCCGACGGTCATCTCGTAGATGATATCGACCTCAAAGTTACCCGCCGAGGTGTTGACATACATTTTTCCCTCGAAAGACTCCTTGACAGGCACGTCGACAAAGACTTCTATAGTGGCAGTTTGCCCTGCCGCGACAGTCATACCTTCAGTGACATCTTGGCCTTCATACAGGCATTGCAAAGCAAAGATTGGGTCAGCGGCGAAGGCTTCGATAGTCACGTCTTCGGCGGTCATATTGGAAATGGTCAGTTGGCCAGGCTCATAGGTCTCTCCATCATAGGAAATATGCATTGTTTGCGGATTGACCGTCAGTGTGCCCGTACAGTCGTGAGGTTGCAGACCATTTTGCTGCATGGCATTGACCACATCTTGTGCCGAGAAAGGATAGAGGTCCAGTAGGCCTTGGATGGGGATGCTGCGGTCGGGCATAATGAGGACGAGGGTGGGACAGGCCATTATGCCATAAAGATCGAAGACCTCATTGCCGCCGCCATCTTTTCCTACAGTAGGAAATTCAACGCCATATTCATTGGCCCATTGTTGGCAGACGGCATCGTTGTCGATGTAAGAGATTTCAATGTAGAACACATCGTGCATATTGCAGCCCATTTGGGTATAGGAGCCCGTGATGAAGGGCGAAATCACCTGGCATTGACCACATGAATAGAAGAAAAAGTCAATGAAAACAGCCTGTCCTCGGTCAAGGATTTCGAAGAGGTTGTAGGTCTGTCCGTGACAGTCGGTGACGGTAAAGTCGACGGCTTCGGTGAGATTGGTCTGTTGCGCGTGAAGGACTGCGCCAAAAAACAGGAACGCGATGAGAATGGAGAGTTTTTTCATGATGCTTAATTATTCAAGGTTAAACTTCTATTTTTATATTGGCTGTAAGTTATCAGCCATCAGCTTGGTAGCACCATAGCTGATAGCTGACTGCTGAAAGCTGTATTTATTAACTAAAAAAACGCATCATTATTGTTTGGAAACGAGTTTCACGCTTTCACCATTTTCTGTAACCACACGTACCATATAAACACCGGCTTGATATTGGCTCATGTCAAGGGTGGTTATGTGTCCATCAACATTGCCTTCGAAAACCACTTGGCCGAGCACATTCATCACTGTGATGTGATTGATACCCGGTACAGCGATGTTCACATTACCTGTGGTGGGATTGGGATAGACGGAGACAGATTCGTTGCTTTCGTTAATCCAGTCATAACCGTCGACATAAACCCATGCCAGCCAGCTCCAAGCTTCGCTGCTGACAGAAGCCACGTCCACCCAGCCATAGCCATCAATGCCGATCCAACGGCTGTTTGGGTTGCCCACATCGGCAACGACAGGAGCGACATGTTGAAGGGATCCGCCGTGGTAGAACGTCAACCAAATGTTTTGAGTGCCATCGATTTCAACTGGAGTGTCGAGCCTGAAAGTGACAACATCGCCAACTGTACCAGTGATTTCGAACTGCTGGGTAGAGACCAAAGTACCTGGAGCAGTATCGCCGCCAACATAGAAGTTAACGGTATAGGTGGTGGCAAATTGCTCTTCACCTACATCCAAGAAACCAAACTCAGTGAAGGAGCAGCCCTTGTACTCGTTCATCAGCTCAGCAGGGAACATATAGCCCCAATTGAAGGGCATCCCAATGCCGATAATTTGTGGCGATGAATAATCACCGACATAGGAGAACCAAGAGCCCACGGAAGGTAGTTGGTCTTGTGCAATCACAACATTGTTCAATTCCGTGGCATTCACTTGGATGTCGCCACGGTTTTGTGCTTGAGTCATACTGATTATGGCAAACAAACACATCAAAAAGAAAAGTACATTTTTTTTCATAAGAATATAAGTGTTAACATGGTTTGTTTATTGATTAACTGTTCAAAATGAAGTGGACTTCATAGACTGTAAGTAATCAGCCATCAGATTGGTAGCACCTGTCTGACAGCCAAATAGCTAGCTTCTATTATGTAATCTAAATTTCCTCATATACCTTATTTTACAATCATATCCTCGCTAATATGGGTGATGATGGTATTGCATTCCTCTTGGTCATCATAGAAGAAAAGCCATAGGGTGCGGTTATCGTTGTCGGCAGCTGTGATGTAACCGATGTGACCATAAGTTTGGGCATCGTCCATAATGAGTTCGTTCCGGTCTTTTTGCTGCTGTAGCCTGTCTGGAATTGCAGGGTCTGTTGAAGCGTCCCCGTTTTTGGCTTCAATTTTCTCTTTGATCAGCCCGATGACAATGGCACGCGAGACTGTCAAAATGTAGTCATTGTAGGTATTGTTGGTGGCTTTATGTTCTATTTCGCCTTGACCTACAAGGATAGCTGTATTAGGCAGCAACGAATCGGGAGTTTGGAAACTATTCATAATCTCGCGAATCTTGTCAGCGACAATAAGTGTAAAACTCTCAATGTCTTCATCGGGTATTTGACTGATGTCAGTCAAAGTGTCAAAGACAGCATCGTCCAAAAAATCGGTTTCTATACCGACACCCACCATAACGGGATTGTCCTCGTTTGGACAATTGAATACGGTAGTGTCGTAAGGCATAAAGCCAAAATCCTGTTTCAATGTTTCCCAATCCGATTCATTGTCGGCTTGCAGCATCAAGGCATCAATACACTTTCCGTTGACAGATAAGTCGCCGAGATAAGCCACAGTAAGGTTTACATTGTCGGCATATTTATAATACAATTCCATCGCAGCCTTTTTGCAGGTTGTTGTCTCGGATGATGCAGTCCTTTCCTTACAAGCTGACAATCCTATGGCAAGGAGTATGGCGAGATATGGAAAGAGGATATTCATCGCCTTTGTGTGTTTTGAAACGAGACTCGACCTTTCGGGACACAAAACGGAGTCCATAGGCCGTTGGAGGACTCGCATCTTGCGGTCTCGTGTTTGGCATCTTTTATGTATTCTAATCTTGCCCATGTATTGTATTATATTATTTAATGACTTTGTTGGCTAAGAGCATAATGTCTTGCGCCGAACAACCGTTGTTGCACATGAAGTGGATGGTTTGGCTTTCCACAGTCACTTCCCTTGCCATAGGAAGCTCGTTGTCAGGTTGGCTATGACGGGTCAAGCCTATGATGGCCACACCTATGACGATACTTGCTGCTGCTGCATAAGGTATCCAGCGTTTGTTGTGGTGAACGGGAAGTGGGAGAATCACTTCTGAGCCAGCAGGGGCTTGTTGTGCCATTTCTGCCCAACGCAAAAAGGCCTTGTCGTCAGGCACCGACTTCTCGGCCTGCGCCTCCCACTGCTGGCGGCACTGCCATTGGGTTTTGAAGCAGTCGCGTCGTACACTAGAGTTCAATGCTTTTATGTTGTTTTTCATTGTCATAGATTGTTTTCCCTTTCGTACATTATTCTTAGTGTCCGTTTGAGTCTGGCGATACGCATAGCAACTGCCCCTACAGAACTATTCGTCATTTCGGCAATTTCCTTGTAGGAAAAGCCGTCAAGGAAGGCCCGTATGACGATGCCGCTTTCTTCAGGCAGTGCTTCGATGAGTTGTTGCAATTGCTGATAGCTGTCGTTACCAGACTCGTCGTTCTTTTTGTCCACACTTTCCATTTCGATGGACTCCGTTTGTGGACTTCTGACATCTTTGCGTTGCAGCATCAACATAGTGTTGGTCGCAACGCGCCACACCCAAGTCTTTTCCGAGCTACGTCCTTCGAAACTTTTGAAGCTTCGCCAAAGGTTCATAATAACTTCTTGGACGCAGTCTTCTATGTTCCAAACACTTCCAAGTCTATAGTCGGAACAGATATGCCAAATCATTGCCTTATGCCGTAGTACAAGAGCGTTGAATTCGGCATGGGAGGTTTCGATGTTGCTTCTGTTGACTCCTTGTGACTCAGAAAATGCCATTCTTTTGTTGTGTCTTTTGATGATTTAGTTGCAAAGGTGATTTGAAAAATAACACGGCTTTGCATTTTCCTTCTAAATATTCTAACTTTTTTTCTTTCATCAGTTATGATTTCCAATTTTCTGCACCTAATTATAACGTTAAACATCATCATCTAACTATTACAATTATGAAACGAACATTTATCTTTTCAGTGCTGACCTTGGCACTTATGATGGTTTGCCAAAGTGCATTTGCCTACGATTACTATGTCAATGGCATCTATTATCGTAAAGCCACACAACAACTTCCAGGAGGTGGTTGCGGAGAAACGTACCTGATTGTTGTCAACGACGACTACCAAAACACTTACTCGGGAGACGTGGTCATTCCCGAAACAGAAACCATCAATGGAGAGTCGTTCAGAGTTCGCTACATCGGGAGCGAAGCTTTCTACGGTTGCATCAACCTTACCAGCATCACTTTGCCTAACACTATCGTGAACATCGGCTACCATTCGTTTGCCGACTGCCATCAATTGGAAGTTATCGACATCCCTGCCAGTATTCAACAAATCAACTCGAATGCCTTCAGCTATTGTTATGAACTTGATTACATCTTCATTCATTCCAACCAGCCTTTCTTCCTTTGGGATGATGCCTTTTCTGACATCAACGACCATGTGCACATTGTAGTACCTTGCAATTGCATTGAAATCTTCGAAGCTGAAGAGGAATGGCAAGGCATCCAACTCTATGACGACTGCGGCAACGTGGGTCTCGGTGAAAACAAAACCGTCAGTTTGAGCGTTTACCCCAATCCCGCTTCTGGAGTCATCACCATCGAAGCCGAAGGCCTTGTGACTATTGCCGATGAAATGGGGCGCGTCGCAAGAACCTTGTTCGTTAACAAAAAACAAACCATCGATTTGCAAGGTCTTTCAAGTGGTTTTTACTTCATAAAAACTGATAATGAAACGAAAAAGATTTTGGTAAAGTAAATAGTGTTTAAATTGTAGTCGACAAAAAATTCCGAAAAGCAGTATTGCTTTCGGAATTTTTTCATTTTGAATCATTTTAGTCAAAGCTCCTATCTTTATCTCCACTGCTTTCAAGTATGTAACTATTCATATTATAGTTCATATTTGTTTTGTTTTTCGACTATGACCATTGACTATGACCGCCTTTATTTGGCGTAGAAGTTTCTTGGCTTCGTTAAAGCGGTCATTGTCACAAGTCATAATATGAATGGTTTGCGTTCTAATTGTAGACAAAATTTGCTTATGCACTTAATTTAGTATAGTCCGCAGATGTTTTTCCAGCAGTTCATCCATTTCTTTTGTTGGACTTTCCTTCATCCCTAAGCTTGTCGAGGCTATCGGTGCCAATTCATCAATGAAGCGTGACAAAGTCAGTTTCAATGCGTCCAAGCCTTCGTTCGGATTGTGGATTTCACTAGCGTTACGTCACCATCCTTTTCACCTCATCGCGATGCTCATAGAGGGTGCAACCGCCAGTGTGCTTCCATCCAAGGGCACGTGCATCGCGAATTTTTCTGAAAAGAGGTGATGCTAACGCATCGCGGAGACCCGTCTGTGCCACGTTGCGGTCACTGAAAGGCGAAAAGGGGCATGGTTCGGCACTGCCATCAGGACCGATGTGGAAGAATCCACGTCCGGCAGCCAGACAGCCCTCAAGGGCTTTCTCGTCGCCTGGAAAACTCAGGAAAATCATCTCCTTAAATTGTTCACGACGCTCTTCAAGAATCTGCTCCATTTCGGCCACATGCTCGTCGCTGAAGGCAAGATGCTCGGTGCTTTCGTCGAAAGGAACGTATTCCACATAAAACACGAGTCTGCAATCCAACGAAGCAAGATGGGCGAGAAATTCCTTGGAGGTCACTTCGTGATAGTTTTCAGTGGTGACTGTGATGCTGGTGCCGAAGAAAAGCTTCTCTTTCTGGAGCATCTCCATCGAGAGCAGCGCGCGTTGGAAAACGCCTTTCCCTCGTCGACCATCTGTAGCTGTCAGCTCTCCTTCGAGGCTGATGACGGGAATCATGTTGAGGTGGCGTTTGAAGAAATCGGTGTAGAGTGCACCGATGAGTGTGCCGTTAGTGAAGATGGGAAAGATGATGTCCTCAATGGTGGCGGCACTTTCCAGCAAGTCGCGTCGGGTCAGGGGCTCGCCTCCGGCAAGGAGACAGAAACTGACACCTAATTCGGCGGCATCGCTGAAAATGGTGTGCCATTGGTCGGGCGATAGGGTGGCTTTGGTCGGGGTGTCGCCAGCGATGCCGTTTTTGCGGGCATAGCAGCCTTTGCACTGCAGGTTGCAGGTGGTGGCGATGCTGGCGATGAGGAACGGCGGCACCTCAAGTCCCTCTTTTTCGAGGCACTCCTTGCGCCGCCGTTCGGCTTTGCCTATCACGCGTTGCATCCGTGACACAAAACGGGCCTCGCGCGGATTGCTCAGCACGTTCAGGTAGGCTGTCGTCATGATGTTGCGGATGCTTCCCGCCATATAGGAACTGAGATCCATTTTCACATCATTTGGCCGGTTCCCACTTGCAGCGGACGGGCGACACGATGGCGCCTTCCTTCTTCAGGGCGTCGAAAGCCTTGTCGACCACTTTGCGGTCGAGGCCGGTCACTTCAGCGATTTTTCCCGCGTTGACGGGTGCGCCAATCTCGCGCATAGCTTGCAGAACTTGATCTTTTGCTTCCATTGTTGTTTAGTTTTAGTGTTACTTGTTCATATTATTGACTTCGGGAGTCGAGACTTCGGGACTTCGGGAATGGGTCTGTCTCGCAGTCCAGTAGTCTCGCGGTCTCGTGTCCCAATAGTCTTACTTCAGCATAGCTTCAATATCAGCCTCCATATCTTCAGGCTTGGCAACGGGTGGGAAACGTTTGATGACGCTGCCGTCCTTGGAGATGAGGAACTTGGTGAAATTCCAGCGGATTTCACCGTCCTTGCGTCCTTCGGCCTTGCTCAAGCCGTCAACGAGTTTCATCGTAGCCTTGTCTTTCAGGCCGTGCACTTCCTCGTCGGGCACCTGAGCGCAAAGATAGGTGAAAATCGGGTGGGCGTTCTCGCCGAAGACGTCGATTTTCTTCATCAGCGGGAAGGTGACGCCGTGGTTGAGGCGGCAGAACTCAGCGATTTCTTCATCGGAGCCGGGTTCTTGGTGCTTGAATTGGTCGCAGGGGAAGCCGAGAATCACCAGACCTTGGTCTTGGTACTTCTTGTAAAGGGCTTCCAAGCCATCGTATTGAGGCGTGAAACCGCACTTCGAGGCGGTGTTGACAATCATGAGGACCTTGCCCTTGTATTGAGCCATATCCACTTCTTCGCCCTTGTTGTTCAGGGCCTTAAATTCATAAATCGTAGCCATTTCCTTAGTGTTTTGTGCATAGACCGTCATGAACGCAAGCAACATGACGGCTATGCCGATAAACCTTTTTTTCAAGACAATTACATCATTTCGATGAGGAAATTCTCATAACCGACTTTGTCGATGTAGTTGAGGTATTGTCTTTCCCAATCCATGTGAGCCTTCTCGCCTTCGATCCATTTATAAATCAGCTTCTGAGTGATATAGTCATCGGCGAAGGCAGCGGCCAACTTGCTCATTTCCTCAATAGCCTTGGGTTGATAATCCGACTCAATCTGCTGTTTCGGATCGTCATAGAACGGGAATTCCATGGTCTTCATGGCCTCTTGCAGGTCGGCGGGCTTGCAACCGAGTTCCACAAGGCGGTTGAGCACCTCTTCTGCTTCGTCCCATTCTTCTTCGGCTTCCTCTTTCCACTTGTCGGCGAGTTTGTTCCAACCGTTGAAGCGGTCATAAGCCGAGAAGGCGAAATGTTGTTTGCTGTTTCCAAACCAGGCAGCTCCTAACAGAGCAAATCCTTTTAATGCTTCTTCTTTTGTCATAGCTTTAAGATTTAAATTATTATTTGTTGTTTGTTGTACGTTTAAGTCCTTCGATAAGTTTGTCGAGTGAGGGAATCATTCTGACAAATTCTTCCTCTTCGCCTGTTATTTGGATGATTTCGTCACTAAGGCAATCGGGGATGTGCTTGGCTTGTTCTCGCATTTCGATGCCTTTTTTTGTCAACGAGACGATGCGTTGGCGTGTGTCTTCCTTGCCTTTAGTGCGCTTGACCAGCCCCGCTTTCTCCATACGCTGCAGGAGTGGCGTGACCGTGTTGGTTTCCAAAAACAGCTTGTGTGCGATGTCGTTCACCGGCTGCTTGTCCTGTTCCCACAACACCAATAATACAAGGTATTGCGGGTAGGTGATGCCAAGCGGGTCAAGATAAGGATGATAGGCTCCCATCGTGAGGCGCGCCGCCGTGTAAAGCCGGAAGCAAAGTTGATTGTCCAATTTGAGTTGTTCGTATTCCATCGCACAAATTTATATCGTTCACGATGCAAAATTACACATTATTTTTATATCGCAAGCGATATTTTTGATTTTTTTTCGAAAAAAGAAAAAATTGTATCTTTGCAGATTGTAAATGAAATCATTATGACACCACAAGAAGCTATCGTTGCCCGCCACTCGGTGAGGCAATACTTGGAAAAACCTATTGAATCGGAAAAGGTCGCCCAGCTGCAGGCTTTGATTGAAGAATGTAATAAGGAAGGTCAACTGCACCTTCAGTTGGTTACTAACGAGCCGAAAGCCTTTGCCAGCGGCATGGCAAAATACGGCGGATTCAAAGGCGTCGGCAACTACATCGCTGTTGTTGGACCCAAAGGCGAGGATGTGAAACTCGGTTACTATGGCGAGAAAGTGGTGCTGTTGGCGCAGACCCTCGGCTTGAACACCTGTTGGGTGGGCTTGTCCTACAAGAAACAACCCGACCAATACCAAGTGCTTGACGGTGAATCCTTGGTGGCAGTAATCGCTTTGGGTTATGGTGCCAACCAAGGCAATGCCCATCCGCAAAAGAAGGGCATCGAGCATTTCTGTCGTGTTGAAGGTGTCACGCCCGAGTGGTTCCGTCGGGGTATGGAAGCCGCTTTGTTAGCGCCCACAGCCGTCAACCAGCAGAAATTCGAGTTCATCCTTCACGAAGACAACCGTGTGGAAGCCAAAGCGAAGTTCTCTTTCATCGGCTACGCTACTCTTGACCTCGGTATCGCCAAGTGCCATTTTGAAATTGGGGCTGGAAAGGAGAATTTCAGCTGGGTGTAAGCAACGATATCCTATTTTTCGCGTACCCGCTTGCCGCTTATGTGCTCGATTTGCAGTTCTAGAATGAATGCGTTGGGCGCATCTATTGCCATATCTGCATCTATGTCGTAGTCTTGTGGGAAATATTTGGTGCCTAAAAGGCGTAAAAAAGTGTTCTTTTTTGCTGGGTCTTCCACGATGTGCATCCTTCCGAAACAAACCACGCTTTCGAAATGATACCACCAGCTACCGGGTTCTTTCACGCCTTCGCTAAGGACGCAGAACGAGACCTTGTCGCAGGCCCTTATGGCATCCAGTTTGTGCCCTTCTTTGGCGCAGTGGAAATAAATCTTGCCGTCGTCATACACGAAATCGAGGGGCACGGTGTAAGGATAGCCGCCGTCGCCTAATACGGCGAGCACTCCGCGTGGTGCCGATTGGAGGATGGCTATGCACTCCTCGTCGGTCAGTTGTTGCTTGAAGCGCCGCATTGGGCGGAATTTGGGGTTATTGTCCATTATACTAAATAATTATAGCTTAACCATCAGAAGCTGTTTTTATCATAAATGCATGCAAAAATACGTAGAATTCCCGAACATACAAATCGAGCTCTTCAGAAAAGGGGATGCACTTGAAATTCTTTGGCGATCCTCACGCTCTTGGCATACTTAAAGGGTGTGGAAAAAATGTTTGGCAAAAGCCTCAAATATTGTTGTATGATTTGAAGAATATTTCAATCTATTCTTATGAAGTGAAATTACTCAATCTACTGAGTAAAATGTATAAACATGTTTCAATGAGCAGACTGACAAGGAAAAATTAAAGGTTATAACTTGCTATAATCCCATTGCTTAGTAGGTATTATGCCGTGTAAACTGAGCAGTTTGGCATATCTTGAATTTGAAAGGATGGCAAATTTGTTCGTGAAAACCCAATGATAAGGCCGTTTGTCTTTAGGCTTAAGTGCATCTATTTCAGGTGCTTTTTCTTTTAACCATTGTTTTAGCCAATCCAATTTTGCGATAACTGTTTGGATTTCACTCGTCGAACCAGGATGAATTTCGATGAAAAACGTTTCGTTTTTGTATTCTACAGCATAATCCCAACGAAAATCATCGGGATACTTGTCTCTGGTTGATGAATCAATATCCAAACTGCCTCCAATCAAACGAGGGTCAGGAACTACGAATTTTTGTCGCTCATTGTTCTTTATGGCACCCAAACCAGCTTTGAAATTGCCTTTGACATCATCCGTGTGCTCGACAGCGGTCTTTAATAAACTCGAATCTGGATTGTTATTCATTGTCGATGGAGTATTTCGAGACGACTTCTGAAACTTTGCTTGAAAACTCCGACAGGCCGCCCCATTCGGAAATGATACTGTTGGCGTCAGCAACATCTAACGTTGAAATGTCGTGTGACACAACTTTCCCGTTTCTGTTTCCACGTTTGAAATAGTATGTCTTAATATTCTTTTCAAACAAACCTTGAAGCATGTCACGGACTGGTGATGTTTCAGGGATGTTGAACATTTCATATAAAGCGTCATACTGATGTGTGTTGGCTTTCAAAACATTGAATCCCCATGCAAACTCAAGGAACACGGGCGAGTGTGTCGATACAATGACTTTGTAACCGCCAGCTTGAATCAGTTCCAAAATTTGTAAGATAACGCTGATAATCGCCTTGGGATGAAGACCCATTTCCGGCTCTTCGATGACAACATATTTGTATTTTTCCTTTTTAATCACTTTTGAAGGTGGCCCCGAAAGACAGTAAAACGCCAATAGCAACGGCATGAATTCCTTCTGTCCTGCGCTCCACGACATGAAAGGTATGCTCATGTTGTCCACATTCAGTACCATTTTTTTCTGTCCGGCACGTTCCTCCATCATGATTTTGGCATTATGGAAAATGCTCTCATCAAAAGAATGGCGAAGAAAACCTTTCAAACGGTTTCCCATCGGGAACAAAACATTGGCATTTCCTAAACCGTTTTGCATAAAAAGACGCAAGGTCTCGCTGAAAGCACGAAGGATATAAGGCGATGAGCTGTCAAATTCCATAAAATTCTTTGGTCGGCCATCCGAAATGCTGAAAATGCGTTGTGCGGGGATATAAAACATCGACTCGTCTTTGTCATCTGCTTTTTTAGGCAGGCTTCTTTTGAGGAAAGCTTCACCATCGTATTCAATAAAAGAATCACCTTTCCAAATATCAGACATTCCTTCTCCGTAATAGACATTAAGAATGTTCTCGGTATTGTGCCCGATGATGTAATTGTATCTATCCAAAGTATTGATGACATGGTCGCGGTCGATGACTAGCTTTAGGGTTTCAAGAGCAATGCTTTTTCCACTGGCTTGAGGACCAACTAGGATAGTCAAATCTCCGAAATCAAGAGAAACATCTTTAATTGGGCCAAAGTGCTTAATGATGAATTTTTCCATAGGATGTTCTATTTAGCGGCAAAGATAAGCGAAAAATTTCAAATGCAAAAAGTTTGTCGCTTTTACAATCAAAACCACAACCTCATAGACACTTTCAACATATTAAACCAAGATCCTCTCATGGCAATTTCATAGTCTTTATCTTTCTGCTCTCTTAATAGATACGGATTGCTTATAAATTGAAGGCATTAGCTGGTGAAATAGATGTTTTGTTTAATGCCACTAAACAAATTCCTTTGTTTTTAATCCGTTGGAGTTGTTGTAAACTCCCATTCCACTGCCGTCCGCATGGCAAGCATGATAGCCTCGCCTACCAAGGCCACATCGGCAAGCAGATAATGGCTCTTGCCTCTACTACGCCAGGTGGTTCCTGCAAGTTCTCCCGTCTTCAAAAGCTTTTTCCTTAAAGCCCAATCCTCAAAAAAGGTCACACTACCGACGGCAAAGGCTGTTCCCGTTGGGCTAAGGTTGCAGACAATGGGACCCGCATCGATGTCCATCCCGAGCCAACATCTTCTGTCATGGTATTCCTTGAAGCCTGTAATAGGTCGCTTCTGCAAGAAGTTCGCCTTCAGCCTCTCATATTGGTCTTGGGCAAATTCTTCATCAACGAAGGTCAAGTAATAGCAACTCAACGCCGAGTAAGAGCCTTTGATGGGTGCTTCCTCATATACCCCTGCTCTGTCGTCTGGCAAGAATGACGCGAGCATCCCAGTTTCCTTGTCAAGCCAATTGCGTTTTGCCTCTCCAAGCCATTGGTAAACGGTTGAGTAATATTTGCCTTCATACTGCTGAGAACAAACCGAAAGTGCCACAATGGCCACCAGCATATCCGGCACATACACGCATTCGCCCGGATAAGTCGGCAGATTCATGTTTGGACTATCAAGGATGCGGCGGTTCATGGCCTCGCATAGCCGATGATAAAGCTCATCGTATTTGTCGCCTCCGCCGATACGTTTGTAACCGCCAATCATCCAAGCCAAATGGCTGAGATAAGAGATGTGGCTTTCTTTGCCATTCAACGTTTTCAGCGGGTCTTCGCCCCATCGCTCGCGATCGTAAGCCCGTAGTTCTGGCGACATGACAATCTGGATGAGGCTATCGATACGGGCAATGTTCGCTTCCCTATCCTCATCGTATATCAACGTGGTATTCACCAAGGCTGCCGACAGCATCGAGCAAGAATACAACGCCCACTCCCCTTGGAACTGAGACCCGACAATGGCGGGCATTTCATCGATAAGCTTTTGCGGGTTGGTCATCACCTTCTCTATTAGAAAGTCCCGCCGCGCCATGATGTCTGCCTTCTCGCTTTCAAAGTCGCCGTTATGCCGTGTGGCAATGCCGACCCAGATGGCTTTTACCATGACAGGAGATACTGTCCCAAAAAGTGTGTCTGAGCGTTGGCGCGTAAAAAAAGGGACTGGT
>CAMJHP010000044.1 GCA_946405575.1 uncultured Bacteroidales bacterium | reverse complement strand
GCCAATCCTTTTTTTTACGCGTCAACGCTCAGACACACTTTTGGGGACAGTATCGACGTTGACGAAAACAACTATTATATTTTCAGCGCCAATGGAATTCCTTCCATCTACAACCATGTGACGAATGCTATTTTGGATATCAATGGCATCAATAGTAAGGAGGGATCTCATTACGATTATCTTTTGGTCTGTCTTGATACAGAGGAGGAATCCAGAGAATACATTTTGCAACAGATTGAATCTGAATTAAAAAAGAAAGGTGTAACCTTGCAAAATGCTGAATTAGTGGTCTTTGAACATAAAGTATGCATGGAAACATGGTTTTTGGGCAACCAAAAAGTGTTTAAAGACAATCCAGAGGGTTTGGAATACAGGGATATTATTAGGTTTTTTAATGTTGGCACAGACAATCCTGAAGAAATGGGGAACATGAATCCTGATAAATTCCCGACAACAGCCAAATTCCATTTGAGGTATCTGAAAAGAATGCTTGAAGAAAGGCAAATGACCTACACAAAAACCAATACGAAAGAAATTCAGAAGGACGACTATTTGCAACAACTTATCAAGCGTTACAAAGATACAGGACATATTGCCACTTTTGGTAGTTGGTATGAGTTTGTGAAAGCGCATTTCAAATGAAATGAAACGCAAATGATATTTTATGATTCAAGATACTGAGCTGCCTTGATTTTAAAATAATTCTCATTTTCACTTGTCAATTTGAAATTCTTTGTATTTTTGCCTTCGATTGTTCGGGGAGAAATCCGAGCAGTTGAAGGCAATTTGTGCTTATATCCCAGCACACAAAATCTGGAAAATTTTGAGAAGGATATAAGACATGAGTTTGCTAGCCTAAATTGTATTAGAACAGGTTTCCTGTTGATACATACAGGCTAGGTGAACAGTGTCTATTTTATTCTCAAAGGTTGTTCCAGAGCCTGTGTGCTGAAAAATAGGTGCGAATAAGTTTCCTAGCCTTCTTATATACAATCGTAAACCTGCCAAATCAGGGAAGCAATAGGCACTTATTCTTCATATAAATACATGAGTTCAAACATGGTTACATTGAGATGCCCAGCTTGCAATGCTCCATTTCCTTCAGGGTCATCAAATAAGAGGGAAATAAGATGTCCATATTGCGGTCAGGTGACCTACAATAATTTTGCAGTTAGGAATCCTGATGCGATTAATATGATAAATGTAGTACTCCCGGGATGCACAGATGATGATGTGAAACGTTTTTTTATTGAGGAATTGGTGCGCACGGATTATGTTCCTGTTGATATTTTCGCCTCTTTCAGCATCGAAGACACACGACATAACATGTATCCCGTTTATCTGTTCAATGTCAATTGGTCGGCAAATTGGTCGGCAGTTTTTAGTCATCAAATTTCACATCAGGAACCCACGTATGACTATAACGGCAAGCGGACAGGTACACAGACGGTATTTGAAACAGAATACAGGGATGCCAATGGAACCTCGGCGGGTGATTCCAGGGTGGCTTTGTCAGGCTTGATGGAAGGATTCCCAAACCAATCAGAAATTTGCGAAAGCTATTCATGGTCAACGGTGATAGACCCTGAATTTCCAGAAATTGAAGCAAAAGACATTTCAGAAGTTGAAAGTGAAAATTTGAATAGTTGGAAACTCATAGAGCCGAATTTAAGCAGTGAAGAGGCTTGGAAAAATGGTGGCAAAGACGTCATAGAAGCTGATGTAGACCGACAAGTCACTAGAGATTCAAGGTCGATGTCCGCTGGTTGGATAGTGGACAGCCATCACTATACTTATCGGTATTCGGAGGGGAAAGGACAATGTGTCCTATTACCCATTTGGGAAGCTGATTATCAATATGCTAACAAAGAGTATATGGCATCTGTGGATTCTTGGACAGGTGAAGTATATTTGGAGCAATATCCAAAAGACGAAACAGTAGAAGGATTAAAAGAAAAGACCGATGAAGAAATATCTTCAACAAAAGCATCGAGGACTATTGGTTATGTCTTTTTTGGCATTTTTTCTGCCCTAACCATCCTTTTTTTGGCATTGCCAAGTTTTTCTGAAAACAGAATAGCATTTTGTGCAATGTTTGTTTTGGCTATCGTTTCATGGGTGCTTACTCGCCTTGCTCAACGAAAGATACTGAACTTGGAAAACACCTTTAACAATAAGCTTTGGAACGATAAAATAAAGCGAAAAGAGGCTGCTGAAAAGAGATTTGGAATAAGCGGAACTTACATAGGAAAGGAACCAGAAAAGCGGACCTTGGAGTTTGGGGTTGATGCTATCGTGTATGTCCTATTCGGTGTTGTCTTTTTCATAGCTACCACGCAAGGATTGTTTGCAAATATTAACCGTAAACAACACACTCGTTCACAATCTACTACTCATCAGTTAAACACAAATACTGCCACTCATAATAATAGCAACACAACTACTCCGTATCAACGACCCTCAAATAGTTCAAACTATTCCAGTCAACAAACTATTGCTTCGTCTTCGGAAAAAAGAGAACCAGGAAACAATATTGCTTTCCCATACAACACTTACTTCACTGGCACAATTGGTTCCAATGGTTCCATGACAATTGATAGAGATGGAGGTGGAAGCTATACTTACGACTTAAATGGTACGCCATTAACTAGAAACATCAAGCTTAAATCATACGATAAGCCTTCTAAACACCTTATCATTGAGAGTTATGACAAAAAAGGCAAATACATTGGTCAGTTTGACGGATATACAAGTAATGACAATTCATATTCTGGCACTTTTACAAATTATAAAGGCGGAACAGTCAAATTCCAATTAAAAACAAAATAAAACTGAAAAATGACTACAACTAGTAGATTGGGAATAATAGTATTGTGCTTGTTCATGCTTATTTCATGCGATGTAAAAGATGACAAAAGCAACAATGACTTGCAAGTTGGCAAGTGCTTTGTTACAGATGTTGATGGTATAGGAAATATGTGCTTTAGAATAATCGGTGATTCTGACGTTGAAGTCTACAAAAAATCACCATTTGATAATTCGCAGGATGCAATTGATGGGTATAAATGTATCAAGTATTATGGAGAAATAGTCATTCCCGAAACTGTTAAATATGCAAGCCGTGTATTTACTGTCAAAAAAATTGGAGATTATGCATTCTTTTGTTCAGATGTTACTTCAATTATTATTCCAAAAACTGTAGTTTCCATAGGCGAGAGTGCTTTTCAAGCATGTGGCAAACTCAAAAAAATAACAATCCCAGAAAGTGTTGTAAGCATAGGGCAATACGCTTTTACAGGTGGTACCAGCATTGTTTCAGTTGATTTACCCAAAAATTTGGGTGATATTGGCGAATTTGCATTCAAGTATTGTGATAATCTCCTATCAATTACTATTCCAAGTAGCATGGATTCATTAAAAGAAGGCGTTTTTCATGGGTGTATCAATTTAAACTCTTTGATTATCAAGGAAGGAGTGAAATACATTGGAGATAGTGCATTTGAAGAATGCACAAGTTTAACACATATCACTGTCCCAAAAAGTGTGATAAGTATTGGTGAAGATGCATTTGCAAGATGTTCGATGCTAACTTATGTGGATATTCTGAATCCAGAATTGAACATTTGCTTTAAAGATATTTTTAATGATTGTGATAAGCTAGTTCAAGATTCTGTGAAATTTAGATGATTGTATAATTAAGTTGGCAAAAGGATGCATTACCTAGGCACCAAATTCACATATTCGGTGGCTTTTTGTGTATTGCAATTTGATTGCTACAACGATGAAAAACGCAATAATAGCAACCATTTTTCGAGTATTATAGCTTTTTTCATGCTTGCGCCAAAGGAACGTTCCATTTCGCCACAGGCACAACATCTATCCCATAACCATTTTTTTCTACGACTCGCTCCTCGTTGTTCGTCACGACGACCAGATTGCTGCAATTCAGTTCCGCTGCACATTCTATGAGGCTGTCCACTTCCCGTTTCTCCGTCTTGGCATTGCTCATATCATAGCAAACCTGCACTAATTGTTCAATATGAGTGCCCTTACGTAAAACGAAATCCACCTCCTTGTCGTTGCGCGAACGATAATAAAACATAGTCTTATCGGTGTCATACCCTTGCCGCAGCAATTCGACGAACACCTGGTTTTCAAGCAGTCGCCCCAAATCGTCACTCAAAGAGAATGCCTTGGCGGCAATAAAACCGTTGTCAACCACATAGACTTTCCGAGGTGCCTTTTTCATCAACTTCAGCTTGTTGTTATAACGAGGCAGATAATAGAACAGGTAAGGCTCGTGCAGATAGTCCATAAACTTCTTGGTTGTGTTGACGCTGGAGAAGCCTAATTCTTCAGTCAGCTCATTGGCACTTACGGGATTGCAGAAATTGGAGAACAGATATATGGCCAAGTCATTTAAGTCAGTAATATTGCGAACATTATGGCGTTTTGCCACATCCTTCCACACGATGGAATCAAACAAGGTATCAAGGTAGGTACGTGTCAGTTGGCGCGATGCCACCACCTCCGGATAACCGCCATTCCTCAGATAGTCGTCCATCAGTGCAGTGGCGTCTGTTTGTTGTTCAGGATTCAACTTGCTAAGGTCCAGTTTATTCCAGTCGAAAAACTCCTCAAGACTGAACGGCAACATCTCAACCTTTAGGTACTTCCCCGTCAGCGCCGTGGCCATCTCGCTCGAAAGCATCTTGGCATTGCTGCCCGTAATGACAAGGTTTTTCCCCAACCTGTAAAGCTCACTAACCCACAAATCCCATGCATCAAGATTCTGCACCTCGTCGAGCAAAAGATATTCGTAACCAGGGTACACATCATCCAGCATCCGCATGACCAGGTCGGCATCCCAAGCATCCAACAGCTGCTGACTGTCAAAATTCAAATAGGCAAAATTCCTATTTCGCAACATCAGCAGAGCCTGCGTAGATTTACCCACACGACGAGGTCCCGTTATCAACTTGATAAGATGACTGCTCAGCAACAAATCCATATCTTGGTTGCTCCGACGTTCCAGATAAGGACGCGAAAGCAGTTAATCACGTTCTTTTCGCTGATTCAGAATGATTGTCTTCATGTCCTTTCATCTTATTTCGCTGACAAAAATACGATTTATTATTCAATTTATGCATCCTATTGCACAAAAAATATACTTTTTTATGCAGTACAGTGTATTTATTGCATAAAATCGGAGTTTTTACATAGCACCTGGCATGGTTTGCTTCGTTGGGTTTAAAAAAGCTGTTTTTCTGCCTTTTTGACACAATTTTCCCTCAATTCAAGGAAAAACACTACCTTTGCACGAATTTTGCACTCGATGCAAACCATTGAATTTTAAATCTTAAATTTTGAATTTTAAAATACTGAATAAATGGGATTTCTAAAGAAACTCTTTGGCGACAAGGCCTCGCGCGATAACAAGGCCCTGCAGCCAATTCTTCAAAAGACGCTCAAGGCATACGAGGAAATCGTGAAGCTCGACATTGATAGCCTTAGGCACAAGACACAGGAATTCAAGGAATACATCAAGAACAAAACGGCCACCGAGGTAGCCGAAATCGCTGAACTGAAGGCCAAAGCCGAAGCCAACTTCGATATGGGTCCCGACGAAAAGGAGAAACTCTACAACCAAATTGACAAACTTGAAAAACAAGAACTTGACCATATCGAGGAAGCATTGAATGAGATTCTTCCTGAGGCGTTTTCCGTGGTGAAAGCCGCCGCCAAATACTTCTGCGAACACGAGACCGTAGAGGTAACCGCCACCGACCTCGACCGTGAATTAGCCGCCAAATACGAGCACGTAAGCATCGTGGGCGACAAGGCCTACTACAAGAACAGTTGGATGGCTGGCGGCAATATGGTGACTTGGGATATGGTGCATTACGACTGCCAAATCATTGGCGGTATCGTACTGCACCAAGGCAAAATCGCGGAAATGGCCACTGGTGAAGGTAAGACCCTCGTGGCTACCCTACCTGTCTATCTCAATGCTTTGGCAGGAAAGGGTGTGCACGTGGTTACCGTGAACGACTATCTGGCCAAGCGTGACTCCGAATGGATGGGCGCAATGTATGAGTTCCTCGGCCTCACCGTCGACTGCATCGACAAGCACGAGCCCAACTCCGCAGCCCGCCGCAGAGCCTACAACTGTGACATCACCTACGGCACCAACAACGAGTTCGGTTTCGACTACCTGCGTGACAACATGACAGGCAACCCCGACGAGCTAGTGCAGCGCAAACACCACTACGCCATCGTCGACGAGGTCGACTCCGTGTTGATTGACGATGCCCGTACACCTTTGATTATCAGCGGACCTACGCCGCGTGGCGATCAGCAGGAATTTGACCAACTCAAACCTGACGTTATCAAGTTGTATGAAGCCCAAAAACGCTATGTGACAGGCATTTTGGCCGAGGCCAAGAAAATCCTCACCGACCCCAATGCCACCGAAGACGAGAAGAAGCATGGCGCCGACCAACTCTTCCGTGCCTACCGTGGTCTGCCCAAAAACAACGCTCTCATCAAGTTCCTCAGTGAAGAGGGTATGAAGAGCCTGATGCAGAAGACCGAGGGCTTCTACATGCAGAACAGAAACGAGAACATGCACATCATCGATGACGAGCTTTACTTTGTCATCGATGAGAAACTGAATACCGTCGTCCTTACCGACAAGGGTAGCGAACAATTAGCACAAGCCTACAACGACCCATCGTTCTTCATCATCCCCGATGTGGGCGCCGAGGTTGCTGATTTGGAGCACTCCAACCTCAGCAACGACGAGAAGGTGTTACGCAAGGCCGAGTTGATGCGTAACTTCGCAGAAAAGTCGGAGCGTCTGCACACCGTGCAGCAGCTGCTGAAGGCCTACACCTTGTTTGAAAAGGATGTCGACTACGTCATCATCGACAACAAGGTCAAGATTGTGGACGAGCAGACGGGCCGTATCATGGAAGGCCGCCGTTGGAGCGACGGACTGCACCAAGCCGTGGAGGCCAAGGAAAACGTGAAGGTGGAAGCCGCCACCCAGACCTACGCCACCATCACTTTGCAGAACTACTTCCGCATGTACCACAAACTGGCTGGTATGACGGGTACCGCCGAGACGGAAGCTGGCGAGTTCTGGGATATCTACAAACTCGACGTGGTTGTCATCCCAACTAACCGTCCCATCGCCCGTATCGACCAAGAAGACATGCTTTATAAGACCAAGCGCGAAAAATACAATGCCATCATTGATGAAATCCAGCGGTTGGTCAAAGAGGGCCGTCCCGTGTTGGTGGGTACCACCTCAGTGGAAGTTTCCGAGTTGGTTAGCCGTATGTTGACACGTAAAGGCATTCCGCACAACGTGTTGAACGCCAAATTGCACTTCAAGGAAGCCCAAATCGTCAAAGAAGCAGGTCAGGCGGGCACCGTGACCATTGCCACCAACATGGCTGGTCGTGGTACCGACATCAAGTTGGGACCTGGCGTGAAGGAAGCCGGAGGTCTGGCCATCATTGGTACTGAGCGCCACGAGTCGCGCCGTGTTGACCGTCAGTTGCGTGGTCGTTCCGGCCGTCAAGGTGACCCAGGTAGTTCCCAATTCTATATCTCTTTGGAAGACAACCTCATGCGCCTATTCGGATCCGAGCGTATGGCATCCATGATGGACCGTATGCATTTGGAAGAAGGCGAAAATATCCAAGCTCCAATGCTTACCAAAATGGTAGAAAAAGCACAGAAGAAAGTGGAAGAAAACCATTTTGGTGTACGTAAACACTTACTGGAATACGATGATGTGATGAACGCGCAGCGCGAAGTCATCTACAAGAAACGCCGCCACGCCCTGTTTGGCGAGCGTCTTTCCATCGACATCAATAATATGATGATGGACTTCGGTGAGAAGCTCATCGAGGAATTCCAAGATGCCAAAGACTACGAAGGGCTCAAGATGGAACTGCTTTCGAGCATGGGTATCGAGCCACCATTCAGCGAAGACGAATTCGACAGAATGAAGACCAAGGAACTGGCTGACAAGTTGTTTGATGCTGCTTTGGAGCACTATCGCGAGAAGTCGCGCATCATCGGCGAGAAGACACTTCCTGTCATCAAGAACGTATACGAAAATCAGACACAGTTTGAAAACATTGCCATCCCGATTACCGACGGTAAGCATGGTATGAATGTTATCGTCAACTTAAAGAAAGCTGTGGAAAATGGTGCCCGCGAGGTGAATCTCTGCATCGAGAAGAGCATCACTCTCGGCCTCATCGATAATGCCTGGAAGGAACACCTCCGCGAGCTCGACGACCTGAAGGAATCGGTGCAGAACGCCACTTACGAGCAGAAAGACCCGCTGGTCATCTACAAACTGGAGTCGTTCAACCTGTTCAAGGCTATGTTGGAAAAAATCAACGAAGACGTCATCTCATTCTTGATGCGCGCCGACATCCCGACACAGGACCCGAACACCGTTCGTGAGTCGCGCGGTCCACAAGGCATCGACAAGTCGAAGGTCCGTGAGCAGCGTCAGGACCTGTTGGCGCAGTCGCACAGCGACACGCAGCAGAAGCAAGTCACCCAACCCATCCACGTGGAAAAGAAGGTGGGGCGCAACGACCCATGCCCCTGTGGCAGCGGCAAGAAATACAAGAACTGCCATGGACGGCTTGAGAACGCTATGGAATAAGCGGCATTCAACTTAATGAAAACCGAGCGGAATCTGGTTGGGTTCTGCTCGGTTTGTTTTTATTGTCATCGAAAATTATTGTAATTCAGACGACAGTATCTTCGCTTTTTCCTCTTCATATTCCTCTTGTGTCAGAACCCCTTCATCAAGCAACTGCTTCAACACACGAAGTTTATCCGCTTTTGATTGAGCATCGGAATAAGAACCTTCTTTGTTTGGAACTGTATGTCACATTCGTAAGTCGAAGGTCCTGAGAATTACCTATATATTGCAAATATGAGATAGCAGCCCACGCTAAGGTGTTAGCCACTATGCTCCTTGTAATATATCTTGTAATATATAAAGTCATTGAATTTCTCAGGTTCTCGACTTACAAGACAAGCATAACGCTTCCTTAAATATGTACGGAGTCCGATAGCAAAAATAGAAAAAAGGAATCATTTGTAAGCCATTTGAAGAAAAAAAGTTATTTTTGCCCACGTAAAACAAGCACCAAGACCATGAGCACACAAACCATGACAGAATTGATAGCCCAATACTTTAAGACGCAACCCGTTTTGAAGGCATGGTTGTTTGGGTCGTTTTCGAGAGGCAAAGAAACTCCAGAAAGCGATGTTGATATCCTCGTAAGGTATGATGATAACGCAAGGATTTCATTGCTCACCATCTCCCACATGATGGGTGTTTTGGAGAAACTCATTCACCGTCGTGTTGACCTTGTGGAAGAAGGCTGCTTGCTCCCCTTTGCCGAAGAAACCGCCAACCGCGATAAAATCCTGATTTATGAGAGAGAGTATTAGAGACAAAGAACGGTTGGAGCACATGTTGAAGTCCATCAATGTGCTACTTGGAATGTGACAACCATAATCCTGAATCTTAAATCTTGAATTTTGAATTTTTAAATCATATATTATGAAATACAACAGAGTATTACTGAAACTTAGTGGCGAGGCCCTGATGGGCAGCCAACAATACGGCATCGATCCGCAACGCTTAAACGACTATGCCGACGAAATCATTGAAGCTGCAAAGGCCGGCGTGCAGATTGGCATCGTCATCGGCGGCGGCAACATCTATCGCGGCCTGCAAGGTGCCTCGAAGGGTATGGACCGCATCCAAGGCGACTATATGGGTATGCTTGCCACCGTCATCAACTCGATGGCCATGCAGTCGACCCTGCAAAGTAAAGGACAGAAAGCCACACTATTAGCAGGCCTCTACATCGACCGAATCGCTGACACAATGAGCAGTGCCAAGGCCATCCGTCTGCTTGAGGAAGGCCATATCGTAGTGATGGGAGCTGGCACGGGCAACCCCTTCTTCACCACCGATACAGGCTCTGCCCTGCGCGCCGTGGAAATCAAGGCCGACATCATCCTGAAGGGCACTCGCGTGGACGGCATCTATACCGCCGACCCAGAGAAAGACCCAATGGCCACCAAGTTCGAGCATATCACCTATGACGAAGCTTATCAGCGCAACCTGAAGGTGATGGATATGACGGCTTTCACTATGTGTAAAGAAAACGACATGCCGATGTATGTGTTCGACATGAACACGCGTGGTAACCTGATGAAGGTGTTGCGAGGCGAGAACATCGGAACACTGGTCACCAAGTAAAACCCTTATCGAATACGCTTCGCGTCACTGCGAGGCACGAAGCAGTCTAGGGTAAAAGCTCTTTCTCTGGATTCACTCCGTCGATTCTTCGATTTGCTTCGTCGTTCCTCCTCGCAATGACGCAAAGCGCGGAAAAAAGATGAGAACAAGAAAAAACCATCTGCGCAAAACCCATAATGTACCGAGTAAGTGGATGGATTATATCCTCATCGGCATTATTATTCTCGTTGCAGCCTTCTTGAGACTTTGGAAGCTGGGACAGGTACCGTTCATGCACGACGAATTCACCACCCTGCTTCAAACGCCTTTCAACAATTTCAACGACTACAACCAACAAGGAATAAAACCTGAAATTCACTCAATTGGAGTGCAGATGTTCCTTTGGCTTTGGGTACGAATTTTCGGCTGGAGCGAGTTTTGGATCAAATTGCCCTTCGCACTGATGGGCATAGGTTCAGTATACCTTATTTATTTTATAGGGCAACAATGGTTCAACCGCAAAATAGGTTTGTTTTCCGCTGCTTTCTTTGCTGTCAGCCAGTTGACGGTATTTTACAGCAAGTTAGCACTGCCTTATTCGGCAGGTTTGTTTTTTGTCCTGCTAATGACTGTATTTTGGCATAAAGTCGTTTTCGAGACGAAAAAGCCATCCTTGGGCATATATTTTGGTTTCGCACTATCGGCTTGGGGCTGTTCCGTCATCCAGCATTTCTCCATCGCGCAAGTAAGCCTGATTTTCCTGACCGGCTTGTTTTTTCTTCCTAAAGAACGCCTCAAGGCATATTGGATCTGCGGCATAGCTGCAATGATATTGTTTGCCCCCACCCTACCTATCTTCTACCAGCAACACTTTATGAGCAGCAGCATCGGCGGCCGGTTGGCGACCCCAAAACCCACTTTCTTGCTCGATTTCATCCAATACACAATGAACTATTCGCAGCTTTTCATATTTACCGTGGGCATCGTCATCCTCTTGCCGCTCATCCTTGGCAAGCGCAGCAAACTGCACCAGCCTTTGCGTTGGGCAGGCATTGTATGGTTTGTCATCATTTTTGCCATTGCCTTCATCTATTCCCTGAAATGTGAGCCCATACTGCACTATGGCACTTTGATTTTCAGCTACCCCTTCGTCATCGTCGTAGCTTTCTCATTGTTTGGCACACGCACCTTGTCGCCATGGCAGACCTCTTTGGTCGTAGCTGCCATTCTATTTGTTGGCACAACCTCGCTCATTATGGAACGCCGTCACTTCGACCTGATGTATCATCAAGGCTTTGACCAAATTGCCGTTGAGATGCAGCAAGACAAGGAACAATTTGGCGACAAGATTCATTTTGCCACACGTACAGAAATCGGCGAAGCTGCTGAGTTCTATCAAGCGAAAACCAATGTCGAAAACCGCATTGTCTTCAACCGTTACAGTACCTTAAACGACTTTCACCAATGGCTCAATGAAAACGATGGAACGCCCATGCTTGGCTTCGGCTGGACAGATTATGCCAACCCCATTTGGGAAGTCACAGCTGTCGGCAACTATCCTTACCTCGTTGAGAAAAAAGATTGGTTCAATTCGCGCTATTTGACGTTGAGCAAGACTCCGATTGAAGGCGGCCAGTATATGCTTCAAGCACTTAGTGAAGATACTTGTCGTTTTGTTGAAGGCCAAGAACGGGGCGAAGTTTTCACCTACCCCTGCGACTCTCTGCCTAAAGATGTCGAGACATTTGGAGTCGTTGCTCAATTCAACAACGAAGTTGAAGTCAACCATTGCGTTGTCGTCATCGAGGTTCACGATACCGAGACAGATTCGCTCCTTTTATGGCACAGCTCTCTGCCCGATGACGGGCACTTCCTTCCTGGCCACCATACCGCTGCCGATGCCATCGTTTTCAGTGAAGACCTCTCACCCGAAGGCAAGGCCATCAAAGCCTTCCTTTGGAACCAAGACAAGAAACCGCTCGACTTGACCAGATTGAACTGTTATTTCACGAAAAAGAGCCGCGTATTGACCGGCTTATATGAGCCACTCAACTAAGAGAGAAAAATGGCAAGATTTTTGAGTGGAAAAAGAAAAATATTTACTTTTGCACCAAAATTCAAACGACTATGACTGAAGATTCTCAATTTGTATTAGACGAGGCCACTGAAAGCATGGATAATACCATCAAGCACTTGGAGCATGAGTTTCAGGGCATCAGAGCAGGAAAAGCCAGTCCGGCTATGCTGAACGGCGTAATGGTTGAATACTACGGCACAACAGTGCCTATCGAACAGACCGCCAACATCGGCTGCACCGATGCCCGTATGATTGTGGTGCAACCCTTCGACAAGAGTGCCCTCAACAACATCGCCAAGGCCATTATGAACGCCAATTTGGGCTTCAACCCCATCAACAACGGTGAAATCCTCCGCATCAGCGTACCCGCATTGACCGAAGAGCGTCGCCGAGAGCTGGTGAAGCGTACCAAGAATGCCGCCGAGGAGGCTAAAGTCGGCATCCGTGGCATCCGCCGCAACGCCAACGATGAGGCCAAAAAACTGGAGAAAGACACCATTTCGGAAGACGAGTCAAAACTCCTTCAAGAAGAAATCCAGAAACTCACCGACAAATACATCAAGAAAATTGACGACCTCACTGATCTGAAGTCGAAGGACATCCTTACGGTGTAATCATCTCACGCCGAGATTATTATTTCACGCAGAATCCGCTGAAGCCTATCGGACGCAAACCTTGCACCTCATAGCGTTTCATATAATTTTGCGGATTCTGCGTGAGAAAATGACAAGTTAGAGTACGTTTTCGATCGCCATTTCGAACAGCCGACTGAGCGTCAAGCCGAAGCATTGTGCCTGCTTGGGGATAATGCTAGCCTCCGACATACCTGGCACGATATTGGCTTCGATGAAGAAAACCCCTTCATCGCTGACAATGTAGTCCATCCGGACAAAGCCTTTGCATTCCAACTTTTCATACAACATTGCAGTCGTCGCCTTGATTTCCATTGCGATGTTGTCATCCACTTGTGCTGGCGTCACCTCATCACATTTGCCGGCAGTGTATTTGGCCTCGTAGTCGAAAAACTCGTTTTTGCTACAAATCTCAGTGAGAGGAAAGACCATCATCTTGCCTTTAAATTCCATAGCACCGCAACCGAACTCTCGTCCGTCAACGAACTTCTCGCACATCACCTGTCGGCCCGCAGCACGTGCTGTAAAAATAGCAGGAACAAGCTCCTCCGCCGTTTTCACTTTCGATACGCCCACACTTGAGCCATTACAGGTCGGCTTGACGAACAAAGGCAACCCCAACCGCTTGATGATTTCGTCGGCATCATATTTCTCACCTTCATTAATAAGGACTGAAGGGGCCACCTTGACGCCATAGGAAGCCACCACTCGTTTGCAAAAATCCTTGTGGAACGTGAGTGCACACGTAGTCAAGGGCGACGAAGTGCAAGGGATACCTAACAATTCCAGATAACCCGAAAGCGGTCCGTTTTCGCCTGGCTCACCGTGCACCGCATTGAAGGCGACATCGAATTTCGTCCTATGCCCACCTACTGAAATGGAAAAATCATTCTTGTCAACGTCCACTCGGGTACCATCTTTCAAAAGTCCATACCATCCTTTCTTCGACACTACAATTATCTTCGAATTATACAGTTCCGGATTCAGGTGTTGCTTCACCACTTGAGCACTTTTGACGGAAATTTCAAACTCTCCTGAATCTCCGCCACAAATAATTGCCACGTTTTTCATATTTTTTGTAATTTTGTCGGTTTAAACAGCATAACAATAAAACCACTCAAAATCGAGTTGTAAATTCACGGCTAAAATAGTAAAAATATGGGACGCTTTCACTTCCTCAAGGAAAAGAAATTTTACATCAACCTACTCCTTATACTGTTGCTTTGCGGTGTTATCCTATGGTTAACATTTAGAGTATTAGATAGATATACTCGCCACGACAAGGTATTTACTATGCCTGATTTTGTAGGTCAAGACTTCCGCCAAGTGAAGTATGACTACTCGAAAGAATTCAATTTCATCCTAATTGACAGTGTTTATCCAAAGGGGCAAGAACCTGGCAGCATCTATCAGCAAGACCCTTTGCCCGGGTCTAAAATAAAAAGAGGCAGAAATGTGTATGCCATCATTGTGGCAATGACACCAGAAAAAACCGTGATGCCCAATCTGAAAGGCATATCGCTTCGCGAAGCCATTGGAAGGCTTGAGTCGAGTGGTTTGGATGTTGACTATCTGGATTATGTGAGTTATTCCTATAAGAACAATATCATCGACCAATATTACCAAGGTCAACCCATTGCGGCAGGGACAGAATTGGTAAAGGGAAGCAAAATCATGCTCCGTGTAGGTATTGGTGACGACAAAACGAACATCAAGGTGCCCAACCTCATTGGCAAACCCGCCAATGAAATAAAGCGTATGCTCAACTTGGCAGGCCTCAACCTCGGCAAAGAAGAATCTGAGGATAGGGATAGTCTCCAGTATATGTGCGTCAGACGAATGAGTCCTGGCCCCAGTTCAAATGCAGTTCAGCTTGGCACTTTTATCGATGTATGGTACCACTCAAATCGCACTATGGACTTTAACAAAGAAATGGACGAATTGCTGCATGAAGACTCCATTACCAACAGACCTCAACCGTTTGTTTTAGATACAGTTATAGATACAATTACAGAAACCACCGATTATGAATACGAAGACGAGTTTTAGGACATTCGCATTGGTTTGGGCTTTTGGACTATTCGCCTTTCAAGCCTCTGCGCAAGAAATACTGACAAACTATAGAGCCACAACAGAAAAAGCACCTACAATAAGACATACAGAAGCAAGATTCCTTCCATTTTTCGACGATTTCAGCCATTCCAATCTGTATCCCGACTCAACGAAATGGACCGACAACAATGTGTTGGTGAACGATGGTTTCCCGTTATGTCCTCCCAATCGCAACGGTGCCACTTTCGATGTGTTGGATGCGAATGGAAAAGTATACAACTATGCCATCAGCAATGCTTTTGTGGCCGAATACCTTACCTCATCCTGCATCCGACTCGATTCCATCTTGGAGCCTGAGCCTCATGCTCTAACCCCAGTCGATTCGGTCTATCTGAGTTTCTATTACCAGCCTCAAGGCAACGGCAATGCTCCAGAGGCACAAGACTCACTTGTACTGCAATTTGGAACAACCACTGAACATCAAGAGTTTTTATTCCTTGATTATCAAAATTATAGTATTGCCGACATCTTTGCCGAAATGCAAGTTGACACGCTATTCCCTGGCGACACTGTTTGGGCCTCAACTGGCTGCCAACCAGGGCTTTTCGCCATCATTACTGACACACTAACCCCTATGACACAAGGAAGCATCGCTGTGCCCTGTGATTCAGTATTCACAACAGTAGCTGACACCACATGGTACCACATTTGGAGTGTACCCGGACAAAGTTTGGACAGCTTCATGGCACACAACGGCGGCCAATACTTTGAACAAGTCATGATTCCCATCCGAGACCTAAAATATTTCCAAGATAACTTTTATTTCCGTTTCTACAACTATGCCAGCATCGTCAATTCATCGCTGCCCAGTGACCGCAGCAATGAGGACAACTGGAATATTGACTTCGTCTATCTGAACATCAACCGTTCATCGAACGACACTAATTATCCTATGCTGACCTTCTCTGGCCAAGAGCCATCGTTCTTTAACCGCTACCAGTCTATCCCCTATCGCCAATACCGTGTCAATCCAAACTCCGCCACACGCGAGAACCTGGAAATCGACATTGCCAACCTTGACGGCATTGACCATGAGGTACACTATTGCTATAAGGTGCAACAAATTGGAGGTAACCAACACTACACGCACTCATTGGATCCAGTTACCATCCATCCATACCGCGATGCCGGTTTCCTCAGCTGCCCTGAAAATGGCGAGTCACCAGCATGTCCGTACGTCGGTGAGTTGTTCGCGCTGAACATATGGTACGATTCGGTTTCCTACCAAATCAGCCACTATGTTTACGATTCCACAACAAATCCACCTTTGGCCGATTCCATGATTTATCGCATAGGCCTATACAACTACTATGCTTACGACGACGGCATCCCTGAATTGGGCTTCGGGGTACATCCCGCAGGAGGAAAGTTTGCCGTCCGTTTCGATTTGGCTGACTACGACACAATCCAAGGAGTTCAACTATTGTTCAATCACACCCTCAACGATGCCAATAACCAATACTTTGACATCGTGGTTTGGAAAGACGAAAACGGCAAACCTGGTGAGGAAATCTACCGCTTGCAGAGCCAACGCCCACAATGGCAAGACCAACGCTATCAATTCACTTATTACAAGTTCGACGAAACCGTAACCGCTGCCAATGCGTTCTACCTTGGCATCGAACAACGAAGCGATGCCCTCATCAACATTGGCTTCGATGCCTCCATTGACAATATCCAATACAATTTCATCAACACCAACGGCTCGTGGCAACAAAGCAGCAAACATGGTTCTCTGATGATTCGTCCAGTGGTAGGCGACTCCTATTATATCGGTGTTCATGAGAACACGGAGGATGTCTTACATCTCTATCCGAACCCAGTCACCAACTTATTACACATCGAAAGCGACCTCAAAGGTGGACAAGTGAGCATATACGACCTGATGGGAAAGAAAGTGTTTGCTGGAGAGTACCAAACCGTTATCCCAGTTGACAAACTCACAAACGGAATGTATCTCCTTAGCATCACCACCAGCGAAGGCCAAGTCATCAACCAAAAATTCTTCATCCACAAATGAACGACGACCTCAACGAAACCTTAGATAACGAGCTGGCCCCAGAAAGCATAGCCACCATACCTGGCACCGCCCTACACGGGGATGACATGCTTTCTGAAATCGAAGAAGGCAGCGAACTTTACGAACATATTCGTATGACGGTCGACCCTGGGCAGCAACCTGAACGCATCGATACCTATTTGACCAACCACCTTTCCAATATCTCACGCAATCGTGTGCAGAACGCAGCCAAGGCAGGCAACATCTTAGTCAACGAAAAGGCTGTCAAACAAAACTATAAGGTGAAGCCCAACGATGTCATTTCCATAGTATTCACTTACCCGCCTCGGGAAACCGACATCAAGCCCGAACCTATTCCGTTGAATATCGTCTATGAAGACAATGATGTTATTGTCATCAACAAGCAGGCAGGCTTGGTGGTGCATCCCGGACACGGTAACTTTGAGCACACGCTATTGCACGGCTTGGCTTACTATTTCGAACAGACCCACCAAAATATCGAAAACCGTTTTGGTTACCTCGTCCATCGTATCGACAAAGACACAACAGGCTTGATGATTGTAGCCAAGAACGAAGCTGCGCAAGCCGTGCTGGCGCACCAATTCTTTGTGCATAGCATCCACCGCCGTTATAATGCCTTGGTGTGGGGCGACTTTGATGAAGACGAAGGCACCATTGAGGGCAACATCGGGCGCAGCACCAGCGACCGCCGCAAGATGACCGTCTATCCCAATGGCGACTATGGCAAAGATGCTATCACCCACTGGAAAGTGCTAGAGCGCTTTGGTTATGTCACCTTGAACGAATACCGTTTGGAGACGGGGCGCACCCACCAGATTCGCGTCCACTCCCAATATATTGGCCATCCTTTGTTCAACGATACTATGTATGGAGGCGATGTCATCCTGAAAGGAACGACCTTCTCGAAATACAAGCAATTCATCGACAACTGCTTCAAGATCATGCCGCGTCATGCGCTGCATGCCAAAGAATTAGGCTTCGTGCATCCCACTACGGGCAAGCAGATGATGTTCACCTCGGAGCTGCCTGATGACATGACACAGGTGCTTGAAAAATGGAGAGTCTATCTGAAAGCAAGAAATCTACTGGAAGAATAACTAGGCCTTTCGTTCAGTTTGTACAACAACAAAAAAGTCCTCTGAAACCAGAGGACTTTTTTATTCGTTAGGAAATTTCTAACTCAACAATACAGATTATTCCTCTCCTCCAAGGGTAATAACAGACATAATCGTGAATTCTTGAGCAACAATTGGGAAGGAGCCCTGTGTGGTTTTGCTACCAATAAGGGTTTCACCATCAAAAATTTCCACTGTAAAGCCATTGGCCAAAACACCCTCGGGAAGGACAAACGTATAGTCTCTAGCCAGTTCGGGGTAGAGTTGATGCTTCTCGGTACTCGTAATGGTGATGGATTGGCTTGTGCCTTCAAAGACATAGGTTAGACCATCCTTAGCATAAACCATATCACCAGCAATATCTTCATTGGCAGTCAGGACAACTCTGTCAGCTTGTCTGCCTAGAACATCCTTGAATGACACGTTCAGGAAACCACAATTGCTTTGGAAAACGAAGTTGTTACCCTCGTTGAAAGCAACCATCGGATAGAGATCGTTGGCGAACCACATACCTGGCACATAGGTTTGTTCGGCAGGAATCGTCATTCTCACACCCTCACCATCGACGACAGCAGGGTAGAAAGCAGTGTAATCGGCAGTTTCGATATCTTTCATGAATGTAGCAGCATCGCCTTCTGCGGTAAAGGTAGCAACTTGTCCATCAAAGCTGACGAGGGTGAAATCCATATCTTCACCAGCAGCATCAACAACCGTAATCGTATTACCTTCATCCCACAACAAGGCAGTACCAAGGTCGTTGGCATGAGTTCTGACATCGTTAACGGTCTGAGGCATGGTAGCAGTGAAAGACACTTTTTGAGTATCGTTCTTCTTGCATGCAGTGAAAGCAAGAGCCACAAGGGCGCAAAGACTCAGCATTCTTACAACTTTTTTCATCTTTTTTCTCTGATTTTAAAATTTGACAATAATAATTTCTCTAACTAACGATTACCAATTACCAATATAATTTTTTGTAAATTCCACACCTGTACCGGTGAAATCGATCGGTTCGACAACGGAAGCGCACAGAACGCCAATCGTACCCAGTTCAATGACTTCCATTTTGGGAGCCTCATACATTTTTGTTTGTTTCATTTTTGTAATTGTTTTTAATGAATTATAAATTGAGTATTAAATTATTGATTTCAAAATCTTTTGTAGAAAAGCAGTGCATTAATTCAGACAGGTATCTTTATCACTCTCCTAAAACCAACAACTACCTGTTTATCAACACTTTTACTATCAAAAAAAAACACTAAACAGCACTATTCTTCTACACTTTTACGCTGTAAAGATAGGATTAATTCTTTTTCGCCAACATAAAATAATTAATTTTTTTCATTTTTTTCTAATCGATCAGCCAAAGCCTTGTCTAAATCCAGGAGGAAATTGCGAGTTTTATCAAGAGTTTCCAACATGATGATACGCTCCTCATAGTCGCTGAAGCGTTCCTTGAGGGCTTGTTTGGCTCCTGCCAGGGTATAGCCTTTCACTTTGAGCAGCTGATAGATGACATGAACATAGCGCACATCACGCTCAGTGAAGAGACGATTGCCTTTTTTGTTCTTACGCGGACGCAACACATCAAACTCCTTTTCCCAATAACGGATCATCGAAGTGTTGACATTGAACATGGCGGCCACTTCTCCTATTGAATAATAATACTTTCCTGCGGTCTTGTTTTCTTCCATGGCTAATCCATTGTTTGTGTGGGTAAAGCTGACTGCTCCAATATCTGTTCGTATTGGTCAGGTGTGAGGTCGTTGTAGAAAAAGTTGATAGGGTCAACTTGAACATCGTTTTTCAGTACTTCATAATGCAGATGGACACCGGTGGTCTTTCCCGAATTGCCAACGAAGCCAACACGTTGGCCTCTTTTCACTTTTTGTCCTTTACGCACGGCTGCTTTCTGGAGATGGGCATAACGCGTCTTGTAACCGAAACCATGATCAATGGTCACCATATTGCCATAACCCCAGTCATTCTTTTCCACGTCGCACACGACACCATCACCTGAAGCGAATGTTTCTGTGCCCAACGCAGCTGAAAAATCTATGCCACTATGGAACTTGGCGACCTTGTAAATTGGGTCAGGCCGGTAGCCGAAAAAAGAAGAGATATACTTGATTTCCGTCTCCTTCAACGGGATAATAGCAGGGATGTGCGCCAACATCACCGACTTGTTGCGTGCCATAGCAAACAATGAATCGTACGACACCGATTGGTTATACAGCTGACTTGCGATGACATCCAGTTTACGCGCAGCACTCACCACCTGCGCCGAGTTCACATAGCCATACAAGCCAGCATAGCGGTCTGCATCCGAAAAGCCCGACCTGCGCACTTGACTCGGAACGGGATCTGCCTCAAACATCACACGGTATAGGTCATTGTCACGATGCTCCATATCCGTCAACAACAATTCCATATTTTCCAACCTGTCGTTCAAAATCTCATACTGCAACTTCATATACTCCAACTCACGCGCCTGCATCTTTTCCTTCGGAGACTTGAAAAAAGTGAACAATAGCACCGCAAACAAGAAAGCAACACCCAAAACGGATAGAAAAATCAAAGCATAACGCATAATTCTACGCACTCTTGAAGTCTCAAGTACCTCAAAGCTTTGAGTTAACTGGTTGAATATGTAGTGCTTCTGTTTTGCCATTATCTATTTAATTAATCCATAAAATAACAACCAAAATCAAAAACGATTGTGCAAAAATAGAATAATTAGCGTAAATTTGCACGTTTTTTTGAATCACTTTTTGAAGTAAAATCACATAATTCACTATAAATGAACGCTTACGAAATCAGAAATAGTTTTTTGGACTTCTTCCGCTCCAAGGAACACGCTATCGTGCCCTCGGCACCTATCGTCGTTAAGAACGACCCTACCCTGATGTTCACCAACGCTGGTATGAACCAGTTTAAGGACATCTTTTTGGGCAACCAACCCTCAAAATGGAAACGTGCCGCCGACTCGCAGAAATGCCTGCGTGTGTCGGGCAAACACAACGACTTGGAGGAAGTCGGCCACGACACCTACCATCACACTATGTTCGAGATGTTGGGCAACTGGTCGTTTGGCGACTACTTCAAGAAAGAAGCCATCGCCTACGCTTGGGAGTACCTCACCGAGGTGGTGAAAATCGACAAAGATAGGCTCTACGTCACTGTCTTTGGTGGCGACGAAAAGGACGGTCAGCCTGCCGATATGGAAGCCTACGGTTACTGGAAGGAGCATATCGCTGAGGACCGCATCATTTACGGCAACAAAAAAGACAATTTCTGGGAGATGGGCGAGACGGGTCCCTGCGGGCCTTGCTCGGAGATCCACATCGACCTACGCGACGACGCTGCCCGCAAGCAAGTGGCAGGCCGCGACCTCGTCAACATGGACGACCCGCAGGTGATTGAGATCTGGAACCTCGTGTTCATGCAATACAACCGCATGGCCAACGGCCAGCTGGTGGAACTCCCCGCCAAGCACGTCGACACGGGCATGGGCTTTGAGCGCCTCGTCCGCGTGCTGCAAGGCAAGACCTCGAACTACGACACCGACGTGTTCCAGCCCATCATCCAGGCCATCGCCAAGATGTCGGGCATCGAATACGGCAAGGCCGAGAAGACCGACGTCGCCATGCGCGTCATCGCCGACCACCTGCGTGCCGTGAGCTTCGCCATCGCCGACGGACAGCTGCCGTCGAACAACGGCGCCGGCTACGTCATCCGCCGCGTGTTGCGCCGTGCCGTGCGCTATGGCTTCACCTTCCTCGGCTTCGAAGAGCCGTTTGTGTGCCAGCTCCTGCCCATCCTGGTGCAGCAGATGGAGCACAACTATCCCGAGATCAAGTCGCAGCAAGAGCTCGTCAGCAAGGTCATCCGCGAAGAGGAGGCCTCGTTCCTGCGCACCCTGGCACAAGGCATCAAGCGTTTTGAAGGTTATGTGGAACAACACAAGGGTCAGGACATCGACGGCAACTTCGCCTTCGAGCTGTTCGACACCTTCGGCTTCCCCATCGACCTCACCCAGCTGATGGCCTCCGAGAAGGGCATCAACGTCGACATGGAAGGCTTCAAGGCCAACCTCGAAGAGCAGAAGAACCGCTCGCGCAAAGCCGCCGAGAAAGCCAATGGCGACTGGGTGGTGGTGAACGAGAGCGAGCAGCCCACCGAGTTTGTCGGCTACACCGACATGAGCTGCGAGAGCCACATCCTGCGTTTCCGCGAGGTGGTGGCCAAGAAGAAGACCCATTTCGAGATCGTCCTCGACAAGACCCCGTTCTATGCCGAGATGGGCGGTGAGGTGGGCGACACCGGTACCCTGACTTCCGAAAACGAGACCATCAAAATCGTGAATACCGTCAAGGAAAACAACCTTGTCATCCATATCACCGAACAGCTGCCTCAAAACCCCGAGGTGGCTTTCACTGCCGCCATCGACGTGGAACGTCGTCAGCGTATCGCCAACAACCATAGCGCGACCCACCTGATGCACGCCGCCTTGAGGCAGGTGCTGGGTAGCCATGTCGAGCAAAAGGGCTCGTTGGTCGACGACCAGCGTCTGCGCTTCGACTTCAGCCACTTCGCCAAGATGACCCCAGAGGAAATCCGCCAAGTGGAGAAGATTGTCAACCAGAAGATTCGCGAGAACATCCCGAATGTGACCTACGCCGAAATCCCGATTGACGAGGCTAAAGCCATGGGTGCCACGGCGTTGTTTGGTGAGAAATATGGCGACAAGGTGCGCGTGGTGGTCTTCGATAAGGACTACTCCATGGAACTCTGCGGTGGCTGTCACACCAGTGCCACGGGTAACATTGGTATGTTCAAGATTGTCAGTGAAGGCGCCATCGCCGCTGGCATCCGTCGCATCGAGGCCATTACCGGCGAGGCCGTGGAACAATACCTCGACGAACAGCTCGATCTCATCGGCCGTTTGCGCGAGTGCGTCAAGTCGCCCGACCTGGTGAAGGCCGTCACCTCGCTCAACGAGCAGAACTCCGCATTGAAGAAAGAGATGGAGCACTTGATGCAGGAGAAAGCCCAAGCCATGGCCGAGAGACTGCATGAGAAGGCCCTCGACCACGAGGGTTACAAACTCATCACGGAGACCCTTCCTTGTGGTGGCGACCAGTTGCGCAACATCGCCTTGATGCTGAAACAAATGAACGAGAGCACCATCGCCATCCTCGGCTCCGTGTCGGACGGCAAGCCTTCGCTTTGCCTGTTGTTGCCCGAAGCCTTCGCCGATGCCAAGGGCTTGGATGCCACCAAGCTCATCCGCGAGGTGGCCAAGGAGATCCAAGGTGGCGGCGGCGGACAGAAGACTCTCTGCGTGGCCGGTGGCCGCAATGCTGATGGGTTGCCGAAGGCAATGCAGATGCTGAGAGAAAGAATTTAAATCCATAGCTTAATATTTAATACAATGACAAAGAAACTTGTTTTGGCAGCCTTCGTCGCTGCAATGGCACTCACTTCATGCCACAAAGACCCCACTCCAACCCCAACTCCTGACCCCGAACCACAAACCGTGACGCGATTAGCCAGGGAGGAAAACACAACTTCGAGCGGGGCGCTCACAATGAACTCGTCAGCGGACTACATCTGGGAAAACCTCAACCTGATGCGCGTTTGCGACACCATCAACATGACCCCAGTAGCCATCGCAACCCATGAAAGGATGGTTTACGAAGACGGCAAAATCGTGAAAATCGAAGAGGAAAGCGGCAAATGGTCACATCACTTCACTTACGAAAACGGAAAGATAGTGAACTTCCTCACCATTCACCAAGGCGACTCAGCTGTTTGGGGTACGGTTACTTACAACGCCGATGGCCTTGTGGAGGAGATCCTGTGTCATGCCAGTACAAAAACGACAAAGTGGAACCTGACTTGGGTGGATGGTGATGCCACACAGGTGGTGGAAGAGATACTGG
>CAMJHP010000043.1 GCA_946405575.1 uncultured Bacteroidales bacterium | reverse complement strand
AAAGATTAGTATTAACATTAGCGATTTCACTTGCCTTCGCTTTTGGCGGCGTGGCGCAGAGCCTCCATTACGACTTTGAAGACGGTACCCTTCAAGGCTGGACCACACTCGATGGCGATGGCGACGGCCATTGTTGGGAATCTTCCATTGGCGGAATGGGCCACAATTCCAATGGGATGGTGATGGCTTATTCCAGGGACTATGCCACGGGCGAACCTCTTACACCAAATGAGTATCTTGTTTCTCCACGATTGGTTTTGAGTGAAGACTGGCCTGTTATCCGTTTTTATGCTTGTGCTTTGGATGAAATCTACCCTGCCGAGCATTTTGGGGTATCCATCTCAACTACAGTCAACAATGACCCATTGGCTTTCACGCTCTTGTCGGAATGGACCATAGCCGCCAAAGATACGGGAAACCGTCAGGGCAACTGGTACAACTATACCGTTGACCTTTCCGCTTATACCGGTCAGGAGGTCTATGTCGCCATTCGTCACCACTATTGTTCTGGACAATCTGCTATTTGCGTTGATGATATTCAAATTGATGGGACTATACAGCAAGACGGTTTGGTCATTTCACCCGATATACTGACTTTTGAAGAGCCTTGGGTGCCACAGACCTTCACCATCAGCAACCAAACCGACGCGGCTGTCACCATTTCATCCATCAATGTAGAACCTGATGACAATGTGGTGCTTCTCTCTGGTCCAGGTCTGCCCCGCACTTTGCAGCCCAATGAAACCATGAACGTGGAAGTGTATGTGAACGGTATTGGATACAAAGGTTATCTCACCTACTACGTCAATGTGGCAACCTCGATTGGCTACAGACAAGTCACTGTCAGGGTTAACGAGGAAGCCTGGGACGAGGGATTGCTTTGGATGCCTATGCAAGGACTTACTTTCGACGAAAACTCCCCTCTGACCCAAGGTTTCAATTTGACTAACACCAATGCCTTGGATAGTATCACAATCTATGAGCTTTATGAAGACGGCACTGACTATCTTGATCTGGTGCCCTCGCACAATCTTCCATACGTAATCCCGCCCCACGAGTCGCTTCATATAGCCGTTACCTTGGTCGATTTTCCTGAAAACACCACTAATGTCAACATCTATAGCAGTAGTTCCTTGGGTCAAGGAAGTAGCCCGTATGTTCATATTGTCGGAGGGCTAACACCCAGCAGCGGCGAATTGGTGATTACACCTGATACGCTGTGGGTTACGGAAATGTACCAGTACCAAAACTCCTTTACTATCTTGAATGTCACCGACCATGAAGTTGTCATTTCGGAGGTATATGCAGACGACTCCATCGTAGCAATCAATCATTATGATCCTGCGTATGGATATATCGGTGTGGAAGAAATTCTGCCTATCACGCTGCAAACAGGACAGAGCATCGTGCTTAGTACCTACATCGACAATATCATATTGCCTTGGGCAAAAAGCAGAGAGTACATCGTGGCACCGATTCATATCATTTCCACTGAGGGAGAAGATGAAGTCACCCTTATGATTGATGAAGCCGCCATCAGTTTCGGGATAGTCGCATACGGGCCTTATTATGGGCTTGATTCATACGAGCCACACCAATTTAGCTTGGTCAATGCGGAATGGTCGCGCCCCATCACGATTACCGGAATCGAGGAAATAGGTACAGATTATCTTGAAATCACCACCGAAGCCCCGCTTCCAGTGACCTTGGAAAACTATGGCGACTATTTGAGAGGCAGCCTAAAATGCAGAGAGCCGTTCCCTTTACATGCTTATGTGTCGACAAGTATCGTTGTTCATACTTCCATTGGGGATTTTGGTGTCATCAGTGTAGAAATTGACGGCACCATGCTCTTCAGCCCCATCGGTAACGAATGGTACTACGAAATCGAGAACGAGAACGGCACCATCACCTACCAATACATGTATCAAGCCGGCGACACCGTTGTTCAGGATGAGCCTTCTCATATCCTTGTGAAAATCAACACGCTTTACGATAAGGACGTACACACCGAAGAAACACACGAGTATGTATATGAGCGCGACGGCAAAGTGTATTGGTGGAACAAGACCTTGGAAGAATTTACCGTGCTGTATGATTTTGGTGCCCATGAAGGCGACAGTTGGGCCACCAAGGTCGGCACGGAAACGCTCGCTATGCATGTGGATGCCGAGGAAATTGTTGAATACGAGGGCAGATTTTATCGAATGTTGCATGTAAGCGATACGGACGACATTTTCAGCGGCGACATCGTATGCGGCATCGGTCACCTGACGAGTTTCTTCCCCGAAAGGCTGATGGACAATGGCGACGGTCTGCGCGTGGAAGGTCTGCGCTGCTATTGGGTTGAGGACGAATTGGTCTTCAAACCCAGCGATGAGGATTGCGACGCGGTTTATTCGGAGGTACACGGTCTGGATGAGGAAGGCCCTTCGACTCTTTCGACGGGATTGGTGATTTATCCTAATCCGACAGACGGTACCTTGTTTGTACAGACGTTGCGCGCAACGTCTCTACTAGACCAGACCTATCGCATCATCAACCTTATGGGCCAGATTGTCCTTTCAGGCAACATCACCGCTGAAACCCAACAGATTGATGTGGCGAATTTGCCCAAGGGCATGTATTTCATTACCTTTGCGGGTGAAACGCGGAAATTTGTGGTGCGATAATCGTGGTCTTGTAGGGCTGTCGTACCACGGCAGCCGCACGCTGAAACGGCACAGCGGCTGCCACGATGTGACAGCCTTACAGACCAAAACAAATAAATGGATAACAATCAAAAACATACGACTATGAGAAGATTAGTATTAACTATAGCGATTTTGGCTGGCTTCGCTCATGGTGGAGTGGCGCAAAATGTTTGGAAAACCATCGGAATGGAAGGCGAGTTTCTTGGTGCCTCCGCCGATGGCAGCATTTTTAGCAACTGGGGCTATAGCGGCTTCCATCGCTCGCAGGATGAAGGCGCGACATGGGAACTGAACTATGATCTGAGTTATGTCAGCTCGAATCATTTTTTGGTTAGTGAGAATAATCGTATTTTCATTTTCAATGAAAACAACTACCGGCTCTATTATTCCGACGACAATGGCGACACTTGGCAGGAACAGACCTCGGGTATTTCCACCAATTGGGTTGAAGGGATATTCTCGCTTTCCAACGACACCATATTTATGGCCAACCGCAACAAGTTCTTCTGGACCTTTGACGGTGGCGAGTCGTGGAGCGAGACCCCCATTGATTTCATAGATGATGCGCTGTTTGGTAGCATCTTGGCAGATCATGCTGGAAATGTCTATGTTAGCGCCTACAGCTGGACCTATCCCGTGGAACACACCGGAATTTACACCGCGACTTTAGATGACTTGACCCACTGGACAATGAAAACGCAAGGCGGCGCAAGGGATATGGCTTTCGACAGCCAAGGGAACATCTTGGCCTCCAGCCCTGGGACGTTCTATTACGACAACGGCGTTTATTTTGTCAATGCCGATCGTTTTGCGCTAACAGACGATGATGTCATCTTCGCGATGAAACGTCTGGACAATTACTGCGAGTCGCTTTTTTATTCCACCGATCACGGAGAGACCTATACGCAGTACGGCGAAAGCATCCCACAGTCACACGGTGCTCCCGACCCCGATTTGGGGCTTCTCAAGGGTCGAGACAATCATCTTTATTTCCATTCTTTTGTTTGGGATCGCGATGAGTGGACCTATTACAAGAGCATTAGGGAAATTGATGAGATAGTGAATTCCAACATACAGTATCAGAAGGGCTGGCAGGAACTCCAAACGGGTGTTTCGGAGGATTTGTACGGCGTTTACTGCATTAGCCAAACCCAAGTGGTGACTTGCGGCGAGAACGGAAAGATATTGAAGACCAGCGATGCAGGCAGGTCGTGGGATGTGGTGTACGAGAAACCTGGTTATGACATGATACATATGGCCTTCTCTTCCTCCGAAGTGGGATACGCTTGCGGTGACTCTTGCAGTTGGGATGAAACGAACCACAAGGGTATCATAGTGAAAACGACAGATGGCGGAGCGACATGGAATGAACTGCCGAACACCGAATTTGTGTCGCTTGACCATCCGTCATGGACCCAAAACAACAAATTCGTTGTGCTTCCTAACGGTAATGAAAGCCTGTTGTATCTTTTCGATGACAATGGCATCCTGTGGAGCAGTGACGACAGCGGCCAAACTTTCATTTCGCATCAATTTGATTTTGGACGTGTCGATTATTGCGAGATGTATATGGAAAATTGTTATGATTATATTGGTGGGTGCCTGCTTATCGCCGATGTAGATGCGCAATTCCAAAGACGACTCCATGCTTTCATTACATCGGATGGTGGCGCGACCTGGACGGAAAAACTGACATTGGATTGTGATTCGTGGTATCAGTTTGCTGCACAGTTTGGTGCCTATTATATGGTCGAATTGTACGGCTATTTCAATAATGGCGAGAATAACCTCCTGATTACGAGCAATGGATTCGACACCTATTTCTACACCAACATGGAAAGCGGAGTTCTTGATGAATATGCAGGAGATTTCGCTCGGGCCAAATTCTCCGATTCATACGGCTGTGTCTTGATGGGAAGGGCATTGGATAAAGGCTCAATAGATTGGTCTCCGATTATGATTGAAAACGGTTGGTGGCAGGGTGAATGCGAGATGAATCACATCGGTATTCCATACTGTTACAACGATGGTATGACGCACTGCCGCGACTTGAACTGCATCGATGGCCTCGGATCCACGTTCTTCATTGCTTCGGAAGAGGGAATCGTATATAAAAATGGCATGGTTCCAGTAGGTGGCACCATCTTTCCTAATAGTTCCGAATGGTATTACGAAATCCAGAACGAGAACGGCAGCATCACTTACCAATACATGTATCAGTCAGGCGATACCATTGTACAAGACGAGCCTACACATATCCTTGTGAAAATCAACACGCTTTACGACAAGGGCGTTCACACTGAAGAGACACACGAGTATGTCTATGAGCGTGACGGCAAGCTATATTGGTGGAACAAGACCTTGGAAGAGTTCACCGTGCTGTATGATCTTGGTGCCCAAGAAGGCGACAGTTGGGTCATTAAGGTCGGCACGGAGACCCTTACTATGCGTGTGGATGACGTGTTTTATACCGAATACGAGGGCATATCCTATCGTGTGATGCGTGTAAGCGACTCCGAAGGCCTCTTCAGCGGCGACATTGTGTGCGGCATTGGCCACCTCACCAGTTTCTTTCCCGAACGGCTGATGGATAACGGTGACGGCGTGCGCGTGGAAGGTCTGCGCTGCTATTGGATTGAGGACGAATTGGTCTTCAAACCCAGCGATGAGGATTGCGACGCGATTTACAGCGACATTCATGGGATTGAAGAAGACGGCCTTTCGACAGGCTCAGGGATCTTTACGGTTTATCCTAACCCGACCAATGGCATTTTGTTTGTAGAGACACGCCATAGCACGTCTCTACCAGACCAAACCTACCGTATCATCAATCTGATGGATCAAACCCTATTGACAGGCCAAATCACGGCTGAAAACCAACAAATTAATGTTTCTTCGTTGCCCCAAGGCATGTATTTCATTACCTTTGCAGGCGAAACGCAGAAATTTGTGGTGCGTTAATCGCGGTCTTGTAGGGCTGTCGTATTACGGCAGCCGCACACAGAAACGGCACAGCGGCTGCCGTGGTGCGACAGCCCTACAAACCGAAACGAAAAAAAGGAACATCATTTTAACCCAAAAAATCTATGAAAAACCTACGGCTATTTGCCATCTTTGCGTTCCTGCTGTTGGCAGGAAAAAATACCATGGCCCAAACTGACCTCGAAACCTTGATGGCCACACGCGGGGAATATTTTTTCTCCCTACCCCTACAGCAACGCGAGGAGGCTGCACAGATTACCCGCCTTTGTTCCATCGACAAACTGGAGGGCAATCAGCTGATTTGTTATGCCAACGAAGAGCAGTACCGCCAACTCCTTGCCATGGGCTATCAGCCTACGCTGCTCATGCCGCCTTCCATGCAAGAATATTACCCCATGTGGGACGGCACGAACCGCGAGGCCTACGATTGGGATGCCTATCCTACCTATGAGGCCTACCAGGACATGATGAAGCATTACGCCGAGGATTATCCTGAACGGTGCACATACTTCGATTTGGGCACATTGGCGAGCGGACGCAAGCTCATGTTTTGCCGCTTCAACAACGGAGATCCTGACGGCAAGCCCAAGTTCCTCTACACTTCCACCATCCATGGCGACGAGCTGACAGGCATGATGCTCATGCTTCGCCTCATCGATGAGCTTTGCACCAGCAACGACCCACGAATCCTCGCACTGCTCGACCAGCTCGACATTTTCATCTCGCCCTGCACCAACCCCGACGGTACCTATCACGGAGGCAACAACACCGTCTATGGTGCCCGTCGCAATAATGCCAACGATGCCGACCTCAACCGCAACTATCCTGATTTCGACAACGGTCCCCATCCCGATGGCAAGGAATACCAGCCTGAAACCCTGATGATGATGGAGCTTGCCGAGCAATATCCCTTTACTATGGCGGCGAACTATCATGGCGGATCCGAGGTACTGAACTATCCGTGGGACACCTACCAACCGCTGCATCCCGATGACGAATGGTGGCAATTGGTGTGTCACGAATATGCCGACTTGACTCATGAGCATGACACTTTGTATATGAGCAGTTATGACAACGGCATCGTCAACGGTTATGTGTGGTATCCCATCTATGGCAGCCGACAAGATTACATGAACTACTATCAGCAATGTCGAGAGGTAACCATCGAGTGCTCCATTCCTTATACGCCAAATCCGTCGACGATGCCCATGTATTGGACCTATAATCACGAGAGTATGTTACGTTACATGGAGCAATGCCTCTATGGGATTCATGGCAGGGTGACGGATTCGGTCTCTGGTGCGCCTTTAGAGGCAGAGGTCACCATTCTCACCCATGATCATCACGGTTCTGCCGTCAGTAGTCATTTGCCTGTTGGCGACTACCATCGTCCCATCAAGGGTGGCACTTACGAGGTGACGTATTCTTGCGAGGGCTATTACCCCAAGACCCTCACCTTGACGGTGGCCGATTGGGAGACCTTGGTGCAGGATGTGCAATTGGTACCGGAAGGGTATGGGGTTGAAGAAGGCGGCCCTTCGACAGGCTCAGAGACCGCAGGGACCTTTACGGTTTATCCTAATCCTACAAACGATGTTCTCACCATTCATCATTCCGCATTCCGCATTCATCATTCCGCATTCAGAATTACCAACCTAATGGGCCAAACAATCCTTTCGGGTAACATCACCAATGAAACCCAGCAAATTGATGTTTCAACATTGCCTCAAGGCATGTATTTCATTACCTTTGTAGGCGAGACGCGGAAATTTGTGGTGCGATAGAAACAATATGAAAAAAGCCTCAGCGTCGCTGAGGCTTTTTTCATTAAAGATTATCCTTAAAATACTGCGTAATTTTTGTAATCAAATGCGCCCTGTCGGGACCAGCAACATTGTGGCCGTGGCCGGGATAGACGAAATAGTCTAACTGCTTGCCGTTGTGGATGCAGTTTTCAACAAAGACGAGGCTGTGTTGCCACATTACGACATCGTCAGTAGTGCAGTGAATCATCAGGAGCTTGCCTTCCAGCTTGTCGGTCTTGTTTTCGAGGCTGGTCAGTTCGTAGCCTTCGGGGTTCTCTTGTGGCGTGTCCATGTAACGCTCGCCATACATAATTTCGTAGTACTTCCAGTCCAGCACGGGACCGCCCGCCACACTGACCTTGAACACTTCGGGGTGGTTGATCTTCAGCGAGGTCGACATAAAGCCGCCATAGCTCCAGCCGTCGCTGCCGATGCGGTTGGCGTCGACATAGGGCAGGGTCTTCAGCCAATTGATGCCCATCATCTGGTCGCGCATCTCGAGTTGGCCGCACTGACGGTGGATGCACTGCTCGAAGGCCTCGCCACGGTCGGCGGAGCCACGGTTGTCGAGGGTGAAGACGAGGAAGCCTTCTTGGGCGAGGTAGTTGAGGTAGATGCCTGCACCAGCCGTCCATTCATCGGTGATGAGTTGGGCATGAGGGCCGCCGTAAACATAAACGATGACGGGGTATTTCTTCGAAGCATCGAAGTTATAAGGCTTGATGAGGCGAGTGTAAAGGGTCTGGCCGTCTTCGGCTTTCAAGGTGCCAAGTTCGGTCACGCCGATGTTATAGTCTTTCAGCGGGTTCTCAGCTTGGTGCAGACGTTTCACAAACTTGCCTTTGGCATCCATAATGTCCACATTATATGGCACATCGGTGCTGGTGTAGAAGTCGAGGAAATACTTGCCATTGCCCGAAGGCACGATGTTGTGGGTGCCGTGTTCCTTAGTGAGTTTTGTCACCTTGCCACTCTTGATGTCCATCATGTAGCAATGGCGTTCGAGCGGGCTGACCTCGGTGGAGCGGTAGTAGATCTTGCTGCCGTCCTTTGAGAAGCCGTTGAAGTCGGTGATGACGAAGTCGCCGTGGGTAAGTTGCTTTACAGTCTTCTTGCTGATGGTGTAAAGATAGAGGTGATAGTAGCCGTCGCGCTGAGCTTTCCAGATGAACTGGTCGGAGTTGTTGGGCAGGAAGTAGGCGGGACCTTGGGGCTCCACATACTGCTCGTCGCGGTCTTCAAAGATGGTCTGGATGAAGTCGCCTGAAATGGCACTGTATTCGTTGAACTTCAAGTAGTTCTGCTCGCGGTTGAGCACGCCGATATAGATGCGCTTATTGTCTGGGTTCCAAGTGATGGCGGTGAGGTATTGCTCAGCCGGTTCGCCAGTCTTGACGACGACCTCTTTACCCGTGGCGATGTTGTAGATGTGCAGCGTCACTTCGTGGCTCGTCATGCCAGCCATAGGGTATTTGATGGGCTTGGTCGTGGCGATGCGCTCAGTGATGTCGACCAAGGGATAGTCGGTCACCATGCGTTCGTCCATGCTGTAGTAGGCAAGGAGCTTACCGTCGGGCGACCAGAAGATACCGCCATTGATGGCAAACTCGTTGCGGTGCACGCTTTGACCGGCAATCACACCTTCGGGGTTATTGGTGATTTGGATTTGCTTGTCGCCTTTAGCCACATAAAGGTTGTTGTCGATAGTGTAGGCTACATTCAGCGTGGACTCACAGATATTCTGGTTTGCAACACCTGAGGGAATCGATGTGATGGCCTCAATGCTTTTTTGCTTGATGTCCATCTTGTTGAGCGTGATACCGTTGTCGCCCAAGGCATAGAAATAGGCTTGATAGTCGTTGATCCAGGTCAGCTGGGGGATGCGCGTCAAGTCATTGATGCCTTCACCCTTGGTAAAGCCGTTCAGCTCGTCGACGGTGAGGAACGTGGCTTCTTTCTTGCTGCCGGGCATCATGGTGACAATCTGTTTGTCCTTCACTTGCATCAGGATTTCTGAGCTGCCAATCCATTTAAGTTGGTTGGGACGTTGGGCATAGATGCTGCGGTTGTTGTAGGAAGCGTCAGCAGGGGTGAACATCTTCTTTTCTTGGGCTTGGACTGGCTTGGCGAAAGTTACAAGGACAGCCAGCGATAAGAGGGTCAGAATTTTCTTCATTTTTGTTCAAATTTAAGATTTGGTGCAAAAATAGGGATTATTTCAATACCTTTGCCCCACAAATCGAAGATTCAACGTAGTTAAATTTGGAACACAATGAAAAAGCGCAAAGTCCCACATACATTCGTTATCGTTTTCTTTATCATCGTCATCGCGGCGGTGCTCACTTGGATTATCCCGCCAGGGAAATATGTCTCGGAGCAGGTGGACGGCGAGACGGTGATGACATTTCATTATTTGGATGAGTCGAATGCAGGCGGCCCTTCGACAGGCTCAGGGACCGCAGAGTTCCATGCCGAGCCTCAGACGTGGCAGATATTCTCAGCGTTTTATAAAGGCTTCGTCAAGCAGGGTAACATCATCGTGTTCATATTAATTATCGGTGGTGCATTTTGGATCATGAATAAAAGCAAGGCCATCGATATGGGCATTCATTCTTTTTTGAAGTTCACCAAACGTTTGGAACGCAGTCCATTAATGCAAAAAATCGGGGTGAACAACATTGTCATCATCTTGATTATGCTGTTGTTCAGCCTCTTCGGAAGTGTGTTCGGTATGAGTGAGGAAACCATAGCTTTTGCATTGATTATCATACCATTGGCGGTCTCAATGGGTTACGACAGCATCGTGGGGCTTTGTATGGTGTATGTGGCTGCGCATATTGGCTTCTCGGGTGCCATGCTCAATCCCTTCACTATTGGTATCGCGCAGGGCATCGCGGGCATTCCGCTTTTTACGGGCATCGGCTATCGCGCCGTTTGCTGGGCCATCCTGACGGTGGTGGGCATCGTGTTCGTGTTGTGGTACGCCAACAAAGTGAAGAAAAACCCGCGGTCGTCCATCATGTACGAAGATGATGCCTATTGGCGCAAGTCGGCGGAAGTAAAGGAAGAGGAATTGGAACGTTACACGCCGCGCAAAGCCTGGTGGGTCTTCGCCTTCCTGACGGTAGTATTAATCGTGTTCTCGGTGCTTTACCCGATGACCACCTTGAAAATTGGCAATAACGAGACCACATTACCCTTGCTGCCCATCGGAACGGCAGTATTTGTCCTGCTAAGTATCATCACCTTGCGTAAGACGGTGCATTATTTTGTCCTTACCTTGCTCTTTGCCACGGTATATTTCTTGGTGGTCGGCGTACTGGGCTACGAGTGGTATATTATGGAGATTGCTTCCTTGTTCTTGGTGCTCGGTATCGCCAGTGGCTTGTCCGTCGACAAGAGCGCGAGCGACATTGCGAAACTGTTCCTCGAAGGCATGGGCGACATTCTCTCGGCGGCGGTCATCGTGGGCTTGTCGGGTGGCATTGTCATCATCCTTCAGGACGGCGGCATCATCGACACCATCCTTTACGGCCTCTCCAAGTCGATGAGTAACATGGGCAAGATCGCCTCGGCGGAAATCATGTATGGCATTCAGACCTTGATTAATATCGTTATCCCGAGTGGTTCGGCCAAGGCCGCCATCACCATGCCCATCATGGCGCCTTTCAGCGACTTGATCGGTATCTCGCGTCAGGCCACGGTGGTAGCCTTCCAGTTCGGTGATGGCTTCACCAACATGATCACCCCCACCAGTGGTGTCTTGATGGCCGCACTCGGCGTGGCTCGCATCCCGTGGGAAAAATGGGTGCGTTTCATCTGGAAGTTTATCCTTGTGCTGGTCGTCATCGGGGCTTTGCTGCTTATTCCTACCGTAACGATGGAGCTGGCGGGGTTTTGAAATTAATCCAATGTCTCTTGCGGTTTGGGAAAAAAGCCTCCACATACTAGGCATAAACAATGTATAAAAACGCTGGCCTGCGCACTATAAAACAATCTTTTTTGTAATTTTGCAGTGTCGTTATCATCTGGTTCTGTTCAATGGACTTCGGCGGAATCGGATGAAACGTCGCGAAAATGTCAAAAAGGAGTCCCGTTTATTTATATGAATTTATATGAAACAGTATCGTAAATTATTAGCGCTTATGCTCTTACTAATAGTAAGTGGCGGCGTATTTGCACAAGATCTTTTCGACAAGGCAAAGTTGGATAATTACTTTGATATACTTGAAGAAAACAACAAGTTTATGGGAAGTGTTGCCGTCACGAAGAACGGGGAGATTATCTACACAAAAACAGTCGGCTTCGCTGAGGTCGAAAACAATGTAAAAGCAACTGAAAAATCCAAATATAGAATTGGTTCCGTCTCGAAATCGTTTACAGCGGTTCTGGTTTTAAAGGCGGTTGAAGAAAAGAAAATAGACCTTGACCAAACGATTGACAAATGGTTTCCGACAATCGCAAATTCACAGAAAATAACAGTAAGGCATTTGCTAAGCCATAGGAGCGGAATACACGATTTTACACACAACGATGACTATCTGTCCTGGTGCACGCAGCCTAAGACAGAAAAAGAAATGCTTGGGATTATTGAAAACGGCGGCAGCGACTTCGAACCCGACAGCACGGCAGACTACAGCAATTCGAACTATGTGCTGTTGACATACATGCTTGAAAAGATTTTCTCGAAACCCTATTCCGACCTGTTGCAGGAATACATTGTCGAGCCAATTGGTTTGGCTGACACATACGTTTTTGGCAAAACCAATCCTAACGACAACGAATGCCGATCATATCGCTTCTTGGGTTCTTGGGTGGTTGAAAACGAAACGGACTGCACTGTTCCGATGGGGGCAGGTGCAATAGTGTCAACGCCGACCGACTTGACAAAATTCGCAGACGTTTTGTTTGGTGGAAGGCTTCTGACGAATGAAAGTCTCGAAATGATGAAAACCATCAAGGACGAATACGGTCTTGGACTGTTCGAGATTCCTTTTGGCGATAACATTGGTTTAGGGCACACGGGTGCAATAGATGGTTTTGTTTCTGTTTATTCGCATTATGCAGATGGAAATGTTTCGTATGCCTTGACTTCTAACGGGCTTAATTTTAAACTCGGAGATATTAAAAAGGCGGTTTTAGGCGCAGTTTACGGCAAACCTTATGAGTTGCCGGAATTCTATAATGTCGCTTCGGAGGACTTGGACGTTTATTTAGGCGAGTATGTTTCCGCGGAACTCGGTTTGGATATTATTGTAACAAAAGAAGGAAACACATTGATTGCGCAGATTGGCGATGATGTTTTTGCGTTTGAAGCAGTTGACAAGGACAAATTTAAGTATGACCCGATAGAGGCAACATTTGAATTTGATCCGGAAAAGAACACAATGACTTTATTTCAATATGGAGTAGAATTAGTTTTTCAAAAGAAAAAATAGTTTTCCTGTGAGTCGGACCTGTTTGGCTGGTTCGGCCGACATGGGGGAGGACTCCAACCGAGACGATCATTCGCCGTTTCGGTTTTTTTGTGTATTTTGCCATGATCGATTCCGAAATAAAGGTTGTCTATTGCCATGAAGCGTCTTCTTTTCATTATCCCCTTATTCATGTTTTGCGGTTGCCAAAAGCAGTTCCCCCAGCCGCAGTGGAACCTCACCCACACTGCTCCCGCCCAAATTTGGGAGGAGTGCTTCCCCCTGGGCAACGGCCACCTCGGCATGATGCCCGACGGCGGGGTGGAGGAGGAGACCATCGTGCTGAACGACATCACCCTGTGGTCTGGGGCGTCGAGCGACGACAGCAACCCCCTGGCCTTGCAATCCCTGCCAGAGATCCAAAGACTGTTGAAAGAAGGCAAGAACGACGAAGCCCAGAACCTGATGTACGAGACCTTCGTCTGCGGAGGACAAGGCTCTGGCCACGGCCAAGGTGCTAAAGTGCCTTTTGGTTGCTACCAGACCTTGGGCAACATGACAATTGATTATCATTATCCCAATGCCGATCCCGTAACCAATTATAAGCGAGCGCTTTGCCTCAACGACGCCATCCACAAGATCTCTTTCGATAAAGGCGGTCAACACTACGAACGCGAGGCCTTCATCTCCCGTGTTGATGACGTGGCGGTGATAAAAGTTAAGGTCCCTGAGCCTGCGGCCCCTGAGGCCCCTCGAAGGGTCGAAGGGCCGACAATAATAGTAAATCTCTCTCGTCCCGAAAAAGCCCATGTCATCAATGAGGCTGACGGCATAGTGATGTTCGGCCAGCTGGACAGCAATGTTGAGGGCGTAGAAGGAATGCGATATTACGCTAAGGCACAAATAGTTGCCCAAAGCAAAGAAACTGTCATCTACTTCTGTGCCGCCACCGATTTCATGTGTGACGACCCAGAAACATATGTCAACGAACACCTGCAAAATGCTATGGCAAAAGGCTTTGAAGCGGTGAAGAATGACCACCTGAAAGCCCACTATGAACTATTTGACCGCGTGGAGTTGGTGATTGGCGACCCAAAAGAAAAACAAGACCTGACCCTGGAAGACCATTGGAAAGACTTCCTCGTCAACGACGACCCATGGCTGCTGACCTGTTATTTTCATTTCGGGCGTTACCTCCTTATCAGCTCCACCCGTGAGGACCTGCTGCCACCCAACCTGCAAGGGCTGTGGGCCAACACCATCCAAACCCCTTGGAACGGCGACTACCACCTGAATATCAATGTGGAGATGAACCACTGGCCATGTGAGGTCTGCAACCTCTCGGAGTTGCACCTGCCATTAATTCACTTTGCTGAAAGGTTGATGCCTTCGGGAAGCAAAACCGCCCGCGACTTTTACGGTGCCCGAGGCTGGACCGCCCATGTGGTCTGCAACCCTTGGGGCTTCACTGCACCTGGCGAGCATCCCTCGTGGGGCGCGACCAATACAGGCGGGGCTTGGCTAGCCCTCCATGCTTGGCAGCATTTTGAATTTACACAAGACACAACATTTTTGCGAGAAGCCTATCCCTTAATGAAAGAGGCGTCGCAGTTTTTCCTCGACGCGATGATAGTGGAGCCCGAGCACGATTGGCTTGTCACCGCCCCGACTACATCACCCGAAAACGCTTTCTGGCTCAACGATAGCACCGCTGTCAGTGTATGTATGGGTAGCACAATGGACGTGCAGATTGTCAGCGAGCTGTATGATGCAGTTTGTCAGTCGGCGGGCATTTTAGGAGTCGACGATTCTATCGTCGAAATCCTACATATTGCAAAGGCCAAATTTCCGCCGATGCAAGTCAGCGAGCAGGGGTATTTGCAGGAATGGCTGAAAGACTACAAGGAAGTGGAACCGCAACACCGCCATGTGTCACATCTCTTTGGTTTGTATCCTGGTACGATGCTGACCCAATCGAAGACGCCGGAATTAATGGATGCCTGTCGCGAGACCCTGCGTCGCCGTGGCGACGAAGGCACGGGCTGGTCGAGGGCATGGAAAATCTGTTTCTGGGCACGCCTTCACGATGGCGACCATGCCTATCATCTATTGAGAAACCTACTCGAACCAGCGGTCCATCTTGACGGAAGCCATTCAGCGGGCACCTATCCGAATCTCTTCTGCGCCCATCCGCCTTTCCAGATTGACGGCAACTTCGGCGGCACGGCAGGCATCGCCGAGATGCTGTTGCAAAGCCATGACGGCGAACTAGAATTGCTGCCTGCCTTGCCTTCGGTATGGAAGAATGGCCATTTCAAAGGGCTATGCGCCCGAGGCAATAAGGTGGTGAAATGTACTTGGAAAGATGGGAAAGTCACGCATCATAAAGTGACTTCGCGGTGAGGCATTTGGAAATCCCAAACTTACTCCATCCAGTTTTCAATTCGCAACCCAGGGATACGATTGAAATGTTTTATGTTGCCCGTTACAAGAATCAAATCTTCCTGAAGGGCTGTTGCGGCGATGAGCGTGTCAAAATGATCGATTTTCATTCCCGTGCGCTCCAATTGCCAACGAATTTCACCATATTCCTTCAGGCTATTAGAAATGGGGTATTGTTCAAAGAGATCCTTGATTTCATAGACATCTTCAATGTGTTTTTGTTGTCCTGACTTGATTGCGCCAAAATACAATTCAGCCAGTGTTATTTCGGAAATTTTACAGTTGGTGTATCCTACTTGTCTGATGTGCTCCACAACTGAAGCATTCCCCTTGATTAGAGCTATGCAAATGTAAGTGTCCAAAAGATATGTCTCGTGTGTCTGCTGGTCACCAATCTTCTATGGTTCTATTGTTTACCACATTGTGCCTTAATTCATTAGCAATCTCCTCAGCACTGCCATCGCCGCCCCAGTCCTTGTGAAACCTTGCCAATGCGGCATCCAATCTTTCATTTTCATCCATACCATGCTTTTTGTCCTTAGACTTTTTTGCAGGTGCAAGTCCCTTCACAAAATTCAGCACCTTGACCAACAAAGTCTCATCATTGGCAATCTCACCCATTGCGCGGTACAATTCCGCATTTAATTCTAATGCTGTCATGTTCCTAAATTGTTTTATGCTGCAAAAATACCAATATTCTCCAAATGGAAACGGTATTTTCGGCAGATTTGTGAAAGATTTGCTTCTTTTCCCTCCACCTAAAAGAAATTTTTTCTATTTTTGCCCCTGCCATTCCGGGAGAAATCGGAACGGCCAGAGAAAGCGCATTCTTCGCTTTATTCCTCGGTAATGAATCTGGACAATTCATGTAAGAAGGAGGGTAAGGGAAAAATGATTGCTTTCATTGTTATGTTTGTATATCCTTATACTGACATAAACAGTGGAGCAATCCCCTATCCATTGTTTCTCTTCTTACGGGAGTCCAGACCCAATTACCAGAAATAAGGATAAGTTTGGGAGGCTCCGCTTCTTTGCCGAAATGGAAATAGTGCTCTTGGAGCTTCGGGGCAAAGGAAAACATTTTATTGATGAAAATCAGAAATTTACTATTGAAACGGATGACGAGAGCCGTCTGGATTGTCCTGCTACTCTTTGCGATGGGGATGACGAAAATCTATGCGTATGATTTCAGTGCGGTTTGCTCTACAGGGCAAACGTTGTATTACAACATAATTGATTCAGAAAACCATTATGTGGAATTGACTTGTCCTGGAACTCCTTGGAATGGAGAAGCCGCATATAACGGCTTTACAAGACCCACGGGCAATATTTCTTTACCAGCCAATGTGAGTTATAATGGAATAAGTTATTCTGTGACGGCAATTGGGCCGTATGCGTTCTATCTTTGTACGGGTTTGACTGGTACACTGAATATCAGAAGTGCTGTAAATTCAATTGGTGTTTGTGCTTTCACAGGATGCAGTTTTACAGGCGAGTTAATCATTCCTGATAATGTCACAACGATAGGAAGTAGTGCTTTTTCGAGTAACGGAATTACCATGTTAAATGTAGGGAATGGTGTGGAAAACATTGGAAGTAGTGCTTTTTCAGGTTGCCAAAACTTAGCAGAATTAACCATAGGTGAAGGCGTGACTTACATAAGTGGCAATGCTTTCTGGAATTGCCCTCAGTTAACCACAGTTCATTTCAATGCCATTAATTGTACAGAAATGGCGAATTGGGTTGATACTTATGATGAAGATGATTGGGAAAATGTACATCCTGTGTTTTCAAGTTCGTATAATTGGGTCGTTCCCAATATCACCACCGTAACAATCGGAGAAAATGTTCAAATAATTCCTGGTTTTGCTTTCAAAGACTGTTCGAATATCATCGGCGAATTAACAATTCCCAATTCGGTTACAATCATAGGAGGAGCTCCTTTCTATAATTGCACAGGTCTAACCTCGCTTACGCTGGGTAGTTCTTTAAATTCAATTTACAGTTGGGCTTTCAGAAACTGTTCTGGGGTTTCTTCCATCACTATTCTTGATAACACTCCTGCGGCTCTATATTCTGATGCATTCCTCGGAATCAACAATGGAATTCCCATCTATGTTCCGTGCGGCAAAGCAAGTGTTTATGCTTCTTCTTCCTTTTGGGATTGGAGACAATTTACTAATTATCAAGAACAAAACATGAGCAGTCTGTCTGTAACATCAAATGACGAATACTTAGGTACAACTGAAATCACCCAACAAGCTACTTGTTCAGATGATGCTATAGTTACCGCAATTTCCAATGCCGGTGCTTTTCTAAACTGGACTGAAAACGGAGAAGTAGTATCGACGGATAATCCTTATTCCTTTGAATTGACATCTGATAGAAACTTAGTGGCTAATTTCGTAATGGTCGAGGTTGTCGAAGGCGATTTCAAATATACTTTGGACTTGGCAACAGGCGAAGCTAGCGTGAAAGCCAACAACACTTCCGTCACGACAAGTTCTTTTGCTACCAGCATCAACTATCAAGGAACAGATTATTTAGTTACTTCCATTGCGAAAAGTGGCTTTAGTGATTGCACGAATATTACTGAAATGATAATTCCCAATTCTATTGTTACAATTGGGTCAGGTGCATTTGCAAGATGCAGGTTCACAAAAGTAATAATTCCATCGTCTGTAACCACAATCGGTCAACAAGTTTTCTTTAATTGTATCGCACTGAAAGAAGTGAGGTTTGAAGATGGAGATGAATTAATCACACTTGGTAACAACAAATATTCTGATGGTATTGGAGGTGGCCTTTTTGAAAACTGTCCTGTAGAGATAGCATACATCGGAAGGAACATAGCTGTCTCCAATTACCATGACAGTTATAATAGACCATGGACCAATGCACCATTTAGCCGTTGGTGGTATAATGATTACGCACCCTTATCTGAAGTCATCATCGGAAATGGAGTAACAAAACTATGTGACTATTTCTTTAATAAGTGTAATGCAGTTGCATCAATTGTATCTTGTGTTCAACATCCTGGCGCCATGAACTTGGGTACAGAGGTGTTTAATCAAGTTCCCAAGTCCACCTGTGTTCTTTATGTTCCAGAAAACAGTACCGAAGAATACCAAAATACCGCCCAATGGAGTGATTTTACAAATATCCAAGAGATGCAAATGGGCATCATTACCTTTGCAGATGCCAATGTGAAAGATATTTGTGTAAACCGTTGGGATACCAACGGAGATGGTGAGATAAACTATACTGAGGCCGAAGCAGCCACCGTTCTGGGTAATGCATTCAAGAACAACAGCACAATAACAACATTCAACGAACTACAATACTTTACAAGATTGACGGCAATTGATGATGCTTTCTCGGGGTGCAGCTGCTTGACCTCAATAGTAATACCAAGTTCCGTAACTACAATAGGCAATAGTGCTTTTTATAATTGTATTAGTCTTGTACAAATCATGGTGGACACGGGCAATTCGGTTTTCGACTCAAGAGACAATTGCAATGCTATCATAAGAACAAGCACCAATGCACTGGTGAAAGGATGTAATAGCACAATAATTCCCAATTCCGTTACTTCTATACGTGAAAATGCTTTCTATAATTGCATCGGCCTAACTTCAATTGAGATTCCGAATTCTGTGACCGAAATATGTTATGATGCTTTCAAGAATTGTAGCAATCTTACTTCTATAGAGATTCCAAATTCTTTGAATACTATTAGTGGTTCTGCCTTTTCTGGTTGTATTGGTCTTGAACAAATTATGGTGGATTCTGAAAATTCGGTTTATGACTCGAGAGAAAATTGCAATGCCGTTATCAAAACAAGCACTAATTCATTGGTTATTGGTTGCAAGACCACGGTCATTCCTAATTCAATAGTCTCAATTGGAGAGAGTGCTTTCAGAGATTGCAGTGGACTCACTTCTATCATAATTCCCAATTCCGTAAACTTAATTGGTAGTAGTGCTTTCGAAAATTGCAGTGGACTATCAACGTTGACAATTGGGAATTCTGTGACAAACATTAATTCTTATGCGTTTAAAGGTTGCATAAATATGGCAAATATTACAATTCTTGCTGAAACTCCGCCTAATTTGAATTATTATTCTTTTTATAATGTCAATCATTCCATTCCAATATTTATACCCTTCGGAAGTTTGGAAGCCTACCAATCTGCGCCGTATTGGAATGAATTTACCAACTATCAAGAGATTGCTTACACCACCATCCCTGGTTACGGCTCAGACAACGACAAATGGGCCTTCATCGCCTCCCCTTTGGTGGAAAACGCAGTCCCAACAACAGTAGATAACATGATAACCGAAACGGAATACGACCTCTACCGCTTCAACCAATCCGTCAACAAGGAATGGCTAAATTACAAAGCCCACACAAACGACTTCATTATCATCAACGGCCAAGGCTATCTCTATGCCAACTCGGAGGATGTGAACCTCATTTTCAAAGGCGAGTTTAATGAGGACGATACCAAAACGGTCAGCCTTGTCTATGATGCCAATGCAGAATCAGCAGGTTGGAACTTGGTGGGCAATCCGTTCCCCGTCAGTGCCTACGCCAACAAGAGTTACTACACGATGAATGAAGACGGATCGGACATCGAACCGGTTGCGGTTTCAATGGAAACGGCTATTCCCGCTTGCACGGGTGTAATGGTGAAAGCGGAAAATGCAGGCGAGTCTGTTACCTTCAGCAAAACCGCACCCGAAACGGCTGTCAACCAGGGTGTTTTGCAAATGGCAGTGGCGCAAAACAACACACGCGGTGCTTCGACAGGCTCAGCAGCCACTTTAGACGAGGCCATTGTCAGTTTCAATGCGGGCGACAAGTTGGCCAAGTTTTTCTTCAACAAGGACAACGCGATACTTTACATTCCGCAAGGCAATGATAACTATGCCATTGCATACGCCGAAAAGCAGGGTGAAATTCCGCTAAACTTTGAAGCCAAGGAGAACGGCAACTACACAATTTCGGTGAATCTTGAAAGCGTGGAGATGAACTACCTGCATCTTATTGATAATATGACGGGTACGGATATAGACCTTTTGGCTACACCAAGCTACACTTTCGAATCCAAGACAAACGATTATGCATCTCGTTTCCGCTTGGTGTTTTTCCGCCATCGGAAACACTGATAATGAAGATGAGAAGACTTTTGCCTTTGTCGGTAATGGGTAATATCATTGTTACAGGTGATTATGCCGATGCCACGCTGCAAATCGTGGGTATGCTTAGGCATGTCGTTGTTAGTACGGATGTTGTACGCAGTGTGTCTACCAATGGCATAGCTTCCGGCGTTTATGTATTGCAGCTCATTAATGGCGATGACGTTAAGACACAGAAAATTGTCGTTAGATAAGAATTGAACATCGAATATTGAAAACAGGGGGTAAATTTTTGGTTTTACTCCCGGTTTTTGCTCGTTCTTCCGAATCTGTAATTCATAAAGCCTGAATACCAGCATTTGCAATGCGCGAATGAATAATGCGCCTGCCGTGGTACGACAGCCCTACAGCCCAAGTGGGGTGGTGTAGGGCTGTCACAAGGTTGCTAAGCCCGTCGAAGCACCGTTGTAGCCGTTTTGTTTATGGTCGTCACGGCAAAATTATTTCGATAATAACACTCAAAAGTGTCCATATCTCAACAAAAATTCGAGTTATGGACACTTTTTATAAATTATAAGTGTCCGTATCTGCGTTTTTTTTGTATTTTTGTCGGCGTAATTAATCGGACAATATGAACAGGATTATTGCAAGAACAAGCGAAATTGATACGCTTGAACGAAAGTTCAACTCAGGGAAGTCGGAGTTTGTCATTGTCTATGGCCGTCGCCGTATAGGGAAGACTTTTTTGGTGAACAATGTCTTCGCCGACAGGCTCACCTTTGCTTACGTCGGGGCGAGAAAACAGAAACCGAAAAAACAACTTCAGCGATTTGCCGAACAACTGAAAGCCTATAGTGGCTCTCCATTTGCTCCGGTTTTGGCCAATTGGGATGAGGCTTTCCAAGCCCTTCGGACATTGATAGAAAGCAAGCCGAAAGAAACCAGAAAGGTTGTCTTCTTCGATGAGATGCCTTGGATTGATACCCCACGGAGTTCTTTTGTGGAAGCACTTGAATATTTTTGGAATGCTTGGGCGGCGCAACGCAACGACATCCTTTTCATCGCTTGTGGGTCGGCCACCTCGTGGATGGTGAATAAATTGGTCAAAAACAAGGGTGGGTTGCATAATCGAATCACAGAACAAATCTATCTGCGGCCTTTCCGATTGGGTGAATGTGAGGAATACCTGCACGCAAACGGATGTCTATGGGACAGATACACCATCCTTCAGTGCTATATGGCCTTGGGCGGTGTTCCATATTATATGAGTTTGTTAAACCCAGAACAAAGCCTCGCACAGAATATAGACCGTTTGTTTTTCGTCAAAAATGCCCCTATGCGCGAAGAGTTCGATGAACTTTTCAACGCTTTGTATAGTCATGCCGACAAATACATCGCGGTAATGAACGCCTTGTCGGAAAGCAAGAAAGGGTTGCTTAGGGCGGAGATTATCGAAAAGACGGGACAGTCGGGAGGCAGGCTCACCAAAGTGCTTGGAAACCTGGAACGCTGCGATTTCATTGAAACTTACTCGCAATACAAGTCATCCGTCCGTAACTCGGTCTATCGCATCTGCGACCCATACACATTGTTTTATTTCAAGTTCTTGGATGGGAAGAATACCAAAGACGAACATTGGTGGACAAACAACATACATTCCCATTCGGTGGAGTCGTGGCAGGGATTCAGCTTTGAAACCATCTGCATGACACATCTTGAACAAATCAAGCAAAGATTGGGCATCAGTGGAATATCAACCACAACAGGCACGTGGAGGATGCTGGGTGATGAAAATGAAAAGGGAACACAAATCGATTTGGTGATTGACCGTTCAGATAGGGTTATTAATCTATGCGAAATGAAATTTTCGGAGGCGCCATATACCATCACCAAGGATTATGAGGAAAAGTTGCGCAATCGTTTGTCCATCTTCAAGGCGAAGACCAAGACCCGAAAAAGCCTTGCTACAACTATGGTGACCACCTACGGCGTTTTGCGCGGCATTCATTCCGGCATTGTGCAAAACGAGGTTGTTATGGACGATTTGTTCCGACAATAACACTCAAAAGTGTCCATATCTCAACAAAATTTCGAGTTATGGACACTTTTTGTGATTTATAAGTGCCCGTTCTTCTGAATTTGCAATTCGGAAGGCCAAAATATCAGCATTTGCAATGCGCGAATGAATAATGCGGTTGCCGTGGTACGACAGCCTTGCAGCCTGGACGGGGTGGTGTAGGGCTGTCGCAAGGTTGCTGAGCCTGTCGAAGCACCGTGGTAGCCGATTATAAATAGAGGTACGTTTTATCGACTTTTGCTTCAACAATTATTTGATTTGGAAATAATTTGTATTTTTGCCCCGAAAACAACAATTAGGAAAAATGTTGAATTCTTTATTGATTAATAATTATAAGAACATCAGGCATTTGTTGATACCAAAACTCGGGCGAGTGAATCTGGTTTGGGGGAAGAACAATGTCGGAAAATCCACCTTGTTGGAAGCGTTGTCGATTTACGCATCCAATGGACGAGCAAGTCAGCTATATGAAATTCTAAAAATGAGAGGAGAGGACCTGAATGCATTTGGTTATAGGGATTCTATTACGGTTGATGACGAATTGAACGCTTTTCTCCCTTTGGTTAGCGATTACAAGAAATCCATTCTTGAAACAGAGGGAGTTCAGGTAGGAGAAAGTGAAGAAAATGTTGTTACTATAAAATTGGTTCGTGTAAGTAGGGTTAGAACCAATTTGTCGGAATCGGGAAAGACAAGTACAATTCGTATTGTGACTCCTGTAGATGCCCCACAAGAGGAAAACATCGTCAGTCAAAGTTTGGGCATTCAAATGAACAACCATTCCAAGCAATTGGATTATGTAATCAATTTGAACGGGCATGGTTTTAAAAATATTAGTTTGCTTGATTCTGTTGGGATGCCGATTAATGTTCCTTTTAATTATATCTCAAGCAATGGTAATCAGGGAACCAGCATTGACAAATTGTGGGCTTCTGTTTCCATGTCTGAAAACGAGGATTATGTCATCAAGGCTTTGCAAATCATAGAACCGCGAATTAAGCGTTTCAATATCCTGACTTCTGACAGTACAGGTTCTGAACAAGGTTTTATACCATTTGTGTTATTGGAAGGAGAGAATAATCGTGTTAGATTGAGTTCTATGGGCGATGGCATTAATAGAATATTGACTATTATATTATCGTTGATTAACTGCAAAGGCGGCATTTTCTTGTTGGATGAATTTGAAAATGGCTTACATTATTCGGTGCAGTCCAAATTGTGGGATATTATCTTTGAATTGGCCAAAAATCTGGATGTTCAAGTGTTTGTTACCACGCATAGTAATGATTGCATTAAAAGTTTTGCCCATTCATCTATGAGTGAGGACGGTCTTGCCATCAGGTTGGATATGGTTGCAAATGGATTGAATGCACAATTGTACGAAGATCCTGAAAAACTCGTTTTCGCTATGAATGAGGCAATTGAATTAAGATGATGGATAAGGCTAAAATACAAGATTTTCCACAAAAACTCTTGGTCGAGGGTAAGACGGACCAACATATAGTTTGGGCGTTGTGTGAGCATTATCATGTTGCAGAAAATTTCAATGTGAGATTGTGATGGCATTGATAAGCTGATGGAAATTTTGTCCATGATGTTGACCAATCCAACCAATGTAAAGACAATAGGAATCATTATTGATGCAGATAACGATATAAGAGTTCGTCTAGACCAAATTCGGTCCATTGTGAAGCCATACGGATATGACATTCCTAATGAATTACAACATTCAGGGTTGATTTGTCCATCATCCCAACCAGATTATCCTAAATTAGGATTATGGCTAATGCCTGACAATATTCACTTGGGAATGGTCGAAGATTTTGCTCTCTCATTGGCTTCCACTGATGATGCTCTTTTGATGGAAGCAGAAGATGAATTACAACGAATTGAAGAGGCAGGAAACAACTTGTATCCATTGATACACCATTCCAAGGCCAAAATACATACCTATTTGGCATGGCAAGAAGAACCTGGTTGTCCGATAGGTTTGTCGATTACCAAACATATGCTTGACCCAAACCATCCAATAGCACAAAACTTTGTTCAAAACTGGTTAGTTCCCTTGTTTCAATAGTCTCTTGTCCTTCCGGATTTTCAATTTAAAAGGCCTGAATATCAGCATTTGCAATGCGCAAATGAATAATTCGGCTGCCGTGGTACGACAGCCCTACGGCTTAGGCGGGGCGATGTAGGGCTGTCACAAGGTTGCTGAGCCTGTCAAAGCATCGTGGCAGCCGCTTCGTTTATGGTTGTTATGGCCGCTTTGTTCTGACCATAACACTCAAAAGTGTCCATATCTCAACAAAATTTCGAGTTATGGACACTTTTGGGACTTCGCGCTAAGTTCCCTGCTAATCCAAATAGCAAACGGCAAAGAAGTCAAGAAGGTGCAAACATCGGCAACGGCTTGGGCGGCTTCGAGACCTGTGATGCCCCAAAGCCACGACATGATGAAGACCGCAGGCAGGAAATACAAGCCTTGGCGGCACATCGAGAGCA
>CAMJHP010000042.1 GCA_946405575.1 uncultured Bacteroidales bacterium | reverse complement strand
ATTGATCGAAGCCCAAAGGCAAGGGCTTACGGGTCCTAATGTCGATTTGGTTGCGGATCAAGTCACCATCAGACACTACAATCATAGCTGTCGGGACACTCTCTTCCATAAAATCGGTAGCTTGGTCGTCAACGATTTCTTGTGGTACACGATTAGCATACAGCGAGGGGAAACTACCTTTCAGCAAGTAAGCCACATTCTTCCCTTTCGAATTGAACATGCGTTGGTCGGGGGTCTGACGCAGCATGGCCAAAGAGATAAAGACCGGCACACCCGAAACCTTAGTATAAATAGAAGTTTTAAGCAGTGGAATCTGTTCGATGCCATTGGCAGAAGTGGTGGCATCCATCGAACTGACGAAATCGGCCTTGATGGCATTCATGTTGCGTACCAAGGGATGCTCCGAAGCGGCTTGCAACAAAGGGAAATAGTACCAACGGAAATACTCCAATTGTGCCTGACTGCCCACCTGACCCGTGCGAATCGGCAATGAAGCGCAGGTCAAATCCAAAAGCAGGTCGCGGTTGAGGCGCACACCATATTTAAAGAGCATATCATCAAGGTTGAGGTCTTGCTCGACGCCGATGGTCGACTCCTGGTTTTGCAAGCTATCCATAGTGGCATACACGGGTTCCACCAACCATAGCACCTTGCCACCATGCATGATGTACTGATCAATAAGAAACTTGTCCTTCTCATCGAAGGGCTGCGTAGGCTTGGCGATAATGATGGCATCGTATGACGGAAAGACCCTCACGTCTCTTGTCGTGTCCTGCGTGCGATGCATTAGCGCATCAATCTTGCCGTCAATGGCTTTGCGCTCCACGTTGTATTTCTGCGATAATGTTTGGGTAATGTCGTACATTTCCTGTTCGCCCCACTCGCCATGTCCTTCGATGATGGCAACAAAGGGTTTCTCCAAACGTGTGACCTTCTTCACAGCATCCACAAGACGGAACTCAAGGTTCTGCATCGAGGCATTCAAGGCATCTTCTGACGATTGGCCAATCTGATTCTCAAGCAAATCGATGGCGATTTCGGTATTGTTGCGGTAACTCACCAAAGCACCAGGCCAAATGACCATTTGCTTTGAGGAACCATCACTATTCTTGACATTCAAATCGGTTGGATTCAACCCTGACCGATACAACTGATTATAGGTTTCCTTGATTTCGGCTTCATTACCACTCTCAGAGGGATTAATAAACTCGTAATCAATGAATTTTGAATATGCCCTGAATTCATCCAACATTTCCTTGGTCTCGCGGCGCAACTTCTTGAATCCCGCCGGAAAATCGCCTTCGAGATACACCTTGAAATACACATAATCATCAAGGTCGTTGAGGATTTCCTTAGTAGTGGGCGACAAAGTATAACGTTTCTCACTCGTTAGGTCGAAACGGGTGAACACGTATGAGCCAATCACATTAACCAAAACGACAATCGCCACGGTAATGAGAAAAGTAACGATTTGGCTCTTTTTCAGATTCTTGCGCTTGTTTTCCATCACTCACCTCCTTACCATTTGCGGCTTGACAAAACCAGTTTCGTTGCACTGAGAAACAGCGCGATCACACTCAGGAAATACAACACATCACGCGTGTCGATGACACCACGGCTCAGCGAACTATAGTGGGCATTCATACCCAACTGTTGAATGAACAGGTCAACGCTGCCAAACAATGAAAGCGAATAAATAAACTCAAAGCCAATCAGCAGAAATCCACAAAGGAAAACCGAGATGATAAAGGCCAATATTTGGTTGTTGGTCAGCGAGCTACAAAAGATTCCAATGCTTACGAAGCTGGCACTGAGCAAGAAAAGTCCAACGTATGAGCCCCAAATGCCGCCACTGTCAAGGTTACCTTTGGGCAAACCCAGCTGAAAAACCGAGAAATAATAAACAAAGGTAGGAATCAAAGCCAGCAACACCAAAACCACACCTGCCAAAAATTTAGCCCAAATGATTTGCCAATCCGACAAAGGTTTGGTGACCAGCATTTCAATGGTGCCAGTACGGTTCTCCTCGGCAAAGCTACGCATTGTGACGGCTGGTACAAGGAAAAGGAAGACCCAAGGGGCGAGGATAAAAAGGCCGTCCAAATTGGCATAGACGGAATTCAGCACATTGAAATCACTTTGGAACACCCAAAGAAACAAGCCGGTGATGAGCAAAAACACCACAATCACCATAATGCCGATCAACGAGCTAAGGAAGTTGCTGATTTCTTTCTTAAACAGAGCGTACATACGCAATAAGTTATTGAACTTCTCGAATTATGAAATTGAGGCGCAAAAATACGAGTTTTTTCCTATTTTTGCTGCATTATCCAATAGAAATATCCATGAAGCGACAGAAACCGCTATTACTTTTGATAGGATTTGTGCTTCTCCTTTGCCAATGCCAACCCAAAAATGAGAGGCTAAGCACAGAACAATTGCATACCGAGTTTCAGCAGCCCGCTTCACAATACCATCCTTTCGTGCGCTGGTGGTGGAACGGCGACAAGGTGGAGGCAGAAGAACTGGTTCGTGAATTGCGGCTCCTCAAAGAAGCTGGAATCGGCGGTGTGGAAATCAATCCCATCGCCTTTCCAAGTTATTGCGACAGCCTCGGCAAGTCCTCGTTGCAATGGCTTAGTACTGAATGGATTGATATGCTCAAAGTATGTTTCGAAGAGGCCAAACAACTCGATATGACCTGCGACCTGCTTGTAGGTTCGGGCTGGCCTTTTGGTGCTGAGTTTCTCAAGGAAGACGAGCGGGCGCAAATTGTAGTCAATTATGCGGAAAAGGTGACAGGACCAACGACTTTGACTGTTTGCCGCGACAGTATCTGCGAGAAAGCTATGCCCAAGGTGAGTTCGCCATACAAGGATAACACCAAGGAATTAATGATGCTGAAGCTTTATCCGAATCCCGCTTCAAGTGTTGAAGATGGCATTGATGTAATGTCGGCCCTTCCACCCTTCGAGGAACCTCAGGGACCTTCGCTTGCTGATAGTATAATCACCATCGAAGTCCCTGAAGGAGAACACACCCTTGTAGCCTTGGTGAAAATCAGCGGTTTTTTGGAGGTTATCAATGGAGCTCCAGGAGCAGCTGGTCCTGTGCTCGACCATTTCAACACTGAGGCGGTTAACCGCTACCTCTATAATATGTCGGACAAAATTGAAGCACAAATTGGACCGCTGAAGGGCAACATCCGCGCCCTGTTTACCGACAGTATGGAACTGGAAGGTGCCAATTGGACAAACGATATGGCAGAAGAGTTCCAAAAGCGTTACGGCTACGACATCACCGAGTGGTTGCCTTTCACCCTTTTCAAAATCGGCTCAATGGGTAGCGCACTCAACTATGACCCCGTCGTACCCGTGACCAAAGACTTCCAAAAGGAGATCCAGCGCGCTCGTTACGACTTTGAGGATTTCAAGGCCCAATTGATGGAGGAGCGGTTTACCAATACTTACCTTGCATGGTGCCATCAACTTGGTGTGAAAGCCCGCGCCCAGGCCTACGGTCGTGGTTTCTATCCCTTGGAAAATGCCATAGGATACGACATCCCCGAAGGTGAGACGTGGACCACCAACTGGCTGCGCCACAAGCCTGGCGAAGAGATGTCGGAGACCGATTACCGCCGTGGCCGCGCCTACACTATGGTCAACAAGTTCGTATCATCGGCTGCCCACTTAGCTGGTAATCGCACCGTCAGTTGCGAGGAGATGACCAACACCTACACTGTGTTCAATATGAGTCTTGAACAATTGAAGATTGGCGGTGACCAATCGGCTATGTCGGGTATGACGCACAGCGTCTTTCACGGTTTCAACTATTCTCCTAACCAAGAAGTGCCTTTCCCAGGCTGGGTACGTTACGGCGCGTATTACAGCGAAAGCAATAGCTGGTGGCCTTATTTCCATCTATACAACGAATACAAGGCTCGTCTCTCCTACGCCTTGCAGCACGGCACTTATTATGCTGATATCGCCGTTCTCAATCCCGAAAACGATATGTGGAGCACCATAGGAATGCAGAACGAACCTTTCCCCAACACCACCCGAGCACCTTATAAGACCCTCATTTGGGAAGCCATCAACAAATGCGGCGGCGGTGTGGACTACGTGAGCGAAAACATTATCAACCAGTCGTCCATCCAGAAAGGTAACTTTTGTTTTAACCAAAGAAAATACAATACTTTGTTCCTCATTGATGTGGAAAGCCTCCATCCCGAAACCGCCAAGCAACTATTGCATTTTGTGGAAACAGGCGGCAAAATCCTTTGCATTGACACCATACCTTACCAATCGTTGGGCAAGCCTAATAACCATAAAAAGAACGACTCGCTTGTAAAAACCACCATGGAAAAAGTAATGCAGCACAAGGAACAGTTTGTCTTCATAGAGCCACCCAAAGAAGGCTTTATTCCTTGGTATGACAGCCTGATGCATATCGAGGGTTTACCACATTATCTGGACATCGAGAACCCCGACCCGTATGTGATGCAAAACCGCTATACCACCGATGACGGCAGCGAAATGATATTGTTGAGCAACAGCCATCGATATAACTCACATTCTACAAAAATCACCTTTTCAAAGGAATTGACGCTCAAACACCAAGCCCAGATTTGGGACTTGCAGACGGGCAAACGCTTTGTCTTGCCACTTGGAAATGACAACAGTTATACCTTTGACCTCGGGCCTGTCGAGTCGGTGCTTATCGTGTTTGAAAAGACGAACAAAAACCGCAAACTACCAATTTGGCAACCGCTGCACTCTATCATTGGCACGATGCAATCTTCTGACCTTTCTGATGATTGGGATGTCACGCTCTGCCATAGTCTTTTGCACGATACTATCATCACCCATTTTGACACTTTGTTTGACCTCAAGGACGATGAAAAATACCAGCATTTTTGTGGCACTATTATTTATCGAAAAACCATTGACCCGTATAGAGAGGCGGCGCACCAAGTCCCTACGATATTGGATTTAGGGTTGGTGGAAGGCGTTTCCGAGGTCTTCGTCAACGGGCAATCAGTTGGCGTGCAGTATTCTGGCCGCAGGCTTTACGACCTCAGCTATGCTCTCAACGAAGGAGAAAACGACCTTGAAATCCGCATCACCACTACCTTGGGTAACTACCTCAAAACCTTTACCCGTGAGGACAACCCAACCATCTGGATCTATGTCAACCATCCCAAACGAGGCCAAGCTTTGCAGCCTATGGGATTGCTTGGACCTATTATACTATATCTCGGCCCTTCGACAAACTCAGGGACCTCAACTGGCCAAAAAGCTAAAATCGTTCAGCCTGTCGAAACACCGACATTATAACAAAAATGAAAAACTATGAAAAAACGTTTCTTCTCCTTATTCTTAGCTTTGTTGTTAGGCGTTGGTCATGCCATCGCAGACAGCCAACAACCCATTTATAACGCCTCAAAATTCGGCATCCGCAGCGACGGTGTGACTATGAACACCCGCAGCATCCAGTTCGCCATTGACTGGATTGCGGAACAAGGTGGTGGCACTTTGCGTTTCTGGGTGGGTCGTTACCTTACTGGCAGTATCCACATGAAGTCCAATGTCACCATCGAGCTGATGGAAGGTGCCGTGCTCGTTGGCAGCACCAACCCCTTCGACTATGACCGCCTCAATGCCACCAATGACCATGGCCTTATCCTAGCCGAAGGCGTTGAGAACATCCGCCTTATCGGGGTCTACAACAGCGGCGGTGTCATTGAAGGACAAGGACGTGAGTTGGGCAACAATTGCACCGACCTCGTGCACAAAGGCCTCATGAAAGACAAGCTGAGCAACGACCGCGTTGGAGAGGGCTTCCGTCCCAGACTGCTGATTTTTAGGGAATGCAAGAACGTGGAAGTCGACAATGTCACCTTCCGCAATGCCGCCAACTGGGTCACGATGTACGACCAATGTGAGAACGTCAAAGTCAACAATGTGCGCATCCAAAGTACGGCCTTTTGGAACAACGACGGCATTGACATCGTAGACTGCGACGGCTTTGTGTTGACCAACAGCTATATTGATGCCAGTGACGATGCAATCTGCCTCAAGTCACATAGTGCGAAGAAGTTGTGCCAAAATGTAGAGGTACGCAATTGTACTGCCCGCAGTAGTGCCAGCGGTATCAAATTCGGCACTATGGGTGCGGGCGGATTCAAGAATGTTCGCATCATCAACAACGCTGTCTACGACACCTACCGCAGTGCCATCACCATCCAAAGTGTTGACGGTGGCATCTGTGAAGACATCCTTGTTGACTCACTATATGCCACCAATGTAGGCAACGCTATTTATCTCAACATAGGTGCCCGCCGCGATAAACAGAGCTTCATGGAAAGCATCACCATCCGTAACCTATATTGCGAAGTGGCTGCCACTAAGCCGGATGCAGGCTACGAATACGAAGGTCCCATCGAAGACTTGCCGCGCAATATTTCACCTTGTGGCATCATTGGACTGAAAGACAGTAAGATTAAGAATATCACATTGGAGAACATTGAGATTGTATTCCCTGGTGGTGGCGACCCACACTATGCCCATATCGGCCTTGACGAGTTGGATAAAGTACCAGAGATGCCTAAGTCCTATCCTGAATTCTCACAACATATGGAACTGCCCGCCTGGGGATTCTTCATCCGACATGTCGAAGGTTTGGTTATGCAAAATGTCAAATTATCCGCTTTGAAAAAGGACTACCGCACCGCCATCGTCCTTGACGATGTCGTCAATTACAAAATAGACCGACTTAAAGTGGAAGAGCCCGATGGGAGAAAGAAAGAAAGCGTTTATGAACGCAAATGAATCCTTCCTATTTTGGAAAATTCTTGATAATCCACAAACTCCTTTGAAAATCAATACATTAAAAATGTAATAATCTTATTTTCAACCATTTATGAAAAACCGATGATTTTTTTTCTTACCTTTGCGTTCGATTTTGAAAACGAACAACCAACAATAGCATAAATTTCAACGGATTATGTATCAAATTTTTAAAGACCAACTCGAGAAGTCAAAACTCATCATTTCCGGAGTAAAACGAAACCAACGCCTTGGCCGTGAAGCTGGGGTTGAGGAAAGCGTGATGCAGAAGATGGAGGAAGACTGCAAGCGCTTGGAGGCAATCTCTGCCGAAATTGATAAGCTGCATGAAGAGCTTCGCAAAAAGAGCGATGAAGCGCATGTAGCTCTCAACACTTTGAAAAGTAGGACCCAAACCGTGAAAAAAGCCATCAAATCAAAGTATGACCAAACTTGGTGGACCAAATTTGGCATTCCCGACAGAAGATAAGTATCAATTCTTTTCTTTAAAACCCAAAAGAAGCCGTTTCCGACAAAACGGCTTTTTTTGTGCGAATAACGACTTTCTCTTCCCCTTTTATGGTTGTGGCAAAGAGATAGGTCTCATCGCCATCACCGATTTTCAAGGACTTCCGCAACTCAGCCACCGAAAGCGGGAAATTGCGCACTGCAATACTGGCCTTTTCCACATCATACAACAAAGTCTGCTTCACTTTTTTGTTATAAGTAGCCCAGCTTTCCACTTTGAAGATACGACCAGGAAAACTGGAAACCAGTTGTTCCGAAGTATATAAATTGCTGTTCTTATGCAGCTTAAAAACATCAAAACACTCAGTCAACAATTTGAAACAGCCTGCTTTCATCACAGCGGGATTGGGTTCATATAGGTAGTTCAAAACGCTGCCTGCAAGTCGGCTTGGGCACTGACGTTCTTCCTCCAGTGTAAAGCGCAATTCTGGCTGAGCGGTCAGCAAATTGACGCAAACAAATTGCGGCTCCCTTTCATATCCGCGTTCCAAAATGACATCTAACTCCTTACATTCATTGGCGACAGCCACCACATGCACCTCTTTCACATGGCGCAATTCTTCCAAAGCCTTGCTGATATCGAGCATCGGGGAAAGCTTTATCATCACTGTTTTGGCCTTTTCCAATAACCTGTCTTGCAAAGCAGCCACATCGGGAGTGCAATCGCTGATGGAGACCGTCTTGCGGCCATAGACATCGCGTCGGGCTGGGTCAAGGAAGATGCAATCATATGGTTCGCAATGCTTTAAATAACTCTCCGCTGTTTCATTCCACACCTTGACGTCTGTATTCAGAACATCGAAATTATGTCGTGCCAACTCGCATAGCTCAGTTTGTTGTTCCACATAATCGGCTTGCTGGAAATGTCGTGAAATGAAATAGGTGTCAATGCCCAGTCCGCCCGTCAAGTCGGCAAAGGATTGACCTTGCAACAGACTTGACTTATACTTTGCACTAGCTTCTGATGAACATTGTTCAATGGAGAGATGCACGGGAAAGAGCAAGTCTTCATTCTCACTCCATAATGGCACTTTCTTTCGCAATAGCTGCCTCGCCTCAATTTGACGTAATGCCAAAGAAAAGTCAATGCCGACGGACACCTTTTTCAAGGCGAGCGTCGGCACATCGGCATTCAGGTTTTCCCTGATGAATTGTCGTGTTGTATCGTTCAAATTCAAATCTTCTTCAGATTCATCACTTCAAGGTCGGTGAGAAAACGCCACTCACCACGAGGTAGTCTGTACTTGTCGAGACCGGCAAACATCACTCTGTCAAGCTTAGTCACTTCATAACCAAGATGTTCGAAGATACGACGAACGATGCGGTTGCGGCCTGAATGAAGTTCGATACCGATACTCTTCTTGCTATCGTCGTCTTGGTCATAAGCAATGGTGTCAGCGGCGATGGGGCCATCATCCAACTCAATACCTTCGGAAATACGCAGCATATCGTTCTTGGTCAAGGGCTTGTTCAGAATGACATGATAGAGCTTCGGAATCTCGCTGCTCGGATGGGTCAACTTCTTTGCCAAATCACCATCGTTGGTGAACAGCAACAGGCCGGTAGTTTGCTTGTCGAGACGGCCTACTGGATAGACACGCTCAGGGCAAGCATTTTTGACAAGTTCCATCACAGTGTCGCGTTCATATGGATCATCGGAAGTGGTGATGTAGCCTTTAGGCTTGTTAAGCAAGATATAACGGAGTTTCTCGCGGTTTAGAGTTTGGCCACCGTAAACCACTTTGTCGTCGGTCTTCACCTTATAGCCCATCGTAGTAATCACCTCGTCGTTCACCATCACACAGCCGGCTTTGATGAGGTCGTCGGCTTCGCGGCGCGAGCAGATGCCACAATCGGCCAAATATTTGTTTAAGCGAATCTCGCCCGTTGCTTTCGGGCGATCATACAGCGGGTCTTTCTCGCGGACATAGCCCTTGCGGCCACGGCGCGGTTCTTCGTCGTCATCAAAACGACGACGTGGACGGTCGTCGAAACGGCGGTTGCCACCACGCGGACGGTCTTCATCGAATTTACGACGTGGACGGTCATCGTCATCAAAACGACGTCTTGGGCGGTCGTCGTCAAAACGACGGCGTGGACGTTCGTCATCGTCAAACCTACGACGCGGCTTGTCATCGTCATGGAAACGACGCTCACGCGGCTTGTCGTCATCGAAGCGACGGCGGGGACGCTCATCATCATCGAACCTGCGGCGGGGGCGGTCATCGAAACGACGCTCTCCGCGAGGTTTGTCATCATCAAAACGGCGACGCGGTCTTTCTTCATCGTCAAATCTACGACGCGGACGGTCGTCATCGTGGAAACGGCGTTCACGCGGTTTGTCGTCATCAAAACGACGGCGTGGACGCTCGTCATCATCGAATCTACGGCGAGGACGGTCGTCACGACGGCCTTCACCGTGTTCATCGTCGAAGCGGCGGCGGGGACGGTCGCCGAACTTACGGTCGCCGAACCTGCGGTCGCCACGGTTGTCATCAAATCGGCGCTCACCTCTCGGCTTGTCGCCAAAGCTTCTCTCTTCACGTCCTTCCTCGTCACCGTCGCGGTGATAGAACTTGAAGGACCTTCTCTGCTGGAATTCATCTTCAGCAGGCTTTCTGGTGCGCGGACGCTTGCCAGATCTTTCGTTGTCAGTCATTTTGTTGGTATATAAAAATTGTAGATGTGATATTGGACTACCGGACGCGGGACTGTGAGACTCGCGACTTTCAGGTCCCATCGTTTCGAAGAATTGAGGTCCCAAAGTCCGATAATGGGCGGCAAAAGTACAAAGAAATTCGGAAACTATAGCGATTTAGTAAATAATTGTTACTTTTGCATCAGAAACCATTCGAAAAAATGACGACAATAACTTTGAGATACGACGAAAACAATCAGATGGTGATTGATGCCTTGGAAAATCTGATTAGCTCTGGATTAGCAACTGTTGACGAGACTATACCCGAAGGCAGCATGACTGTTTCGCAATTTGGCGCATTATTAAAAAACGAAATCAGAAAAAGTTATCGTGCATAAAATCATTCCTTCCAAAATGGTTATTTGGTAGCGATTTTGTTTCTTTGCTCCCGCCATTCCGAAAAGCACTTAAAGAAATCGTAATCCAAAATATCACAGATTTTCAGCAGCAAATCAGTGTAAATCCACTTGCGGTTAAGAATCTTGTAAGCGTTTTGCCGCGAGCAACCGAGTCGCTTGGCCAACCACGGGATGCTGCGCCCTTGCTCGACCAGTGCTGTCTTGATGAGTTTCCCTATGTGCGGTTCTTCGTTCATCGGTTTGCCTTTGCGGGAGCCTTGCGCGGTGGGCAAACAAAACGGGCGGAACCGTTTTGTTTGCTTACTTGAAGACCGAAGGCTCGGCAAAGCCCGTAAAACGCAAATAAACAACAAACAATTCACGCCCTAAGACGCGAACCATTCGCTTTTTATTCTTGTTTTACTTCAAATTTGCCGATTATCAGTCTTAAGAATAAAGAGCGTAAAGCTCGGTGTGGTTATGTTTGTATTCTATTCTATAATTCTTTCTTCTTTCGATTTTACTTGGGCAAAAGTAGGAATTATTTCTAATCCAGTCTCATCTTTCTTATAAAAATCCATAGAAAAAGGATACACCAATTGATTGGCATATCCTTTTTCAGATGTTCTTTCATCAATACTTACCAAGCAGGTGTAGCTTTTGAGGCTCCATCATCTTGTTTCTTACATTTCATCTCCTTCCAGCTCTCAGTCTCAGTAACAGACTTTTGATTGGAATTTGACCTTGTATTTGACGAGTTATATCCCCCACTAATGTTAGCACCAATGGTGGTACCTCCTACTTTTGCTCCTCCGTTGAGGTTGTATCCAGAAGTACCTGAATCGGACGAGCCAATAGTTAATGTAGTGGTTTGAGTAACCGTGACTTCTCTGCAAATTCCACGGTCACCTTCTTTTGTGACACATTTTTGTCCTTCAGTTTTGCAGACTTGGGCATTCGCCGCAAATGCAAATCCGATTACAGCAAAACATAATAATAATACTTTCTTCATTTCTTTGTTGCCCTGCTCTATCCCATCGGGCGCATCGGTTCTAAGGTTAGTTTTTACCATACAAAGGTAGAACAAGCCTTATACCGCACTCGTTTTCAGCGTCATCTATTTGGCGCGAAAGTTTTTCCTTATTGGTTGTCGAAGATGTAAACAGATAGGTGACAATATACAATTGGTTCACAACTTTGTGGACCACAAAATTGTAGACCACAAGTTTGTGAACTAAATATAATCAAGACAAATCCTCGGAAAAGACCTCTTCAATTCGTTAATTTTCTCTTCTTTCTGCAACTCAAACTTCTTGAAAGCCTCACTCTCCGGAAACAGAGGCTTATGCTGCAGCATCTGTTTTAACTCGGCGGCAGCCTTCATGACAAGCTTTTCTTTAGGGTCAATGGCAAAGTCAACAAAGCGCTCCCAAATGTATCGAACCGCCTGCTCGGTGGGATGCACCATATCTTCCTTGTAGAAACGATAGTCGCGCAACTCGTCCAAAAAGATTTCGTAGGCGGGGAAATAATGGGCGTTTTCAAATTGCTTGCACACCTGGTCGACGGCCAACAACAAAGCAGCCTTGCTCAACTGGTTCTCATGCAAACCATCCTTCAAGTGGCGCAAAGGTGAGATGGTGAAGATAAACTGCTTTACGGGATGCTGTTGGACGATTTCTGAAAGGTATTGCGAAGACTGTTCTACCGATAGAAACTGTCGTTCAAACTGATGGGCAGGCAGTTTATGGCAGTTGGAGACCACTTCTTGCGTCTCCTTGTTCCTGAAAACCCATGAGGTTCCCAAACTGATGACGACCCACTTGGAGTCCAAGAAATGCGCATGGGCTTCGGCTAAACTCTGGTTCACTTGTTGCAGCAATGCCTCTTCAGTAGTGTTCCAAAACGCCGTATTATGGCTGAAAGTACAATATTGCCCCTCGCCCACTCGAATTACATCATCATGGCAGAATGGCTTGCCGCTATTCAGTCGCTTCACCGACTGCACGATGCTGGCGGGGTTGTAAAGCACACCAAAAGGATTCACAAGGGCATCGAAACCCAAGCCACGGCAAAGTGCGCCCACCTCGTCGGCGAAACAGGAACCTAAGAAGAGCAAACCATCGGCGTAATGGATGGTTTGCTCCAAAGGATTAATCTTTATCTCAGTTTGAAGGTTCATTTATTCTCCGCCAAAAACCTTTCCACTTCAATACCCGCCATAGCACCTGTGCCAGCGGCCACGATGGCCTGACGGTAGATGCGGTCCTGGCAGTCACCACAAGCGAAGATGCCCTCCACATTGGTGGCCGTCGATTTCGGCTTGGTGATGATGTAGCCTTCTTCATCCATATCGAGGATACCCTTGAAGGGTTCCGTGTTCGGCGTATGGCCGATGGCCTCAAAGAAACCATCCACATAAATGGTGCGCTCTTCCTTGGTGTCGCTATGATACAGCACTGCGCCTTTCAGCTTCTTCATGAAGCCTTGCTGTTCACCAAACAGTTCCTTGGTCTGGTGTTTCCACAACACTTCGATATTGGGTGTGTTGAGCACACGGTGCTGCATAGCCTTGGAGGCGCGCAACACGTCACGTCGGACAATGAGATAGACCTTATTGCAAAGCTTGGCCAGATAAGTGGCATCCTCACAGGCTGTGTCGCCGCCGCCAACGACCGCAACATCCTTACCTTTATAGAAGAAACCGTCGCAAGTGGCACAAGCCGACACACCACCACCTTTGAATTCCTCCTCGGTGGGCAAGCCTAAATAACGTGCCGCAGCACCTGTGGAGACGATGATGGAATCAGCCAAAAGTTCGCCATCATATTCCGTCGACACCTTGAAGGGACGCTGGCTGACATCGATGGCCGTCACCTCGCCTTCGCGAATCTCAGCACCGAAACGCAAAGCCTGCTGGCGGATGTCTTCCATCATGTCAGGGCCATTGATACCTTTGGGATAACCAGGAAAATTCTCAATTTCTGTGGTCTGAGTGAGTTGTCCACCAGGTTGCATACCTTCGTAAATAATGGTTTTTACATCAGCACGGCAGGTATAAATAGCCGCAGTGTAGCCCGCTGGACCAGATCCAATAATCAGACATTCAATATGTTCCATTTTTCAACATTTATAGTTTGCAGTTTAGTATTTAGAGTTATTTTGTGCAAAGGTAACTTTTTTTTCGGAAAGTGAACATCAAATCAAAAAACATTCGTATCTTTGCAACCGCAAATCGAAAGATTGCAACGCAGTTAGATGCAATCGGGGTGTGGTGCAGTTGGCTAGCATTCTTGCATGGGGTGCAAGCGGTCGCCCGTTCGAGTCGGGCCACTCCGACGGAAAGCAGCAGAATTCTCTGCTGCTTTTTTTGTATCTTTTAGGAGATTGCTTCGCAAGAAATCTGTTTCAAAATCAATTGAAAATCAAACAAAAAAGATATTGATTTCCAAAAAAATGATTTTTGAAAGATTTCTTGCCGCAAGGTAATCCAACAAAAAAAGGACGCACAAGACGTCCTTTTTCATTGTCAAAAGCAAACCATCAATATTCCCAGAGGCTCTGTTCGAAATCAAACATTTCATTCTTGATGCGCTCTGATTCGTAAAGAGCATCGATATTGAATGCATAGGAGTTGATGTAACGGTCATAAACGTTCTCTTCCTTGATAATATAGCTGTCGAAGATACGTTTTTGGAGGACTTCGTCGTATGTACGACGCTGGGCCGAATTATTGCGGTTGAAAGCAAAAGCCTTAGCCAGCACGTCACGAGAATCCTCGTATGGAATCCAGCACACTTGAGACAAACCTCCGTCATCGTCGACGACAATGGGACCCAAGGCGATAATACGGACGAGGAACTGTGACAATTTCTTGTCAAAATACCAATCTTCCTTAATACGCAGACGGGTCACATTGAGCAAACGATCCTTAAAGGCAATCTCATTAGGCACTTCTTCACCATCCTTCCAAATGACTGGCGGGTCGCCGATCTTTGTGTTTTCTTTTTCAAAATCAGCCAAAGTCAGCGGAGTCACCATATCATCGATGTTGTTTTCCACTCGATAAGGCGTAATGTCACCGCTTTGGATGCCATCATAAATCACCGTGATAAGGTTTCTCCAGTCCTCAGTCGGATTAATCGGATAGTAGAACACTTGATTGATCTTCTGACGGAAGTCGATTTCCCTAATCACCGTCTTCTTCCACATAACATTGGATTCATCGATAATCGGAAGCGGCGAAGGAGCCTTTTCGTTCATGATTTGCTGCTGACCAGAGAGGATGCTGTTCTTCGGTGGTTTGATATCAGTCGTCTGAGCATTCAGGCTCAAACTACCAAAGAGTACCGCAAGGGTCAACATAGAAACAAGTGTCTTTTTCATCTTATAAAGATTTTATTAGTTCATTACTTTATTTCAACACCGATAGGCGTTTCGAGGGTCTTGGTCTTACCATCATTACCTCTGACTTGAATAGCGGTAAACACAAACATATCACCCACATTGGATTGACTGATTGCATTCTTAATCTCATCGGTGAAAGCACCAGCATTAGCTTTGGCTTCCTTTGTGGTACCACTCTTTGTCTTATAACGGAAGGTATAACCAACCACATCATAATGGACACCATCGAAATCGAAGTCTTTCATTTCAGCTTCCACACGGTTGGCGGCAAGCAGAGCACTCTTCGACACCTGACCATTCACCACGTTACGAATGAGAGCCGTAGGCTTCGGCAGGTCTTTCACACGGAACTTCATGCTACCAAGGCTGGAACCACCCGAACTGACACTAATAGTTACTTCGTTGGCCTCACCTGGACGCAGGTTGTAGGTGCCATTGCCAGTTCTGCTCAATGAGCCGCTGCTTGCTGTAGCATTGATTTCGCCACCAACGCCACCACCAACGGCAATCGGGTTATCAATACCACGATACACAACGTTCATCTTGGTAGCAGACACGCTCACCGCAGGAGGAGCCACAGTGAATGAACCCTGGAAGGGGAATTCCTCAATCTGGTTGGTGGAAGGATCAAGCATGTCGATGACACCAGTGTAGTTGTGAGTGCCAACGCCCACATTCCATTCCAACGGAATCACGCCTTGAGCATTGCTTGTATACTCCTTCTCAGCGCCGCCATCAAGTTTAACACGGGCGGTCAGTTGTGAGTTCTTCCAAGCGGTCACCATGGCCTGAGCCTTGTAGGTCTGACCAGAGAGGAGGTAGCCACTCTCTGCAAACACTCTTGCACCAATCTCATCAAAGGTGAAGTCACTGGCATGGATATTCGTCATCAATTGGCTGATGGCGTTCAATTCAGCAGTTTGGGCTTCAGAGATAATCTTGTTCAAAAGGGTCACATCGGCAACCAACACCGTGTGGTGGAAGTTATTGTACTCCCAGCTGTCCTGCACCGGGTCGGTCATACCAGGATAGTAACTTATCTTAGCTCCATAATATTCACCTTTAAGAGGGAGTTTCTTCAAGCTGCTTTCAGCATAGCCTTGGTCCATAACATATTGCTTGGTACCATAGATACTGTCCGTAATAAGGCCGATTTCATGGATATGTTCGGGACCCATGGCTTTCACAACTTCGCCACGGAAGTGTCTGATTTTCTCTGACAACTCGTAAGCTTTACCACCGTTGCCCGGACCTTCGGGGTTACCCATCATGTATTCGGTAGGACGGTTGTAGTTGTCTCTCGACTTCACCTTGGAGGTATTAATGTCGTAGATTCTACGGCCGTTTCTCAAGGTGTCAGTATTTTTCAGCAGACCTCTTTCAAGAGCCATTGATATGGCCTCGGCCGGAGTCTCAGCCTTGTCGCATTCGATTTTCTTCACCAAGTCCCACTTGAGAGCCTCGACGTAGTTGATGAGGTCGGTGGCTTCCTCTCTCAGGGCTTGAGCCTGTTCCCAATAAGGACCGACTTTTTCCTGATCAAGGCCATATTGCTCCTCGAAGGCAGCGTATTTCTGGTTAATCTGATTCGAAAGGGTGATGTTGGTGGTTTGCACACCGTTGTTCACCGTATCGAAGGCATCCAAGATGTCCTTCGAGACGTTCATGGCTAACAAGGCAGTGTAGACCAGGTACATCATACCGATCATTTTCTGTCTTGGGGTTTCTTTTGCGCCTGACATAATCTTACTCCTTTTTTATATTAAACAATCAGGTTCGAGTAGAATTATGCCTTAATGTTCATTGCTGACAACATTCCACCATAGACATTGTTCAAAGCGGTCAAACGCTGTGACAATTGCGTCAACTGTTGGTTGAGTTGGCCGGCGTTCTGTGATGAAGCGGTGAGGTTATCCATGTACTTGTTCATAGTTTCAGTCAACTTCTTGCTGGCAGCTGAAGTCTGCTCGGCACCTTGGAGTTGGAGCTCGTAGATGGAGTTGAGCGAGGTCATACTGTTAGCCACTTTCTTAATGGTGTTGGCATCGAGAGCACTGAAGTCGAGCTTGCCCAAAGAATCAGAGAGCTTCTGGTTGGTTTGGATGTAAGCGTTCGAGAAGTCGGCGATTGACTTCGTGGCGCGGTCCATAGCGTTGGCGTAGTTAGTGGTAGCAGCCATAGCATTGGAGATGTCGGCCATCTGACCGGCGTTTTCAGCCAATTTGTCAATACCTCTACCAAGTTTCTTGAAAGTATCTTCGCTGACATTCATCTTTTCAAACATCTTGCTCAGCATAGCTTCCTCCGCATCTGTGGTGCCGGCCCTACCAGCGCCGCTGCCACTGGTAGCAAACTGAGTACGGGTTTTGCCATCCCAATCCTCTTCAAGTTCAACGAAAACATTGTCCCATGCATAGTCGACATGCTGAGGTTCAAAAGCCGACATAAAGAAGATTAATGCTTCGATACCCAAACCCAAGGCCAGCATAAAGTCAGCACCAGGTATGTGAGTCAGTTTGAAGTAAGCACCAATCATAACTACTGATGCGCCCCAACCATAAAGGTATCCCATAAAAGTTTTGAACTTTCTCGAAACGAGGAATTGTTGGAATTTGCTAAGTTCTTTTTTTGCCATGACAATTGAAATTTAAAAGATTGTTATTCTGTTATTATTTTAATTTGTTGATTTCTTGATAATTATCTATAAACTCTTGACATTCTCGGATTATCGCCCTTATTACGGCCCAAGTAAGGCTGGATGCAACGGAAGCCAGTGTAGCAATTGGCAGTGTCCTGATACTGATAGTCACGGGTGGTAACTTGCATATAGTAGGACACGTCTTTCCAAGAACCGCCACGGACGACCTTACGCTTCATAACCGGCGGGTCGTCAGCCTTAGCGTTATAGGTGTAGTTCGGGTTCATATCCCAAGTGAAGTTATATGAGTTGGGATCATAAGCTGTGTTAGTCCATTCCGAAACATTACCAGCCATATCATAAAGGCCCCAGCCATTAGGCGGATAGCAGCCCACCACAAGGGTGCGCAATCCACCATCAGCAAGATAGTTGCCTCTTCTCGGCTTGAAGTTGGCCAAGAAACAGCCCTTGGCATTGCTGGCATTAGGACCACCCCACGGATAAGGATTCAGCATCTTACCGCCACGAGCTGCCCATTCCCATTCGGCCTCGGTAGGAAGACGGAACTCCGACAAGTCGGCATCCTTTCTGGTACGCAAATAAGCATTGAGCAACTCTGTACGCCAAACACAGAAAGCACGAGCCTGTTGCCAAGTGACACCAACCACCGGATAGTTGTCATAGGCAGGATGCCAGAAATACTTCTCCGTCATCGGGTCGTTGAACGAATAACTGTAGTCATGAATCCAGCACAATGTGTCTGGATACACATTAATGACCTCGGCGCGAGCATAAACAGAACGGTCGCTATAGCCCTGTTTACGATTCGACCAAGCACCCTTGCGGTCGACATTGATGCCAGCGTCAGCTTCGCCTAATGAATAGTCGTTTTCCACCAATTTGTCATCGGCAAAGTCTTTCTTGGCAGCTGCCACCATATCAAACCAGAAATAGGAATAATACAGCTTTCTTGTGTCAATTTCCTTGCGACGGAAATACCTCTCATGCTCAGGGAGATACATCGGTTCAAGTGCCTCACGCACATCCTGTTCCTTGCCATTCCAGTCGATTTTCTCTTTCCAATTCAGTCTCGGAGGATCGTACACTTCACCCGATTTGCTTTCGGTGATGGCATATCTGTCAGGGAAGTTGTCGGCAAGAATTCTTCTTGCGATGGAGTCTCTGACCCAATATACAAATTGACGATACTCGTTGTTGGTAATTTCAGTCTCATCCATAAAGAATGCGGAGACAGAAACCGTTTTCGGCTCATTGAGATAGGAACCTGTGATGTCTTCACTTCCTACACCCATAGTATAACTGCCTTGTGGGACAAAAACCATCCCATAAGGATCAGGCTGATTGAAGGTCTTGTTTGACTTTCTCACTCCAACCAACTCTCCTTGATTTGAATTGCCGCACGCTGTGAGCATCAACGCTACGGAAAATACGAACAATAGTTTTTTCATCTTCTTGACAATGATATAATTACTATTTTATTTCTTTTTATTTCTCAATCGTTTTCGCTGACTTTTATAGCCAACGTTTCCCATTAAAAACCGCCAAAATTAGAAAATATTATTTTTCATCCCTCATTTTTTCCAACTTTTTCACTAATTTTACCTCTAAGCCAACATTAATTTCAGCTCAAATGACCATTTTTTCCTCACAAAAACTTACAAGTAACGGACACTACGATAGTCGCGTGGCGTTCGATCCAAGTCTAGTTTAAAACAATAACTCAATCCTATCTCATGTGAGCCCGGCAAACCCAAGCCCATTGTATTAATATCGTAAGAATACGCAATGGTCAAATCCTTGATAGTGACGCCAGCCATCAGGCCCACAGACTCTTGAAATCGGTAATTGACTCCCAAAGAGAACAAATTGTTGTAGATTACACGGGCACTGGCATTAAACTGTGTCGAGGCAATGTCGCTCATCACACTCACCGATGGGACAAAAGTCAGATAAGGCAAGTCCTCAAACTGGAATGGATAGCCAGCCACGGCATAGAATGTTCGGTCGGTGGTGAAACTTGCACTGGTTTCAGAGTTGTCGTTGAGTGCCTTGCTCATGCTTTCAAGCACATTGACAACCGAAAACCCAAGATAGAACGACTCAGGAATCTGCCAGAAAATGCCTGCATTGAAGTCAAAAAGCATATCACTTTCCTCGCCTAAACCCTGCAAAAGCGGATCGCCTTCTTGATTGGGGTGCAACTGTGAAAAGTCGACTGAACGGTTAAGTAGTGTGCCTGCCACACCAATGCCGAGGGTAGAACCTCCCAAATCAAGATGATAAGAATAACCCAAACCCACATTGACATTGTTCTCGAAGCCCAACTTATCCTGCATAATGGAAAACTCCAAACCACCGTGCAATGCCCTAAAAGGCATATCACCTGACAAAAGGAAAGTGGTAGGAGCCACCTCATTGCCATCCATATCGGTAAAACCTGCCCATTGCATACGATATAATCCCAACACATTAACGCCTTCGCTCATACCAGCATAACCAGCATTGGCATAAGCATATGAATTGGAATAGTTGGTGAAAATGGGGGCTTGCTGTGCTTTGACATTAATGACTGTCAGCACCAAGACAAAAAGAAGGGTAATATGGATTGATTTCGTCTTCAAGTTCAACATAATTGTCGGATTTGAAACCGCGAATTTACGAAAATAGTATTTATCTCAACAAATTAATTTTCAAGCAAAACATATAAATCTTTGTATTTCAGAGTGATATTTTTTACTTAAACAATCTGATGATATCATTGCCATTGGCTAAGATAACTAATCCCAACACAAGGATGAGGCCCACCATTTCTGCCACCTCCATAAACTTGTCGGAAGGTTTACGGCGCGTGATGATTTCAACCAAGAGGAAAAGAATATGACCACCGTCCAAAGCTGGGATAGGTAGGATGTTCATCACGGCAAGAGCGATGGAGAGGAAGGCAGTCATTCGCCAGAAGATGCTCCAAATCCATTGGTCAGGGAAGATCTTCCCTATGGAGATGAAACCGCCCACACTCTCGTAAGCTTTTGTTTTCGGAGTAAAAATCAGTTTGACCTGTTTCCAATAATCGCTCAACTCACTGAAAGTCTTTGAGAAACCAGCAGGGATAGCTTGGAAGAATGTATACTCTTTGGTTTCCAAATCAAAATAGTCAGTCAAATAGGTCTCGGTATAGGCTCCAATCACACCTTCATCAGGGAGATGCATTGCCAACGCTAGGGTATCAGTATCGCGCAACACTATAACATTAATATCTTGGTTTCTAAATTGCTTTATATTTTTGACAAAATCCTGATAATAAGGTGTTTGAATATCATTAATTCCAATAATAACATCGCCGCTTTGCAAGCCACCCGATTGTGCAGCCGAATTCTCCACCACTTTGGCTACCACAAAAGGTAAGCGGTAAGAAATGAAGGTCGGATCCTGTGAGCTTAACAGCTTGGTCACGGCATCCTCTGGGAGATTAATAACCATTTTCTTACCGTTGCGTTCCACATCGACAGTCTTAGCCTTGTCGAGGATGATTTGCATTGGGATGTCTTGGAATTTCTCTATGTATTCGCCATCGATGGCCAAAATCTTGTCACCGTCGCGGAAACCTAATTCATAGCCCAAACTATCGACAGAAATACCATACTTGTTGACCTCCGAGGTGGGCAGATATTGCTCGCCTTCCTTGGTCAGCAGACCGATATAAATGACGAATGCCAGCAACACATTCATAGTCACACCTGCAATCATAATGATGAAACGCTGCCAAGCTGGCTTGGAACGAAACTCCCAAGGTTGAGGGGGTTGCTGCATTTGTGACTTGTCCATCGATTCGTCAATCTGGCCTGCTATTTTGTTGTAGCCGCCCAGCGGGACCCAACCAATACCATATTCCGTCTCATCGCTTTGACGCCAATCGTCTTCAGGTAGTGTGCTTAAATCAATAGGTTCAAATTTCGTCTGTTTCTTTCCTCTCGCATCCCTATATTCGGTAGTCGTATATTTCTCGGGGACGTTCTTCGAGAAAAACTTGAAGTGCCACTTACCATTTATTTTCTTACAGCGGAAGAGCGAAAAACCCCAGTCAAAGAATAGATAGAACTTCTCGACACGGGTTTTGAAAGCCTTGGCGGCAAGGAAATGGCCCAATTCATGGACGAAAATCAGGATGGAAAGGGAAAGAATAAACTGAATTACCTTTATTAATATAGTCATTTCTCGTAATTAATTGTTTAAAGGGTGAAAAAGCGTGCAAAGATAGTGTTTTTTAGTTTTCATTTGGATAATTAATGGTCATATATTCAGCAGGGTTGATGGCCACACCGCTATGCCACAATTCAAAATGGAGGTGTTCTGACTCCTCGCCATCGCCCGAACGGCCCAAAATCGCGATGGCCTCCCCTGCCTTAACGTATTCGCCTTCCTTTTTCAACAAAGTGGCATTATGCTTATAGACAGAGAAATAGCTATCTTCATGTTGGATGCCGATACAATAGCCGTTATTGATGCTCCATGAGGAGAATACAACCGTGCCATCCAAAGTAGCATTGATAATCTGATCTCCATCAGAAGCAATGTCGACACCAAAATGTGCACCGTCAGGATTAAAGCCATTAATAATCGTGCCGTTAAGTGGGACAAAAAAGTTCTTGACCAATGAACTTGGTTTGGCGGGCGGCAGATAGTCATCACCGAAAAGGTTGTATTGGCTTTGGGCTTCGTATTCGACACGCAACAGACTGTCTTGTACGGATTTCTTCAGTGTAATGGTATCGGTGACTCCTTTGGGCAAAGGCTCATAGATATTGAGGGAAGCCAAAACACTGTCAGCGGCAAAGTCGTAGCCCTCTATGACTTTCTTCAGGTTTTCGAAATAAACATCTTTCTTTTGCATCTCGCGGCTGATTGAATCAGCACGAAGGTTGAGTTCATAAACTTCCCGGTCTAGGTTGGTGTCAGTGTAGCCCGGAATATACTCACGCAAAGGAGTAAAGGCAATGATAAAGGTCGTGACAATGATTAGCAATAAGGCTAAGCCAATGATGACCAGCACCAGATTCAACAAATTCAACTTGAAACCCAGTATTTCATTTTTGGAATCGTCATGCCTCATCATAAAGTCATACTTCCGATTCAACTTCTTCAGCGAAACGTTGTGAAGGCTGAATTTCCGTTGTTTTTTATCTTTTGTTTCCGCCATTTTTGCAATCCCATTAAGGTATTAATAACTTGCAAAAATAGGAAAAATTGCGTTACACACGAAAAAAGGCCGATCGCTCACGCAGTCAGCCTTTTGCTCGTTTTAGAATAGGAATTTCTATTCTTTCACTATCGTCCGCACTGCATGGCATCTCCCATCAGCATCCGTGATGCGTAGCAGATAAACGCCTTCCGACAGGCCTTCCACACTGATTTCATTTGAGTTCCGCACAGTCTTCACCATCTGCCCCAAAGCATTATAAACCCAAACCTCATCAGCCTCAACCCCCTCAATGCGCACAACCCCATTGGCAGGATTGGGATAACAACCAACAGACTGCGTCACGTTTCCCATTTCAGGAACAGCCAAACACCCTTCAGAGTCAATCTTTGCCGCAAACATCATCATTCCTTCCTCACCATTAAGTCCCGTCCCAATTTCCCCTGTCACAAGGCAACCGCCGTCTTGCGTGGCCATCACATAGCGAGGCCTGATTTTGTTGTTGAAATCATAGACCCGTTGCCAAACCACATCTAACCCTGTGGTCAGTTTTGTGACGCAGAAAGTGGAGTTCCCAACCTCGCCTGTTTCTAGGTCATAGTCCAATATGCAATAGCAATAGAACAAGTAATCTCCCAATCTGTCCACACCTTTTATTTCCGGCACTATCTCCGTATAATCATCGTAGCAGTCTGAGAGAAGAAGTCCGTCAAAGTCATCAACATAGATGTGTAGTAATGTGTCGGAAGGGCTAAGTTTCATCAATACAGATGCGTCAGGAACAAGTTCAGGATAGAACCACCCCATTCCTTCAACAGCAATAAAAAGGCTACTGTCAGGCATAGACAAAACAGTGGATTGGTCGTAGCGGCTCATAAGAAGGATCTCATCAGCATTTTCAAAATGAATGTTGTATGGAATGTTTCGTTGCCCTATGGGTTCAAAGTTGCGGTTTAGGCGTTGAATACTTGCATTTGAAGAATTGCATACGCCGTAATCGCCAGAGCCATCTTGGTATTCAAAGATTCCTCCTGTATTAAACAAGGATGTCTGTGTTGTTGTGTCTATGGCCATCACATTACCCTCAGAGGAGAGCCGTAAGTACAAATAAGGATGGACCATTGGATTGCTGGAATCGTAAAATTCGGTCATGTAAACGATGTCGTTTTGGCTATCCATAAACGATTTCTGCTTGAAGAAAAACTTGCAGCAATTATGAGGCAACTCCACTTCCTTTTGCCACACGATATTCAAATCGGCATCGAACCTGACCATAAAAGGCTTGTCATAATGCAAGTCGTTGTCGTGGATTTTTCCTACAACAAGAAAGAGGTCTTCGTTCTCTGGGTCGTGATGGATGCCCGTGACGGTGGAGCGGCGGCCTTCCTCTCCAATGACCATCTCGCCAAGCAACTCCATTTTGGGCGACAATTTGAGTATTCTTGCTGGGGTGTTGTGCTCTTGTTCATAAGCGAACCAATCATACGAAAAGTCGAATGCCGATGCAAGGAAGAAGTGGTTTTCGCTATCATTGTTGCCCACCTCAAGGCATGGTCCTCCCTCAGAGAATCTGAAATTGGGGTCTTCATAGGTGAAGTAGGATTCGTTCTGCGCCTTCAAATTAACCCCTCCCGCCATCACCAGGAGCGCAAGCAGGGTGAAAAGTCTTGTTGTTTGCATTTCAAAGTGTTTTTCTGTGTTATGCCTGCAAAATTATTCAAAAAAAAACTCCAAAAAACATCTGTCAAGTTCTAAAACGGTTTTGTCCCTATTATTTCCGATTTTGAAATTTTCAATATATTGAAATTCAAATGTTTATGAAAAATCGGTTTTGGGGCTTGTCCATATTATTTTTTCGGTTTCAAGGATATTTTTTAGCTCGTTTTCTTGAAAAACCTTACACGCCTTGAAGAGCAATGCGAGTTAACTCTTTTTTGATTGTGTTTTCGTCGGGTGGATTGGGAATGATGAAATGCTTTGTGTTCAGTATCTCTTTATACATATTTTGCCAGCACGAGTGAGAAAAAATGGTATATTTCCGGATAATAGTTGGCTTTTTGGCGACCAGTGGCCGAAAAGAACACTTCAGCGACACGCTTACCCCCAAGTGTATCGACAAGTTCTCGGTAATCGTCCAACAAACCTTCGTTCAACAGGGTCTCCACCAACAGGCTATCGCTGATGTCCGTTTTCTTATCCTCTGGCGTATACCAAAACAGGTTTTTATGCTTCTCTATGATTTGTTGTCGCGTCATTCCTTTTGCCAAAAAGGTTTATTTGAGTACAAAAATACAAAAACTATCGGATATAGACCAATTCCATAGGAAAAAATGTTCTGTTTGTAACAAAAAAAGGCCGACCGCTTTCGCAGTCAGCCTTTTGCTCGTTTCCATTATTCTTTGACGCGGGACTTGTGGACGCGGGACGCGAGACAACCTTGTCCGCAGGCCATTCCGCATTCATAATTCCGCATTCAGAATTACATCATCCCGTCCATTCCGCCGCCCATCGGCATAGGAGGTGTGGGAGGTGTAGGCTCCTTGTGGTTGCTGATGAC
>CAMJHP010000041.1 GCA_946405575.1 uncultured Bacteroidales bacterium | reverse complement strand
GGAGGGCATACCAGCCGAAATAGTAAATGGCCACAAGCAAGGCGGGAAGCAGGGCAAGGAGCACGCGATACATAATCTTCCTCGTGTTTTCCGTCGAATGCACATGCGGCGAACCGGATATTGTGTATTTGTTCATTGTTGAAATGTTGATTGTTTAATCGTTGAATTGTTTGGCTTTCAGCTCTCAGCAATCAGCTTTCAGCAAGTGTTGACCTGGCTGATAGCTGACAGTTGATGGCTGATAGCTTATTTCTGATTACGCGCACGGATGATGGCACCCGTCTTGGCTTTTCCGTAACGGATGTAGTCGAGTAGCGGAATGTTGGCGGGGCAGGTGAACTCGCAGGAACCGCATTCGATGCAGTCCATAATGTGGTTTTTCTCGGTCTCGTCGAAGTCGTTCTGCTTGGCCAATTTGTGAAGTAGGAAAGGCTGCAAGCCCATAGGACAGGCACCGGCGCAGCGACCGCAGCGGATGCAGTTGGTCTGGCGACGGTCTTGGGCCTCGCGAAGCGTCATTAGCAGGATGCCTGATGTGCCTTTCATACAGGGGAAATTAGTGACTGACACCGACTTGCCCATCATAGGACCACCGTTGATGACATCGGTGATGTCATCAGGCAGACCGCCTGCGGCCTCAATAAGGAGGTCGGCAGGCGTGCCGAATCGCACGCGGAAGTTGCCTGGATTCTTGACCGACTTGCCCGTGACGGTAACGATACGCTCAATCAGGGGCTTGTTCTTCTGAACGGCTTCGTAAATGGCGTATGTCGAGGCCACGTTGACCACGACGCATCCCGTCTCGATGGGTAGTTTGCCCGACGGCACCTCACGTCCTGTGATGGCCTTGATGATTTGTTTTTCGCCGCCCTGCGGATATTTGGTCTTCAGAGGTTGCACCTCGATGCCGGCGTATAAGTCCTTGTGCTCGTTGATGGTTTTGTCAAGAAGTTCGATGGCTTTCATCTTGTTTTGTTCGATGCCGATGATGCCTTTGTTGGTGTTGACGGCCTTCATCAGAATCTTAACACCCATAAGGAACTCTTGGGTCTTTTCTAGAAGGAGGCGATAGTCGCAAGTCAGGTAGGGTTCGCATTCGGCTGCGTTGATGATGACGTATTCAGCTTTTTTGCCTTCTGGGACCATCAGTTTGACATGGGTGGGGAAAGTGGCTCCACCCATACCGACAATGCCGCACTCCTTCACCTTGTCGATGATTTGCTTGGAATCCAACTTGATGTCGGTGAGCAGTTCATTGGTTTCGATAATGCCTTCGGCCCATTGGTCGGGCTCCACGTCGATGAAGACAGCGGGCTTGTAGTAGCCTGTGTGGTCCATCACCACGTCAACCTTGGCGACAGTGCCAGTGGCAGGGGAGTGGACGTTGGCAGATATGAAGCCCTTGGCAGTGCCGATGAGTTGGCCCGTCAGCACGTGGTCGCCTTTGTTGACGATGCATTCAGCTGGAGCACCGAGGCATTGTCCCAAGGGGACGATGATTTGTTTGGGCATCGGAAAATCTTGTATGGGCAGGTCGGCCGAGAGTTTGTTCTCTTCGGGGTGTACGCCGCCCTTATGGAAAGTCTTTATCGGGTTCATGCTGTGACGGTGTTTTCAGGTTTGACTTCAGTTTTCACTTCCACAGGCTGTGCCTCAGATTTAGGCTGTGGCTTCACGGCAGGTTCGGCACCCTGGAGGGCAGGGGCTTCCGGCTTGGGAGCGGGGAAGTTCACGGCGTGGATGCTGCCACGAGGACACACCTTGGCACACTTGCCACAGGCCTTGCACTTGGCTGGGTCGATGTATGCCAAGTTGCCGCGCATCTCAATGGCCTCAAAAGGACATTCCTTCAAGCACTTCTGGCAGCCGATGCAGCCCACCGAACAGTTTTTGACAACCAAGGCACCCTTGTCGGTGTTGGAGCAGCATACATACACACGGCGGTCTTTCTTGCCACGGGGACGGATTTCAATGATGCCACGTGGGCAGGTGCGGGCGCAAACTCCACAGCCTACGCATTTGTCGGGGTCGACAACAGGCAGTCCCGTCTCCTTGTCGATGTGCAGCGCGTCGAAGTTGCACTTTTTCACGCAGTCGCCTAGTCCGAGGCAGCCTTTCGAGCAGCCACCTTCACCGGCATACAAAGTGGTGGCGAAAGCGCAGATGTCAGCACCTTCATAATGCACTTTTGAAGGAGAGTTCTGGCAACTGCCGTTGCAGCGCACCACAGCGATTTTAGGCTCGAAGGTGCCAGCGGTAAGTCCCAGGACAGCAGCAACCTTACCCATATCTGTGCCAGGGCAGGCGAGACCGTCGATGTTGCCTTTCTCGGCGGCTTGCTTCACACAAGCCTCTGCCAAGGCACGACAGCCGGCAAAGCCGCAGCCACCACAATTGGCACCAGGCAGGCATGCCTCCGCTTCGTCAATCAAAGGGTTCTCTTCCACCTTGAACTTCTGTGCCACAAAGTACAGAATCACGGCAAGGATACCGCCCAGGATTCCGAGAACCGCTAATGAAATTAGTAAAGTATTACTCATCTGTATAGAATTTTGAGTTTGTTTTCAATTTTAGAATCTGCAAAGATACGGAAACTCCTTTTTTTGACAAAGGAAAATTTTTGTTTTTTATTCGATGGTGTATTCGAATTGTTTCTTGAATTTATCCCGTTTTAGGTAAAGAACAATATAATAAGGTATCAACGCAACGATACTGATAAGAGCAGACAAGCCTTCGTTAAGGCCAAATCCGAGGCAGACAAAAAGCACAACCAATAATAGGATGATAGGAAACAGATAAGCCAAGACAGCGGCCTTGTTGCCCTGGCCAATGCCCATTCTGACATTGACTCTTTGGTTCAGCGTGAAGTCTTTGCCCTCGGGGCGAGGCACAGTGAGGATCTTCTCAGCTTGTTCGCCCATACCACAAGCACTTTTGGCGTGGCAGGCGGCACAAGCACTCTGTGCCAGTATCTTGATTTCCAGTTCGTCGTCCGTGATTTTGGTCACGATACCTTCGTGGGAGATGGTTTCTGTGTTTTTCATGCCGCAAAATTACTTTTTTTTCGTGATTCAACCAAAAACCACTACTTTTGCAAATTGATTCATTTGAATTATGGCTGACAAGGAAAAGAAAGACGGTAAACTGAAGCTATGGTTCACAGCCCAAGTGGACAAGTTAAGAATATGGTATCATCGTGACGACAACTTCCTGCGTGTAGTGCATTTTCCGGGCACCAAACTGCCTATGATGGATGTGCTGATTGACTTCACAAAGCTTTTCACAAAAGGTCGTACAGTTGACCGTGCTGCTGGAGTGGCGTTCAATTTTTTTGTGGCGCTTTTTCCTCTCATCTTGTTCTTCTTCACTTTGATTCCCTACATTCCCATCCCAAATCTATACGATAGGTTGATGATGGCTATGGATGATTTTCTCATCCCATCGGGAACGCTTGATTATGTGAAAGATACTATTGATAGCATTATGAACCAACCTCATGATGGATTGCTTTCAATTAGTATTGTTTTGTGCTTGATTTTCGGCTCCAGTGGCATTGTGGCTGTCTTCAATGGTTTCCGCAATGTGTATGCCGATTATGTTTCTTCCAAAGGGTTGGGACTGAAAGATTGGCTTATGCAACGCTGTTTCGCTATTCTTATGCTTATCATCATTAGTGCCCTATTGGTGCTTTCGGTGCTGCTGATTTCCTTGGGTGGTATGGCTATTAAATGGTTGGTGACACAGCAAATCATCGAAGGAGGATCGTTTACCTTCTTCTTGTTCAGTGTATTACGATGGGTGATAGGCGTCTTTGCCTTGTGTTTTGGTATTGCGATGTTGTATTATTTCGGCAATGTCAGGTTTGGGGAACAATACCGCAAGGAACTTAGGTTTCCTCGTTCGAATGGTAAGAAATATCGTGAGTTTGTCGTCTTCAGCCCAGGTGCCATTCTTGCCACCACTTTGTTCGTCTTGGGAACGGTGGCATTTAACACATACATCTCCAACTTCTCTCGCTACAATGTGTTGTATGGCTCCATCGGCACGCTGATTATCCTGTTGCTTTGGATTTGGGTTGTTGCCATCTTGATATTGGCGGGCAACGACTTGAATTCGGGCATTCGTCGTGGTACGGACAAAAAGAGTAATGCAGAAAATGAGATTCGTCGTCGTGAGATTGTTATTGAGGATTTGAAGAAACACATTATGGCTTATCAGACGGCTAATGAATATCGTGAAGAGAGAATTGACAAGTTGAGAAAAAACATCGAAGAAACTGCTGCAATTATCCAAAATATTGAGGAAGAGAAAAGGAGTTATGAATTGATTGTCAATGCTTACCAGGATTATGTTGAGTTGGAAAGGGAACGTTCCGATGAGCAATACAATATCAGCTATGTCAGGAAAGCAGAAGCGGTGAACAAAGATTAGACAAATACTATGGGCATCATAGCGCGACAGAGCATCAAAGGAACCATAACCACCTACATCGGGGTGGCAGTGGGCATCGTCACGACTTTTTTTATCCAGACGAGAGCCCTTCAACCTGAGCAGATTGGTCTCATCGACATTTTGCTGCAATGCTCTTTGCTCTTTGCTGGTTTGGCTCAACTTGGTACCAATTCGTCGGCGATGCGTTACTATCCCTTTTTTAAGGATGAAGAATGCCGCGACTATGGGTTTTTCGGCTGGACGCTGTTAGTTCCACTGATTGGCTTTACGATCTTCCTGTCGGTTTTTTTTCTTTTCAAGAATTCCATTGTGGGGTTCTTCGCAAAGGATTCTGAAGTAGGTGTTGACTTGTTTGCCAGATATGTCAATTTTGTCATCCCTCTGTCATTCTTTATGCTGTATATCTCTGTTTTTGAAACGAATAGTAATCTTTTACTGCGTATTGTGCTACCCAAGTTCATCCGAGAGGTGGGATTGAGAGTGGCGACGATGGTAGTATATCTCTTGTATTTTTACAAAGTGATTGACTTTGATGGTGTAATAATTTGTTTTTGTGTGTTTTATGGGCTTGCAACACTCATCAATGTCGCTTATCTGCTTTCTTTGAAGCGAGTCTCGTTTAAGATTGATTGGGACTACATCAAGCCTGAGCTAAAGCGAGATTTTCTTTTCTATACCTTATTTATGTTAACGGCGGCGTTGGCTGGCAATGTGATTCCGATGCTGAGCAAGTTCTTTGTTGCGGGCAAGACGGGATTCCATTTGGCCGGTGTGTTTACTATTGCCTTCAATATTGCTGCAGTCGTTGAGATGCCTTATCGTTCCTTAGGTGCCATCTCGCGACCTCATATATCTGAAGCTATGGCCAAACAGGATGTGAGACAAGCTGATGTGCTTTGTAAAGGTGTCGCCCTCCATCAATTCATTGCAGGCACATTTGTTTTCTTCTTGATTTGGATTAACATTGATTTCATTTTCGATTTGTTGCCCAATGGCGAGATCTATCGCTTGGGCAAATGGGCTGTTTTGATGTTGTCGTTGAGCCGTTTGGTCTATTCCACTCTTGGTGTTACAACTACGGTGTTAAGTTACTCGAAATACTACTATTATTCGCTGATTTTCACTGTGATGTTAGCTGCAATGTCCGTTGGATTGAATACTTGGCTGGTGCCAAAATGGGACATCAATGGTGGTGCGTTGGCCAATTTGGTTTCCTATTTTGTGTATTTTGTCTTGCTGTTGGCCTTCATTAAGTGGAAAATCGGAGTGATGCCGTTGTCGAGCAAGTTGTTGCTTGTGGCAGTGATAGTGTTGGTTTTGTTTGGCCTCAATTGGTTGTGGACAATCGCATTGACTCCATTGCTTGAAAGGCTATTCGCCAAGCCTGTTTTCGGTTTGGGCATCGATGCGGTTTTGAAATCGGTCGTTTTTCTTGTCTTGGGCCTTGTAACACTTTATAAGCTGAAAGTTTCCCAATCAGTGAACGACTTGATTGACAAGGCCGTGAGGATTATATAGAGGGAATAGATGTTTCAATTCTCATTGAATATCCCATAGCTTGATGTTGTGTTTTTTTTTCATCCAGTATGTCAGAAGTCTGTTGGTTTCAATGGTTGCTCCAAAGCTATCCGATTGTTTCATAAGCATTGCATTTGTGCAAATAGTCGTTCACTTTTTGGAACCCGAATCTATCATCAAAAAGCGAATGACTATCCTTGGATAGGCCATTGATGAAAACGGAAATAACCTCTCCCAACATTCCTTCATTAGGCGTCCCACACGAAGCATTGTAGAATTGCAAGGTCTCGGTGGAGGGCAGCGCGTCTAAGGGATGCATTAAAGATGCCAATAGTTGTTCCTCGCTGTTGGCTACTTTTACGAGTCCGGTTTTGATGTATGAATAATGGTCAAGAATCGGATGGGTCGAGAAGTTGTAAACCACGGAAGGACATTTCATCATAGCTGCGTCAAGGTGGATGGAGGATTCGTTTGAAATCATCAAGTCAATATGGCTGATGAAATCAAATGAAGACTCGGCTTTGGGGTCAGAATAACAGATGGCGTTTTCTTCCAACCAGGTCTTGTTTATCCCACCGTAGCGAGGGTGGGGACGCAGCACCAGCTTGAATTTGTGGTTCAGTAGGAATTGGCAAAGACGTTTGACTTTTCCAAAATCGTCAAGCATGTTGATGGCAATGCCGATGGTGCTTACTTTCTCGATGGCTTTCGGCTTGTATTTCTGGAAGATAGGGTCGAATCTTACGCCGCCCGAAAGATACACCTCGCCATCAGGTTGACCAGCAAACAAATATTTGTCGAAGCTCTCTTGTCCGTCGAGGAAGGAATAGGAGGCGATGAGTTTCGGGAAACCTTTGGCAACCGAGGCGTGTTGGACGTATATCGATTTGATACCCAATTCTTTGGCGCGAAGCAGCAGACAGCGATGGAATTCTCCTTGGTCGCTGGAGACAACCAAAACCTTCACTTGATAATGTTCAAGGTATTCTTTGGCGATTTGGTAAAATCCGTAGGTCGCCCATAAGCGGGTGAAATACTTTTTGATCAAGGGCTTGGTGGCAGCATCGGCCTTCCGATAGGTCTTTAGCAAAGCGGGAAGATAGGGCAAGGAAAGCCAATAGGCGCGGCGTTTATTGACGTCGGTTTTGTGGTTTTTCAGATAGAGGTACTCGCCTTCATCTAAATGCTCAATGATAGGGTCCAATGACCGTTGGTTGTTGATGGAAACGCCAAAAAAGACAATGCCTTTGTAGATTGAGGGTAAAGCCTTGTATCTGAAGTGGATGACAAAGGTGTAGTAGAACAGTTGTGCGAAGAAAATACAGAGCTGTTTGAACAATGAAGGCTGTTTTTCATTGGAAATGAAGATGATACGATTGATATCAACTATGTCAAGCTGGCTGTATTTCATTGCTATTGTCTTATTCTAACTTCAGCGGAAGCTGATGCCCGCTTTGCAGGATGATGTTTTCCACAAATTCGCGGAATGCGCCTTCGCCGCCTTTTTTTGTTAGAACCATATTACCGATGGCCTTGACATAGGTCGGGGCATCGGCGGGAATGCCAGAGATGCCGACGGCTTTCAGCAGTTCCATATCCACGATGTCGTCCCCAATATAGGCGGTGTCGTTCAAGGTGATGCCTAGTTTTTGACATAATTCAGCGGCAATGCTGAGTTTGTTCCTCGCCCCTTGAAACACATAGTCTATTTTTAGCTTTTCGGCTCGGCGTGTCACGATGTTAGTATCTTCACCCGTGATGATGCCGACAGGGATACCTAACCTATGTGCGAAAAGCACGCCTGCACTGTCGGAAGTGTTGAACTTTTTCCATTCGTTTCCCGTTTGGTCGTAATACATACCGCCGTCAGTCCAAACGCCATCGATGTCGGTCAATATCAGTTTAGGTAGGTTCATGGTTTTGTTTCTTTAGTGTGATTAGCATAGGTGTTGAGGATAGATGACCTCGTTGGCAGGGATGTCGGTCGTCAGTCGTTTCCCTACCACTTCATTTAATTGGCTCCACTTAAACCCGTCTCCTGGACTCAACATATGCAAGTCAGCTTCAGCTACGATGTCGCCTTTCTTCATATCGTGCAGTGTGGCGATGCTGCGTTCCAGCTTGATTTTTGACGCAGTTACGCTTTTGTCGATATAGATATCTTTCGTGCCCAGCCATTTCTCGCAGATGCGGATGTCGCGGACCATACGGTTGACGCCATCTGGACCTAGTGACCCCGCTTGGTCTGTGCCTTTCATACGTCGGTCGATAGTGATATGTTTTTCGATGACTTCTGCTCCCATACCGACAGCAACCACGGGCGCAGCGATACCGATGGTGTGGTCGGAAAAGCCTATCTTGTATTGCGGATAATGCTCTTTCAAATAGAGTATAGTATTGAGATTCAAGTTGTCTGGATGTGTCGGATATTGTGAGACGCAGTGCAGTATGGTGATGTCATTGTGATAATGGGTGATGACATCTAACGCATCGTCAAGTTCCTTTTTTCCTGCCATTCCAGTCGAAACGATGATGGGAATCTTGGTCTCCGCCATAGCGGCCAATAGTGGTAGGTTGGTCAGGTCGCGGCTTGCCACTTTCAGATAGTTTGGCGTGAAGAGCTTCAACAGAGACAGACAACCTCTGGCGCATAGGGTTTCCACAAATTCAAGGCCGAGCGATTTTGCGTATTTGTAGACCTCAAAATGTTCCTCGTCGGAGAGCTCCAAGAAAGCGCGGTGTTCGCCGTAGGTCCTACCAAACGAATTGGGGGTGTCATATATGCGGTTCATTTGCGAGGGCGTCATTTCCTCTTTCAGGTCTCGCTTTGTCAATTTGACAGCATTCATAGGCTTAAGGTCCAGATCGAAAACCTCTTCTTTGACTGGTCGTGAGACCAATTCGGCTATCAGTTTCGCAATATCGACTGAACCGTTATGATTTTGTCCAATTTCACCTATGATGTAGGTTTCACCCTTCGTTATCATGTCATTTATTGTTTTGTGTGATGATGGTCTTCATAGAATCTTTTAGTTCTTCGTGCTTGTCAATGTAGGAGATGATTTCTTTCAAGCCAAAGGTTTGATTTTTCGCCATTAAAGCGGAATACACTTGTTTTGCATTATTCATATCTTCCTGCGTGTCAATGGTTAATCTTATGTCGTTTCTGCCTTGCAGAAAATCTGGACAATCAATCCATTCGCATTGATACTCATCGGGATGTGTGTATATATGAATCGTTACATGTTCGTGGGCTGAGAGCTCGTTTGTGGTTCCGGCCACTTTTTTTAATGCAGAAAGCCTCACAAATTCGCCCCAAAAACCAAAATGTGTTTTGATAGATGGCAAATTATTGATTCTGAAACCAATATAGTCTGCTTGACTATGCTCAGCTTTTTCAAGTAATGTTTGGATTCCTTCAATGTCCAGAAAGGGGTTGTCGGAGCAGATTCTAACAATGCCATCCAACGAAAAGTTTTCGGCAGTATGGATGAAACGATCTAATACATCGTTTTCTGAACCTCTAAAAACAAGTTCCCCTTGTCGTAATAAGTATTCCTCTAGGGGATTGTTGTCTTGGGAAGTTGAAGTCGCAACGATTACTTTTACGTTTTCGACTTGATGCAGCTTATTAAGGATGATGTCCAAAATGCAATTGTCATGATAGAATGGCATCAATATCTTTCCAGGGAGTCGTGTCGAACCAAGTCGGGCCTGAACTATGATTCCGATATTCATGGTGTTTGTATGGTTTGGGTTAATAGCCTGGCATATTCTCCAGCTAAGGATTTTCTGGAGAATTTGTTGATTTCCATCGAGTCATTGGTATCGAGGCACTTGTTATGGAACTTTTCATAATAGGCTTTGATGGTTTGTTTCATTTGGTCTGTGTTATCAAAATCTATTGTCGTTCCCGCATGAGTTTCGTGGAGAATTTTGGCGGCATCACCGTCTTCAGGACCGATGCAAAGGATGGGACGGCCTGAAGCAAGATATTCAAATAGTTTTCCCGTTAGCAAGCCCTTGGCACGTGGTTCGCTATTAGGCATAAGCAGGAGCAAGAGTAGGGCGGATTTATGATGCACCGACGAAACTTGGTTGTGAGGGATATAAGGAGAAAAGGAAGTGAACTGGGTTAATCCGTACTTTTCAATACAGCTGGCTGCCGAACTGTCAATTTGACCTATCATATTGATTTTTAAATCTTTCTTGAAGTTCGAGTCGTCCATAACGAGCTCACTAAGTGCTTTCCATAAATTCATCGGATTTTGGATTTTAGAAAGTGCACCAAGATAGGTAATAGTGAACTTTTCTGATGGAGCTATTGGCATCGTCACTTCATCAGTGTGGTCGAAGCCGTTGTAAACTACTCTGACGTTTCTGGTGCCTATTCTTCCAAGTCTTTTTGACCAATCCTGTGATACGGTGACAACCTTGTCCGCTTTGCCCAATACCTCGCGTTCCAACTGGTGGTGTTTGCGGTCGGCCCAACGAGTGAGGTGAAGGTCATTGTAGTAGTCAATCTCGGTCCAAGGGTCGCGAAAATCAGCAATCCATGGGGTGTCTATGGTCTCTTTCAATTTCAATGCAATCAGATGCATAGAGTGGGGCGGCCCCGTGCTGATAATGGCATCCACAGGATGTGCCTTCAGATACTCTTTCAGATATCTAACAGAAGGTTTTATCCACCAGCAACGGGCATCGGGGATGAAAAGATTACCTCGGACCCACAGGGAGAGGTCTTCTTTCCAGCCTTTTTTCTTTTCTTTTTCTTGGATAAAGCCCATTTTAATTGTCTCGTCCCGTTTGATGCCGAGAAACTTTTTGTATAAGGCATAGGGCTCAAAGATTGGTTGGCGGATGACCTCAATATCGTTTGGCACGTCTTTCTCCAGGGAAGGGTCGATAATTGGGTATTCAGCGTTTTTTGTTGTATATATCACGGGCTGCCATCCATATTCAGGAAGGTATTTCGACATCTTTAGCCATCGTTGCACACCGCTGCCACCTGATGGTGGCCAATAATATGTTATAATTAGGACGCGTTTCATGATTTCTGTTCTTTTTTAGGTTTGAAGGTAAGGATGAGGACAGCCACGAACCCCAAAATCATTATGAGTGAACTGACGAAAGAAACGGTATTGCCCACCGCATATGCCTTGGGAGCGTATTCCATAACAATCGTATGCTCTCCGTTAGGAATGAGTGCGGAACGAAGCAGATAATTGGCTCTTAACAAAGGATGCTCCTGTTGGTCGACATACATTTTCCACCCTTTGTCCGTCCAAATTTCAGAAAAAACAACCAAGAAGTTACTGGTAGTTGTTGAGCCTGTCGGAACCCCATTAAACCTATAAGTCAATTTGTTGGGTTGATAGTCTTCCAGTGTGATTTCAGGCAAGATGCTGTCTGTGATTCTATAATTTCCAACCTGTTGTTCAAATTCTTTGTGTAAAATGGCAGTATGCTCCAAATCAGTTTCTCCGATGACGTCAATTTCCTCGTTCGGTGTTTCGACCCATTTGATGTCATTGACCACCCAAGCATTGCCCAAAGCATAGGGATTAGGGAAGGGTTGAGAATTGGGGTTGAAGATGATGTATTTTGTATTCAGTATATTAAGTATCTTTTGTTGCATTAGTGATTGCATCAGGTCTTGAGAGGTCTTTGCGCTTCTGAGCTGGTTGAGTTCACCGCCGAGGTATTGCGTGATGATGTCTTGGTAGCGACGCAATTTGGCACCCGAATAACCACCGAGCGACTTATGGAAATAGCATGTGCTAGCGTCGTTGAACATATCCTTTGTAATGTCGGCGACACGGAAGTTCAAGTCGTTGTCGTTCAAGATGTATTGGTCGGCAGTAGAAGCTGTGAATGGCTTGTCGTACTTTTGCTTGCTGACAAACTTGTCGTTGTTGAGGTAACGCTTGTCGATGGGATACATGTCAATCAAAACAAGGGCGGCAAGAATAGGGAAGGCGATTTGGCCTTTAAGCTTGCCTTTGCCGTAGAGGAAAATTGGGGTGGCTGCTATAATGATAAATAGCAGGCTGCGCAAAGCATCCTTGCGGAAGATGGCCACACGGACATTCTCAAGCTGGGTGGCAAAATTGGCATAGAGCGCACCGTCTTTGCCCTTGCTTAGGGCTGCAAATTGCTCGGTCTCACTTTGGCTGAGGAAGTTGAAGAACACTTTTGGTGCAATGTAGAACAAGAGGCAGATGCCTGCTGTAATGCCCAAGGCTATATAGAATTTTTTGATGTTCTTTTGGAAACTGTCTGGATCTTTCACCAGTTCTGCGAGACCTAAGAAGCCTAACAGAGGCATAGTGACCTCGGCAATGACTAAGGTCATAGATACCGCTCTAAACTTATCATAACCAGGGATATAGTCCAAGAAAAAGTTGGTGAAACCCATAAAGTTCTTGCCCCAACTGAGTAGGATTGAAAGCAAAGTGGCAATCAGCAAGGCCCATTTCAGCTTGCTTTTCACGGTCATAGTGCCTAGTACAAAGAGAAATACCACGATGGCACCTACATAAACTGGTCCACTGGTGCCCGGCTGGTCGCCCCAATAGGCATTACTTTGTGCAATGTTGTCCTTGAATTGTCGGTCAGCTTTGTCCAAGGCTGGATTTTGCTTCCCGATGTAAGCCGATGCACCGCCTTTAGCATTGGGAATCAACAAGCTCCAGGTCTCTCCTTTGCCATAGCTCCATTGCGTGATGTAGTCGCGGTCGAGGCCATTGGTTTGGTTGTCTTCGTTGCGGGTCAACACGGGTTTGCCACGTGTGGTTTCTTTGCCGAATTCATAGTTGCTGTAAAGAGCTGTCGAACAAGTCAAAATACCGATAATGGCAGCTACAACCAATCCGATTGAGGCTTTGAAGAAATGACTTAGTTTCTTGTTTTTGATGTCGCTGATGAGTTCAGCAATGACCAAAATGACAACAATTATTGCAAGATAGTAAGTGATTTGCAAATGGTTGGTGCGAACTTCGAAAGCTAAGGCAAAAGACGTAAGAAGCCATCCCCATAAGTATTTGCCTTTGTATGTCAAAAGTACGCCTGCAATGACGGGCGCCATATAAGCCATAGCCATGGCTTTGGCATTGTGGCCTGCACCAATAACAATGAATAGGTATGATGTGAACCCATATGCGATGGCACCGATGAAACTGATCCAGAAGCCGCAGTCGAGCACTAAAAGCAAGATGAAAAAGCCCAACATACAAATGAATACAGATCCAAGTGATTGAGGCAATCCAATTCTTAAGGCTTGATATATTGGGTTGGTGAGGTTACCTTTTGGTATAACGGAAATGTTCCAAGCAGGCATACCACCGAAAGGAGCATCGGTCCATAGGGTTTGCTCGCCTGTGGCTTCACGGAAGTCGGCAATCTCTTTCGACATGCCAAGGTGCATCTCTATATCATGTTGCTTGATGCGTTTGCCTTGTAATACGGGGTTGAAATAAACCAGCGTGATGACCGCAAAGGCGAAAATGGCGGCCACAAAGCTGAGGATGTTTTTGTTTTTTTGAAAATAGTTATTATTCATCGTATCAAAGTTTCTATTGAATCTCTTCATAATCAGTGTATTCTCCAATGCCAGGGTCGATATGAGGATTCTTGGTTTCGTTGTTGTAGGTTTCGGCCTCGTTTTGAGCGTGTCGTTCCATTTGACGTTGTAGCTTCTTCATCTTTCTTCTGAATATCAGCTTGATAACCAAACTGAAAGCATAAAAGATTAGGATGACATAGAGGATAATTCTTAGAAAAGCTCCCATAATACTTAATTAAGGTGCTGCGAAATTACGAATTTTCTGTTTGCGACGGGCGTTTTTTACTTAGAATATCGCGATAAGCGGAACTGAGAAAGCCAATTCCATAACCGAATAGTTGACAATAAACCGCTGGTATAGAGAGTAATGCGACTTTTAAACTCTTGTTTTTGAAAAATGAGTCAAAAAAGACCAACACGACATACAATAAGATGGGCAAGAGCCATAACCAATGGTGGAGAATGGACAATAAAACCAAAACCAAGTTGCCTACCACAAATGTGGCAGGTAAGAGATGAACAATCTTAAAGGTTTCTGGATACTTGTTCTTCAAGACCACACGTGCTTCGCCCGAGTGCTTCACTTGACGGAAAAATGAACTGAACTTGACCCGCCTTTTGTGATAGACAAAGGCTTTTGGGAAGAGTCTGCAACTGTAGCCTCCTTTAAAGATTCTGGTACTGAGGTCGATGTCTTCTCCATAACGCATCGGAACGAATCCCCCCAAAGCTTCATATACACTTTTCTTGACACCTAAATTGAAACTACGGGGATAGAATTTGTCCATTTTTCGCTTGCCACCGCGAATGCCTCCTGTGGTGAAAAAGGAGGTCATGGCGTAGTTGATGGCCTTTTGGATGGGTGTGAATGAATCGTGGGCACGGTCGGGTCCACCAAAAGCGTCGCAAGGCGCTTTGTCCAATTCTTCCTTGACGATTTCCAAATAGTTTTCAGGAACGATGACATCGGAGTCCAAGATGATGAGGTATTCGCCTTGGCTACGTTCGGCACCGTAATTGCGCGAAGGGCCAGGGCCTGAGTTGGGTTTGAAATAGTAAAGCACATTCAGCTTTTTGGCGTATTTTTCGCAAATGACATCGCATTTCTCTGTCGATCCGTCCTCTACGACAATGACTTCAAAGTCCCTGAAAGTCTGGTGGCAAAGGCTCTCCAACAGCTCGTCGATTTCCTGCGGTCGGTTGTAGACAGGTATGATGATTGAAAACCGCATTTTCATTATTTTTTGCAAAGATAGGGATTCTTTCCTTATTTTTGCACTATCAAACGCGATAATCCGAAAATGAAGAAACTGATTACCCTTTTTACAAGGACTTTTCCTCGCCAGTGGCTCATTAAGTTCAGCTATCTGTTCAGCCTTTTGGTTCGCCCGTTTTATGTTGGCAATAAGGTGGAATGCCCCATCTGTGGTGGTCATTTTCGTAAGTTTTTACCTTACGGCTATGGCAAAGCAATGGATAACCGTTTGTGCCCCAAATGTTTGTCACTCGAACGACATCGTTTGCTGTGGCTATTTCTGAAAGAGAAGACGGATTTTTTCACTGCGCCTTTAAAGGTGTTGCATTTCGCGCCTGAGCAACCTTTTTTGGAGCGTTTTCGTGCTTTGAAAAACCTTGATTACACTACAGCCGACCTCAATTCGCCCATCGCAGACTTGCATTTGGATGTTATGGCCATCGACCAACCAAGCGACACCTATGATGTGGTTATCTGTAACCATGTTTTGGAACATGTCGAAGATGCCAACAAAGCGTTTTCAGAGATTAAGAGGGTTTTGAAACCAAATGGATGGGCGATATTGCTTGTGCCCATTAATCCTGACGTTGACACGTTTGAAGACCCTAGCATAACTGATCCGAAAGAGCGTGAACGCCTGTTTGGGCAATATGACCATGTGCGCCAGTTTGGTCGCGACTATGCCGAGGTGTTGCGCAAGGCAGGTTTTAAGGTGACGGAGGACCGGATATTTTATGAGATGTCTGACGAGCAGCGACAACGGATGCATTTGGCCAGGCGAGGTGAGGAGATTATCTACAAGTGTAATATTTAGAAAGATATAACAAATGAAATTTGTTCAAAACATTATGTCGATGTTGCCAAAACTGTGGTTTTGGCTATATGGTATGCTAATGCTGAAAGTAGTGAAGTCGCATAAAGGAGGGTTGCATATTCATGGAAAGACAATACTAACTCGTAATACGGTTTTGGGGCATAATACGAATTTTAATGGACTTGAAGTCGTAGGAAGAGGTGTGGTGTCGTTTGGTGATAATTTTCATTCGGGAAAGGGATGTATGATTATTACGCAAAACCATAATTATGAAGGGAACGAGATTCCATATGACAACACATATGTAATAAAAGATGTCGCGATAGGAGATAATGTATGGCTGGGCAACAGAGTGATTATACTAGGAGGAGTGAATATTGGGGAAGGAGCTATCATTCAGGCAGGAGCGGTGGTGGTGAATGACATCCCTTCTTGTGCTATCGCGGGTGGTAATCCTGCTAAGGTTTTTAAGTTCCGAGACCAGGAACACTATTATCAACTCAAGGCACAAGGCAAGTTCCACTAATAACAAAACAACAAAAGGCGATTCCCAATGGGGGTCGCCTTCGTTACCTTAAATGAGAAATATAACGGCTTCCGAAAATTAATACTCGTCAGAAACTGTAAGTTTTTTTCTGCCTTTGGCTCTTCTGCGGGCCAAAACCTTACGGCCGTTAGCCGTTGACATTCTCTCTCTGAAACCGTGTTTGTTTCTACGTTTTCTGTTTGAAGGTTGATAAGTGCGCTTCATCTCGGTATCTGTTTATTTGTTATTTTTCGCTCTATGAATCCCTTTGAATCGGGCTGCAAAATTACGAAGAATTTCCTTAGCTCCAACATTTTTTTTGAAAAAAAAGAAAAAGGCAAAAACGAAACCGATTTTGCCTTTTTCAAATCCATGATAATGAATCGCTTATGCAACGACTTCTTTTTCGGGGATATTTCTCAGTGTTTCAACGAGGAAGTCCCAGAAGGGTTGCACACTCTCGATGAGCAGGGCTTCGTCGGGGGAGTGCGGATGTACTAAGGTGGGGCCGAAGCTCACCATATCCCAATGCGGATACTTCGAACCGAGGATGCCGCATTCCAATCCGGCGTGGATGACCATTACCTTAGGCTCTTTGCCGAACTTCTCTTGATAGACCTTCTTCATCAGGTTGAGGATGGTGGAGTTGATGTTAGGTTTCCAGCCGGGATAGTCGCCAGTGGAATAGGCCTCAGCACCATTGTCGGTGAGGTTCTTACGGATTTGCTCAGCTAGCTTGTCCTTGGCGGAGTCGACTAAGCTACGGGTTAGTGAAGCAGTCGTAATCTTTCCGTTTTCCATCTTGATGGTGGCTAAGTTGCTTGAGGTTTCAGTGGTGCCTTCAAAATCTTCCGACATGGCAATGACGCCGTTGGGGTAGCGTGCGATGGCGCAGAACATATTGTCTTGCGTTTTCACGTCGATGACTTGCTTGGGCATTTCGGTGGGTTCGCAGAGAATAGCCAAATCGGGTTCCACTTTGTCGAACTCTTCTTTGCAGATGCCTTCGTATTCAACGGCAAATTGCTTGAACTCTTCTTCTTTGTCGGAAGGCACGACCACGATGGCTTCGGCTTCTCTTGGGATGGCATTGCGAAGACTGCCACCGTCGATGCATGCGAGGCGCATACCATATTTCTCGGCTGCCATCAGCAGCATGGTGTTCAGCACTTTGTTGGCATTGGCGCGACCGAGGTTGATGTCCATGCCCGAATGACCACCTTTCAAACCTTTCACGAAGAGGCGGAAGGCTTTCATATTAGCGGGGACGGTTTCAAAGGTGGGGGTCCAGGTACCGATGTTGTCGACACCGCCGGCACATCCCACGTAGAGTTCGCCTTCGGTCTCCGAGTCCATATTCATCAGGATGTCGCCTTTCAGCACACCGGGTTGCAGCTTGTTGGCTCCCGTCATGCCAGTCTCTTCATCGATGGTGAAAAGGGCTTCGATGGGTCCGTGCTGCAGGTCGGTGGCTTCGAGAACTGCCATAGCGGCGGCAGCGCCCAGACCGTCGTCGGCACCGAGGGTTGTGCCGTTGGCCTTCACCCAGCCGTTTTCGATGTGGGTTTCAATCGGGTCATTCTCGAAATCGTGTACCTTGTCGGCATTCTTTTGCGGGACCATGTCCAAGTGGGCTTGCAGGATGACGCCTTTGCGGTTCTCCATGCCAGGCGTAGCAGGTTTGCGCATGATGACGTTGCCGCAGTCTTCAATAATGGTTTCCAGTCCGTGATCTTCGCCCCATTGTTTCATGAAGGCGATTACTTTAGCTTCTTTCTTCGAAGGGCGCGGAATTTGGGTGAGACTGTAGAAGTTTCTCCACACGCCATTCGGCTCTAAATCTTTGATAGTGCTCATTTTTAATGTTTTATCTGTTAATGATTCAAATTTCGGTTTGCTAAAGTACGATTTTTTTTCGATAGCATTATCAAGTAGCAATGTTTTATTTTGCAATGACCATTTTTTTAGTAGCCTGAAGACCTGTGTCATCAATGAGATGGAGGAAGTAAATACCAGGTGTAAGTGATGACAAATCAATGGGATGTATGTTTTATTCTTATGTCATGTGTCGTTTTCCAATCGCATATCTGTGGTATAAAGTATGGCCTGATACCCATGACTCGAGGAGACAAAAATGTAGTTTTCCACTGGAATTGGGCAAACGCTGAGATCAGTGCTGTTGTTTTGGCCTATGCCTTGTATGTCGGTGATTCCGATGAAGATTTCTTTGCGGGCATCGCTGAGGTTGACAATAAGTTTATCTGGTCCTATTTCAAACAGTTGTTCGAAATTTTCGAAAAAACTCACTTTGTCAGTGGTGCTTTTCCAAGTGAGGCCGTAGAAATCGTTGAAGATGTGAAAGTCGTCACGCACGTTATTGAAACGGTCGTAATCCGATTCGTTAACCTGGTGCAATCTTGTATGAGCGGCGGCCACGAAGCGAGTCTCGTTGTAATGAACCCAGCAATCAGGGGTGGGGTAGTTGTATTCGTAGAAGTTCCAGCTATAAACAGTTAAACTACAATAACTCTTGACTTCGAGACATGAGACTTCGAGACAAACCAATGTCCCGTAGTCTCGCGTCTCGCAGTCCCACATAGCTTATATCCAATATGTAAACTAAATTTGCTCATCTACTTATGTACTTATTTTATACGCATACAATATTTTAGTTTTTTTGCTTTGTAGTAAATTTTGAAGTGGATTTTTTTGCCCAGATCCCCAAATAGTTTTCCGTAAACCACAGATTTAATTGTTTTTGTGTGCCACCCAATACATTTTTGCCTAACTCTTTCTCTGTTTCCCCAAATTGTTGTATTTTTGTCCGATAATATCAACGCCTTTTCCGCGTTTAGAATTTAGAAAAAGAGATTTAATGTCTATGAAAAGATACTTCCTTATTTTGATGTCGGTATTGTTCATTTTTATGAGTTCCGACCTTTACGCACAGAGAAGAAACCCGGCCAAAAACGCCGATTTGGCTTTTGGCCGCAAGCAGTACACTGAGGCCGCCGACCGCTACAAGAAAGCCTATCGTAAGGTACGTCGCAACAAGGATGAACGTAACCGCATCAGTTTCCAAATGGGTGAATGTTACCGGCTTATTGGCCTTACTAAGCGTGCCGAGCCTTACTACAAACGTTTGCTGAAAACAGAATATCCGAACACTCATCCCGAGGTTTATCTCTATCTGGCTGAAACTTATAAGATGAATCAGAAATTCAAGGAAGCCATAGAGATGTATGATGCATATTCCCAAAAAATGCCTGACGATTCGCGAGGACCACTAGGTGTTGAGACCACTCGAATGATAGAGGAATGGATGGAGAACCCTTCGAAGTACCAACTCACAGAATTGAAAAAGGTGAATTCAACTAAAGATTCTGACTATGGGGCTTGTTGGATTAACAACAACTACAACGAAATCATCTTCACATCCAACCGCGATGCTGCCACGGGTAAGGAAAAAGATGGTATCACAGGTCAGGATTTTGCCGATTTTTTCATCTCAAAACAAGACCGCAAGGGTGACTGGAGCACCCCGGTACTTGCGGATGAAGCTGAAAACATCAATACTGGAGCCAGTGAAGGTTCGCCTTTTATGAACTCGAAATACTCGAAACTCTATTTCACCCGCTGCCAAAACGGTGCTCACCGTAAGAACGGCTGCCAAATTATGATGGCCGGAAAAAGTGGGGGAGCCTTCTCTGAAGCTCGTCCCGTTGAGATTGCTGGCATCGATACTTTGGATATTGTCGGACATCCCACCCTTTCGAGTGATGAGCTCATTATGTACTTCGCTGCCGAGCGCAAAGGCGGCTTCGGCGGCAACGACATCTGGGTAGCTATGCGTGAGAATGCCACTGAGCCCTTTAAGCATCCATTCAATCTTGGAGAGCGGATTAATACGGCTGGTAATGAAGTGTTTCCCTTCTTGAGATACGACACGGTGCTTTACTTTGCCTCCGATGGTCACGGCGGCATGGGAGGACTTGACATCTTTGTCTCTTCTATGGATACCGCAGGCGAATGGGGGGAACCTCGCAACCTGAAATATCCCATCAATTCTACTGGAGACGATTTTGCCATCATCTTCCATCCTACTGAAGAACGTGGTTTCATCTCTTCTAACCGTGGCAACAGCCGTGGCCTAGACAACATCTATTACTTTGAGGAACCGCCCGTTCTGTTTACCTTTTCAGGAACGGTCAAGGATGCCAAAACCAAGCAACTTGTGAGCAATGCTGCTGTGCGTTTGATTGGTAGCGATGGCTCCAACATTATGACCCGCACCAATGATAAAGGTTATTTCAACTTCAGCGACAGCCAAATCAGCAAAAACACAACATACGATATATCCATCGATAAGGACAACTATTTCACACTGACGGCACAAGAGACCACCATTGGGCTGGAGTTTAGCAAGGACATTGAGAAAGACTTCGACATCGAGCCTATCCCACAGGAACCCATTATGTTGCCCGACATCCTTTACGATTTAGGCAAATGGGACCTCAAGCCCCAGTTTGAGGACTCGCTGCAAGGCTTGATTGAAACGCTGCAAGTGAACCCGACCATCACCATCGAATTGGCTTCACATACCGATGCTCGTGATACTGACGAACACAATGATATCTTGTCTCAGAAACGTGCCCAGAGTGTAGTTGATTATCTTATCATTCGTGGTATCGACCCGCTTCGCTTGACTGCCAAGGGTTATGGCGAAAGAGTGCCTCGCACCATCCAGAAAGACATCACTGTGAGAGGTTATACTTTCAAAGCTGGTACAAGACTTACAGAAGACTTCATCAACAAGTTGCCGAATACCGAAGTGAAAGAAGCCGCCCACCAGATGAACCGTCGTACCGAATTCCGCATCCTGAGCAAGGACTACGTGCCTCGTGACGAAATCAAGGAGGGCGGCACGGTCAATATCGCTATCAACCCGCAGGAAGACCAAAGTGAGATGTTCACCATTGACAAGAAAGGTTATTTCAACTTCTTCGGTAATGTAGACGGTTATAACGAGCCTTTCACGTATAGTCAAAATGCCGACTTCTGCGTCAGCGAGAGCCGTGCCCTGCAACTGTTGAAGGACAACCGTATCGCAGCAAGTGACTTCCAAGGCGATGTGGACAAAATACTCACTACAGGCGGTATCCAAAACGGAGCTGTCTTCGTCATCAAGGAAGTGAGAATTGCCGGCCGCTCGCTCTACAATGTGGAGTGCAAGGTCGTCAGCAAGATGATCGAACAATGGGTCATCGGACAGAAAAACATGAAGCAACTCGGCAACTTCGAGTTTGACACCAAAGAGAAAAAGTTAAAGTTCAAATAATAATGACTGCGTGACTGCGTGACTACGGGACCGCGAGACTTCCAGCCCCGTAGTCCCGAAGTCCCAAAGTCCCGAAGTCAAAAAATATGGACAATCGCTACTCACAACGCGGCGTTTCAGCCGAAAAGGAAGACATCCACAACGCCATCAAGAACCTCGATAAGGGCTTGTATCCCAACGCTTTCTGCAAAATCATCCCCGACATTCTCGGCGGCGACCCCGCATATTGCAACATCATGCACGCTGACGGTGCAGGAACGAAATCCTCATTGGCCTACCTTTATTGGAAAGAGACCGGCGACATGAGCGTGTGGGAAGGCGTGGCACAAGATGCCGTGGTAATGAACACCGACGACCTTATCTGCGTGGGCGCGACCGACAATATACTGCTCTCCTCCACCATCGGGCGCAACAAGAGCCTGATTCCAGGCGAGGTGATTTCCGCCTTGATTAACGGAACAGAGCACTTTTTGCAGAAGCTTCGTGACTTGGGCATCGGCATCTGGCTCACCGGTGGCGAGACCGCCGATGTGGGCGACTTGGTGCGTACCGTCATCGTCGACAGCACCGTGACGACACGTATCCGTCGTGACGAAGTGATTGAAAACAGCATACAGCCGAATGATGTCATTGTGGCCTTCGCCTCCTACGGACAAGCCACCTACGAGGACAGCTACAACGGCGGCATGGGCAGCAACGGTCTCACATCGGCCCGCCACGACATGCTGAACCATTATCTGGCAGAGAAATACGATGAGAGCTATGACCACAGCATCCCAGAAGCGTTGGTCTATTCTGGTCCGCACAAACTGACTGATCCGACTGAAGTCCCTGGCGTGGATGTAGGCAAACTCATCCTCTCGCCCACCCGCACCTACGCCCCGCTGATGATCCCGATTCTGAAGGAATTCCGCAAACAAATCCACGGCATCATCCATTGCAGCGGCGGAGCGCAGACCAAGGTACTGCATTTCGTTGATAAACTGCACATCGTGAAAGACAATATGTTGGCATTGCCGCCCTTGTTCCGAATGATTCAAGCAGCCTCGGGCACCGACTGGCACGAGATGTACAAGGTCTTCAACATGGGCCATCGTTTGGAAATCTACACTAACGAAAAGGCTGCCAATGAGATGATTTCCATTGCAAAGCAGTTCGATATTGATAGTCAGATTATTGGGCATGTGGAGACTTCGGAGCAAAAGAGATTGACGATTAAGAGCGGGTTTGGAACATTTGAGTATTAAACGACCTACAAATCATAAACATCATGAACAAATCGAAGTTTTTAGCCTTAATGGGCATTTTGCTCATTTTCGGATTCACAAGTTGCAACAAAAACGGTGAAAAAGTCACCATCAAAACCAATCAGCCGGAAATAGTTAATGCACATCATGCAAAAATTACCGGCATCATCAAATCGCTTGACAAAAGCATTAATGAGCTTTGGGCTTACGGTTATTGCTTAGGAGAAGAACCCAATCCTGACATGTCACAAATGGTCTCTTGCGTTTATGCAACAGACTATGACCATCCTGATGTATCACTACCGAGACCGTTTGAGTATACGCTTGTTGGTCTGGAGCAAGAAACAGAATACCATTTCAGGGCTTTTGCATTTCTCAATGAAAATTCGGTTGTTTTTGGAAAGGATATTAGTTTTACAACCCCTGCTGAATAAGTTAAGCTGACATAAGTCAAGAACAATTATTGGCGAAAATTGGCAAAACACCGATTTTCGCCAATAATTTTGTACCTTTGCCCAACAATTCTAAAACCGTGGACATCACCGAAAAATTAGAAACGATCAAACACCGCTGGGAGGAAATGGGCGAACAGCTCGCCGACCCTGCCGTGGCTTCCGACATGAAGAAGTTCGTGAAGCTCAACAAGGACTATAAGGACTTGGAGCCTATCGTCATGGCCTTCAAGGAATACAAAACGCTGAAAACCAACGTGGAAGAAGCCCGCGAAATCCTCGCTACGGAGAAGGATGAGGAAATGCGCAAGATGGCCCAAGAGGAATTGGACACCGCCCAAACGCGCATCGAGCAATTAGAACAGGACATCCGCGTGATGATGATTCCCAAAGACCCACAGGACAGCAAAAACGCCATCATGGAAATCCGTGCAGGCACGGGCGGCGACGAAGCCTGCCTCTTTGCCGGCGACCTGTTCCGTATGTACTCAAAGTTCTGCGAAAACCGTGGCTGGAAGGTGGAAGTGACCTCCGTCAGCGAAGGCGCGAGCGGCGGCTACAAGGAAATTGATTTCACCGTCACGGGCAACGGTTGCTATGGCATCCTGAAATTCGAGTCGGGCGTACATCGTGTGCAGCGCGTACCCAAGACCGAGACCCAAGGCCGCATCCACACCTCTGCCGCTTCCGTGGCCGTGTTGCCCGAAGCCGAGGAATTTGACGTGGAAATCAATGAAGGTGAAATCAAGTGGGACACCTTCCGCTCCAGTGGCGCTGGCGGACAGAACGTGAACAAGGTGGAGTCTGGCGTGCGCCTGCGTTATATGTGGAAGAATCCCAACACAGGCGAGATGCAAGAGATTCTCATCGAGTGCACCGAGACCCGCGACCAACCCAAGAACCGCGAACGCGCCTTGGCGCGACTGCGTACACGCATCTACGACATGGAATACCAGAAATACATCAGCGACATCTCCGCCAAGCGCAAGACCATGGTCTCGACCGGCGACCGCTCGGCGAAGATCCGCACTTATAATTACCCTCAAGGCCGCGTCACTGACCACCGCGTGGAAGGCCTGACGGTATATAACCTCGCCGCCGTCATGGATGGCGACTTGGATGAAATCATCAACCGCCTGCAAATGGCGGAAAACGCTGAAAGACTGAAAGAAAACATAGAATCATGATATTATGAATAAACACCAGTTATTTGAGCAAATCAAGAAAAAGCAATCGTTCCTCTGTGTTGGGTTGGACACTGACATCAACAAGATTCCGCAGGAAATGTTGGCTATGGACGACCCCATCTTTGAGTTTAACAAACAGATTATCAACAAGACTGCCCCGTACGCGGTGGCTTACAAACCCAACACCGCTTTCTACGAAGTGTACGGCGCCAAAGGCTGGCAGAGTCTTGAACGTACCGTCCAATACATCAAGAACAACCATCCCGACATCTTCATCATCGCGGATGCCAAACGCGGTGACATCGGCAACACCTCGGCCAATTACGCCAAGGCTTTCTTCAACACATTGAAAGCCGATGCCCTGACGGTGGCACCTTACATGGGTAAAGACTCGGTAGAGCCTTTCCTCAACTTCGAGGACAAATGGGTCATCCTCTTGGCCTTGACCTCCAACAAAGGCTCCCAGGACTTCCAATACCTCAATGTCGGAGAAAGGATGTTGCACCAACAGGTGTTGCAAACGGCCACCACTTGGGCTACCTCAGAACAGATGATGTTTGTCGTTGGTGCCACACATCCCGAGGAGTTGGGCGAGATCCGCAAGATGTTGCCTGACTATTTCTTCCTCGTCCCAGGCGTAGGTGCACAAGGCGGTGACTTGCAGGCCGTTGCTGAGAATGGATTAAATGACGAATGTGGCTTGCTGGTCAACTCGTCAAGAGGCATCATCTATGCTTCGAATGGCAGCGACTTTGCCATTCGGGCTGGTGAAGAAGCGAAGAAGTTGCAGGAACAGATGAGTGGATTGCTGAAGGAGAAAGGATTAGTATAAGTTCTATTCTTAGGGTTTTAGACTCTGGATCACTTCGCTCGCAATGACGAAAAAGAGGGTGTGTCAAAACTGGCACATCCTCTTTTTTTTATGTCTCGTATGGT